>OZ271836.1:901132-1201510 GCA_965601745.1 Alkalispirochaeta sp.
CAGTTGCGAGCACGGCGAGGTCGCTGCAAGCGTATTTGAAGCACAACGGGATGCTACTTACCGGGAGGCGGGATACAAGCCCTACATTATCGCTGCGATGATCCTACTGTCAAAGTTCCGCGATCCAGGTGAGGTACTCAAAAAAGTCGCCGATCGGGCAACGTCACGAACTATCGCGTAGCGGTCTCCCAGCGGCTTGGGTACAGCTCTTCGTCAATAATGGACCGATAGTGCTCCGGGTCCGTGTCGCCCTCGGTAGACACAATTACGACGTGGGAATCGGAGTTTAGCTTAAGCGCGTCGCGCACATCCGTGTACGTCTTGTCGTGGTGCGCCGCAAGGCAGATTCCAAGACCGGCAGCAGCGCTTTCCCCCGCGACGATCGCCTGATCCGTTCCCCGCGGATGGGCGAGGGCGCGGATACCCGACGCGGCGATCGAATCGTCAACGCGGAAATAAAGATCGGCGTGGTCCCGAAGAATGGGCCAGGCGAGGCGATTTGGCTCACCGCAGGCCAATCCGGCCATCATCGTCGGCATCTCACCGCCGATATCGTGTGCCCGTCCGTCACCGGCCGCCACCGACTCGTAGTAACACGCGGCGGAGTACGGTTCGACTACCGACACGAGCGGTCGACGCGTCCCGTAGTGGTGAGCAACCAGAGCTGCCGCACCTCCAGCAAATGAGCCGACACCTGCTTGAAGAAACATGTGGGTTGGAAAATCGACACCCGCAGCGGCGGCTTGTTCGATCGCCTCGTGTACGGCGACTGCGTAGCCCTGCATGATCCAAAGCGGGATATCCTGATACCCCTCCCACGCTGTGTCCTGAACAATGACGCCGCCGTGTTCCTCGACGTAGGCTCGTGCCGTTCGGATCGTGTCGTCGTAGTTACCCTCGGTTACATGAACTTCTGCGCCTTCGATGCGTATGTTGTCGATCCGCGATTGCACGGTTCCGGCCGGCATAAAAATAACCGCGCGATGACCAAGTTCGCGGGCGCTCCACGCGACCGATCGGCCGTGATTCCCGTCGGTGGCAGTTACAAACGTTATTGTTCCGAGCCGCTCGCTCGCGCCCGTTTCCTTGAGACGCGTAAAGCTGAGGTTTTCGGAATCGATCCCCAGTTTGTCGGCGAGATACCGAGCCACCGCGTAAGATCCTCCGAGCACCTTAAACGAGTTGAGCGAGAAGCGTTTTGATTCGTCCTTAATCCACATTCCCGCTATACCGAGCTCCTCGGCCAAACCCGGGAGCGAGACAAGCGGAGTTGGGTGGTACTGCGGAAACGTCCGGTGAAATCTGCGAACTGACGCGATTGAGGAGGACGTAAAGCCTTTGCTAAGGGGCTCCGCGTCCGTCGGCGGTTTTTGTCTAACTACAAACTCGATTTCTGGTTTGTCTATCATGTGCTCTTTCGCTTGTTTGAACCATGACGCTCAGGCGCCGCGGTTGCGGTTCTCAACCGCGTGCAGGTAGCGGTCGCGCACCTCGTCGAGTGACGCGATATTGTGCCTGTCGAGCCAATCGTCGAGCTCGTCGGCAATACGCGCGTAGGTTTCGGGACCGCCCGAGATCGCCGCAGAGCAGACCTGCACGGCCCGCGCGCCGGCCATTATAAACTTAATCGCGTCCTCGCCGCTGGAGACGCCGCCGACGCCGACGATCGGTGTCTCGGTTATCAGACGAATCCGGTGGACCGTGTGTAACGCGATCGGAAGGAGCGGTGGCCCGGATAACCACCCGTAGCCTTGAGGGGAACCGAGTGCCGGTTTCCCGCGCTCAACGTTAAAATCCAGCGCGGGGCCGAGCGAGTTTACCGCGACGTAGGCGTCTACGAGGTCCTTTGTCGCCTCGATAATCGCGTCGAGGCGCGGTTGATGAGGCGAAATCTTCATCCATATGGGGATCGAGACCGATTCACGGAGCGCGCGCGTAATGGCGACTAGTCCGTCGATCGCCTGGTCCTGGTAATGGGTCGAGAACTCGATGGCGTCGGGCTTTATATCGCGCTCGATGACCGGTCCAAGTTGCTTCATGTCCTCGACGCTATATCCAACCGAGACGATAAACGGCGTCGCGTTGCGCTCAACCTTATGCAGGTCCGCGAGGAAGTCATCCGCCGATTTCTCCGACCAAGTCTCGCAGTTAAGAAGGCCATCGCCGACCGTTTTTGCGATCGCCGGTTTAGGATATTGAGCGGCCTCAACGGAAAACGTTTTGGTGACGATTCCTCCGATGCGGGTTTGCAAAATTGAGTTAACAATCTTATGGTCGCGGACGTTTGGCCCTGCGGCGGTAAGAATTGGGGTCGGAAACCTTAGGTCACCGACCGTCGCTGTGATGTTTGCCACTTTCCGCCTCTTTTCGCGCCGAGGAGAACTCAAGCCTCCGACCCGCGGCGTGGGTATCCGCGGAACCGACGGTGCCCCATGTGATGTGATCTTACGTTTAGCGTCGCAACGAACGCCGCGACAAAACTCTATGCCGACGCCTCGGCCGCGTCAAGTTGTACCGACCGGTGGGGTCGGCACTGGAACGCCATATTAATTCGCTATCGCTACGATGCGGGAGTCGTCCTACGGCGCCACAATATCATTACCAAACTCATACTCGACATCCACCCCCGCAGCGAGAAGCGCCTGGAGCACGTTGTAATTAGTTGGATCGGGGGCCGTGGGATAGAGGGCCAGTCCCATCCCGTTTATTCTAACCTCTTGAAGCGGTGCACCGGCGTTGAGAGCCGTTTCAATCGGGCTTAAATCCGTGACTAAGGTGCTGCCGCGAAGATCGAGGAATGCCAGATTAGTTAGACCGGCTATCGGGGATATGTCGGTGATCGGGATTTCCGATATCGAGAGTTCCCGTATCAGCGTCAAACCGGCTATCGGCGAGATGTCGTCGACCCCCGTCTGGTCGATTTGAAGGTCATCCAAGTTAGTCAAGGCGCTGACAAACGCAATTGTGGTGACACCGGCGTTGGAATCAAGGTCGAGCGCCGCGAGCGTTGTTAGCGAACCGATCTGTAAGGTTCCCACCGCCATATCGTCCACCCCGCTGTCTCCAAGGTGGAGATTGCTCAGACGCGTTAGTGAAGCCAAAGATCCCATCAGTTCCGGAGTGGCGAGCGAGTTGGAGCCTAAGCGGAGCCATTCGATGTTTGGTATTACGGAGATATCGAGTGTACTGAAGATCGCGTCGGTTAAGGCGTTGCTCCGAACCTGAATGGTACGCATTTGGTCCCCGCGGCCTTCAACAACGTTATTCCAGATCGCTACAAAATCCGCGTCCTGCAAACCGACGCGGTCAAGTCGAATAGTACGTATCGTACTCCCAAAGCGCGAGTACACGGTCGCAAAATCGGCGTGGTTCGGCGTATAGTCAAGGTATTCATTTCCACCAAGTTGAAGCGTCGCGAGGTTGGGGAAATTCGCGCTGGTTAACACGGAGAGAAGCTCTGCGGACGGTACCGCAGTATCCATCAGGTCGATTATCTGCAACGCCGATAGCCCCGATATATCGTCTATATCCTGTATCGGATTGTCCCCCAGTTGAAGGTCCTCTAGGGAACTGAGGAGGTCGATCCCGGTCAGATCCTCTATCCCGTAGCCATCGCCCTCCAAATCGGTCAACGTCGCGAGGTCGTCGTACGTGACTTGGTCAAAGGACGTTTCGAGCGTATCGGAAATAGCCTGGCGCAGATTCTCGTCCGGGATTTCGCTCGGCGGAACCGCGTTCGCGCCATTGTCGCCGCCGCTACCGGCCTCGTCGCAACCGGCGAGCGCTAGAAAAAACCCCACCAAGGCCAACAAAACAGCTGTCGTCTTTTTAAGTCTACGCGATAGATATATCACAGAAACCTCCCCGTGGATTGTTTTATATAAAAGTAAACCGAGGTTCGGGTGAGTGATATGACTCAAATTAGTCATCTTTCGCACTAATCGAAATGACTAGATTTGACTACTCCGGGTCTTGTCGCTTAGTCCTCGATTGGGTTTTGTAGCGAGGCGTCGTTCGTCATGGCTTGGTAACGTTAAGGCGATAGGACAAACGAGAGGAGTGAGTCTACTCAAAGAGCCGGTTGCAACGGATAGGACCGAGTCGCCCGCCCGCGCGGCGCAGGTGGCAACACCGCATCACTTTGAGTTCGCCGGGCAGCTCCCGTAACCGCGCTACGGGCGAATCCGGCTAATCGCGCCCAGGAGGACTCGAACCTCCGACCCTCGGCTTAGAAGGCCGATGCTCTATCCGGCTGAGCTATGAGCGCATACCGTCGGGGTGGCCGGACTCGAACCGGCGATCTCATGCTCCCAAAGCATGCGCCTTAGCCACTAGGCTACACCCCGCGCTTTTTTTGCCTTCCGAGTATAGAATTGCCCCGGACGGCGGTCAAGGCGGGTGGGCAGCGGTATTCTTGTCGCCGACGAGTCTTTTTGGTACTCTATATTTCAATAAGTATATATAAGAGGTAATTAATGAACCGCGCCGAATCAGATGGTTTGACCCACGTAGATAGCGAGCAATTTGCCGATCTCGCGAGAATTTCCAAAGATGCCCGGATTCTCGATGTTCGAACCCGCGAAGAGTTCGAAGACGGTCACATCGCGGGCGCAGAACTGTACGACGTCACCGAGCCCGAGTGGCCTGATAGAATCGATACGCTCGATCGCGACGCCACCTATCTTATCTATTGTCGGAGCGGCAGCCGTAGCTCCAGGGCGGGCGCCTACATGGAACAGATAGGATTTTCGTCGGTCGTTAATCTCGAGCCGGGTATCCTCGGCTGGCCCGGCGAACTGGTTCGCTAATCAGGAGGCACGATGTACTTTGAACAGGTTTACGAGCGAGGGCTCGCTCAATCGAGTTATCTTGTCGGATGTCAGGCCAGCGGCGAGGCGATTGTCATCGACCCGCGACGCGATATCGACGTCTACCTGGAGATAGCCGAGCGCGAAGGACTGACGATCCGCTACGTCACCGAGACGCACATCCACGCGGATTTTCTCAGCGGCGCGCGAGAACTGGCCCAGAAAACAGGCGCCCGACTACTCCTTTCAGATGAGGGCGGCGAAGTATGGCGGTACGATTTTCCCCACGTTCCGCTCAAAGACAATGACGAAGTAGAAGTGGGCAACGTACTACTCAAGGTGCTGCATACGCCGGGGCATACGCCCGAGCACATCAGCTTTTTGCTTTACGACCGCGCCACAGGCGCCGCGCCGCGAATGATCTTTACGGGCGATTTTCTCTTTGTCGGTGATGTCGGTCGTCCGGACCTCCTCGATGAAGCCGCCGGCATGTCGGGTACCCGCGAACCCGGCGCCCACGATATGTGGCGATCGGTGCAGCGCCTGACCGATCTTCCCGACCACCTTCAAATTTGGCCGGGACATGGTGCCGGTTCGGCATGCGGTAAGTCCCTTGGGGCGGTGCCGACCTCGACGCTCGGCTACGAACGAACAAGCGCATGGGCGTTTACCACTGCCGACGAGCAGTCTTTTGTTAGCGAACTTCTCGACGGCCAACCGGAAGCACCGTTCTACTTCGCCCAGATGAAAGCGCTCAATAAAGATCGACCGTCGAGCAGCGTTCTGACGGAGCTCCCGATCGTGAGCGAACAGGAACCGAGCGAGATTGCCGCGCCCGTGTCGACCGGCGAAATACAACTCGTCGATCTTCGTCCCGGAGAAGAGTGGGCGAGCGCCCATATGCCGGGATCGATCAACATTCCGTACGGATCGGCAATCGTAAACTGGTTCGGATGGCTGCTTGACTACGACAGACCAATAGCCATCGTTGGCGAACGCTGGCAGATAGGACCAGCGCAGCGGGCCCTGGCACGCATCGGCCTGGATCGGCTCCAAGGATTCGTGGAATCGGGACGCGTTGCCGGGACCGACGGGGTTGCTCGTACAAAAATGGTCGATGTCGCCGAGGCCAGAACCTTGCGTATGGGCGGCGCACAGATCGTGGACGTGCGGAGTGCAGCTGAATACGCCGACGGCCATATCGAAGGCGCGATACAGATTCATGCGGGAACGATCGCGCGACGTGTAGATGAGTTATCGCGTGATCGCGATCTCCTCTTACACTGTCAGACGGGATATCGCTCTTCGATCGCGACAAGCGTGCTCGACGCGGCGGGTTTTACGCGGATTGCGAACATTCGGGGCGGGATTGTCGCCTGGCGAGAGCAAATTGGGGAGGGAATCGTAGTCCCTGATCTTGGGTAGTTGCTACAATGACCGTGTGAACGATCGTGACCGCTTTCTCGAGATCCTCAAAGATCTGGAAATCGAGTATCCGGATACGCCGAGCCTTCTCAACCATTCCTCGCCGTTTGAACTCCTTATCGGCGTAATCCTCTCGGCACAGACAACCGACAACGCGGTCAATACCGTTCTGCCGGTTCTCTTTGAGCGCTATCCCGACGCGGCCAAGCTCGCGAGCGCCGAGCTCGCCGAGGTCGAAGAGATAATCCATTCCCTGGGCTTTTTTCGCTCTAAGGCGCGACACATCGTCGGTGCGGCACGGGCGATCGCGGAGGAATGGGGCGGAGAAATACCGTCAACAATGGACGATCTTGTGCGCCTGCCCGGGGTAGGACGAAAAAGCGCCGGAGTGATTCTTCTCCACGTGTTTGATACCCCCGCGATTATCGTCGATACCCACTTCGGCCGAGTCGTCCGGCGACTCGGTTTTTCCACTCACAAGAACCCGCAAATCCTCGAACGCGACGTAGCCAGTATTCTTCCCGCCGACAAGTGGAACGGGGCGAGTATGCGTCTCAACTATCACGGTCGGCGCTATTGCCATGCCCGCAAGCCCGACTGCAAAGCCTGTCCGATTAGTCGGAACTGCCCGAGCGCACAGTGTTAGTCCGCCATGAATGGCGTCCTAACGTCGATTCTGAGCTACAAGAGCTATGCGCGGCCGAGGGGCTCGAAGTCGTCGGCGTTTGTGACGCCCAGGCCGACAACAAAGCGATTGCGCGCGCCCAAGGCGAGTATCGATCCTGGTTGGAAAGCGGCTTTCACGGTTCGATGAAATACCTCACTCGCCACGAGAAGGCCAAATGGCAGCCGGGCCTGCTTTTACCCGGGACCCGTTCGATCATATTTGTCGCGCTCAACTACTATCAGCGAACGACGGCGCCCGGTTCCGGTCGAGGTCGTATCGCTCGGTATGCAATCGGCCGGGACTACCACAAGGAACTCGGGCGCCGATTGAGGCGTATCGCGCGACGTCTCGCCGAGCGTTTTCCCGACGATCGGTTTCGATCGTTTACCGACGCGACGCCGTTGGCCGAGCGCTGGTTCGCCGAGCGCGCGGGCGTTGGATTTATCGGGAGGAACACACTCCTGATTAACGGCGCTCTTGGTAGCTGGTGTGTTATCGGCGAGATCCTCTCAACACGGCACTGGCAACCGAGCGAGCAAGCGCGGGGACGTCATGGTGCGTGTCCGGGCCCCTGTCGACGATGTATCGATGTCTGTCCGACGGGAGCTCTGTACGACGCTTTTCGAATTGACGCGTCGCGTTGTATCTCCTACCTGACGATCGAGCACGACGGGATAATCCCCGAAGAGCTCTGGGCCCCGATCGGCTCCTGGATCTTTGGCTGCGATCTATGTCAGGAGGTCTGTCCGCTCAATCTTCGCTCGCAGGAGACGACCGTCGAGCGCTTTGTGAGACCGATCGCCGGAGACTCCGTGCTCCTCGCCGACATTCTGGCGATTGAAGACGACGCCGAGTTTACGGAGAAATTTGCCGGATCGCCCGTCATGCGTGCCAAACGCCGCCGCTTAGTCAGAAACGCGATCGTTGTTTCGACCAATCTCCGGCTACACAACCTCCGACCGCGAATCGAGGTGCTTCAAAGTGATGCGGATGATGTTATTGCGTATCACGCCCAACGTGCGATCTCGTCGGGACTAATTTGAAGGATACGGCGGAATAGACTATCCTGTAGGACAAATGAAATCCTTGCCGCCGAAAGTACAGGAACGGCTTCAGCAGCTCGCCGGCAAGTTCCACAACGATCTTCCAAATCGCCTCAGCGAGATACAATCCTTGACCACCAAAGCGACCTCGGGCGATGAGGAAAGCATCCGAGAGCTTCATAACCTCATCCACAGGATCGCCGGCGGAGCAGCCACATTCGGATTTCAGGAGCTCACCGACCGCGCCCGCGCGGTTGAACGACTTATAGAACGCGATCTCTCCGGTGAACCGCGGACGCTCGGTTCCGATACGCGCGATTTACTCGAGCGGATCTACTCCGATTCGACCCTGATAGAGACGCACGCCCCGGATAAACCGAACGGCGTCACCGATTCGTTTGCAAAAGGTACAAAAGTTGTCTTTCAGGTCGGCGATATTCAGGGACTTACCGGAGAACTGGCCGAGCAACTGTCCGTTTTTGGCATGCAGTACGTCCGAATTGCCTCGTTGGAAGGCGTCGATGACGCGATTGCTGAGAGGGTGGACGATCTTAACAACGCGATGGTGATTATTCTCGCCACGGTCGACTTCTTCCGCGCCAAAGCGACGCGCCTCAAGCAGTTGTCGCAGCTTCGAACATTGCTTCATCAGTCGCTGATTACCGTTCTCGTTGGCGACGAAGATGATTTTGAAACGCGATTGCGTTCGGTCCGTTACGGCGCCCAGGCGTTTTTGTCGTCTCCGATCGATGTTATCTCGCTTGTTGACCGAATCGAAGGAATGATCAACGAGGATACCGTCGCGCCGTTTCACGTATTGGTCGTGGACGACGATCCCGAACAGGTATCCAATACTGCACTGGTACTTCAGGACGCGGGAATGATCACCTCCGTTGTAACGGATCCGACAAGCATTTTTCAGGTGTTGGTTGACTACAAGCCGGAGTTGATTCTGATGGACATGTACATGCCCACCGTTTCGGGAACCGAGCTTACCGCGATTATTCGCCAAAATCTCAACTACGTCGGGATCCCGATCGTCTTTCTCAGCGCTGAGACCGATGCCCAAAAGCAGCTTGAGGCGGTGCAATCCGGCGGCGACGGTTTTTTGACAAAACCGATCGGCCCTAACCATCTGGTAACCTCGGTCCGAATACGAGCCGCTCGTACGCGAGCAATGCGCTTTTTTATGGAACGCGATTCGTTGACGGGTTTGCTCAATCACACAAACCTAAAAGAACGGCTCGATCAGGAAATCCAACGTGCACGGCGGATCGACACGGAGCTCGCATTTGTCATGATCGATCTGGATAAGTTTAAGTCGGTCAACGATACCTGGGGGCACTTGACCGGCGACCGGGTTCTCAAGAGCCTCGCACGTCTGCTTGAAAAGCGATTACGAAGGACGGACATCGTCGGTCGATACGGTGGAGAGGAGTTTGGCGTTATCCTTTTTAACACCAACGTGAGCGCCGCTCAAACGATCATGGATGAGATCCGCGAGAGCTTTGCCGGTTTTAAGCACTTTTGCAGCGGAGGTGAGTTTTTTGTGACCTTCAGTTGCGGAATCGCCGGATATCCCGCGTTTGAAAGCGGAGCTGAAGTTAGCGAGGCCGCCGACAGCGCGCTTTACAAGGCGAAGCAAGCGGGGCGCAACCGCGTCATCGTTGCCGAACGCTGAGCCGCCGACGATAGATTATCCGGTAGATACAGCCGTCCCACCATCGTCGCTCACCCGGCGTAATTTCGATCTGCGTCAGCCAGAACGCGCTGGTTGATGAGATCTGCGGGGCCGGGGAAGACCATCCACGCGGCCCTTCCCAGGCCAAATGAACGGCAGGTTCTTCTACACAGATCGGCGGTACGGCGATTTCCGCACTGTTTCCCAGGAGATGAATCATCTGTCGTAAACGATCCCACCCTGAAAGCTGGATCGGAAGGATGACGCTCGACGAGCCAAACAGCACCATCGTCTCGTCCGTCGCAACAAGACGTACGGGATTTCTCTTTCGCAGGTCGTCCAGTTTTGCATCGGCAAGCGCCGCGGTGATAAACGTAACCGGGACGCAGGGCGGGAGTAGGCGGCTTGACGCGTCACCTGTCGCGCGGAAGTAGGCACGTTGGCTTTCTCGTAGCGTCGATTCGACGTTCACGGCAAATGTGAGCGCGAGCAACGTCGTAGTCACCAGCATAAGCGATATGGTAAGCTCGCGTTAAAATGGATGCAATCGTATATCGGACAAACGACGGAATCCAACGTGTCGTCGAGACGTGGAAATCGATCGACACAATCACCGTCATGAGATTTGGCGCGGATCGCTTTGATCCGAGCTTCTTTTTGAGCTACGACGTCTATTATCACGCAACCTTGCCCGAGCGGAGCGAGCGCGAATCAGCATTTGAAACCGCCCAGGCGTTTGAGGCGAGTCTCGACGGACTCAAAGACCGATTTATCCTCGACGAGGTCCCGGTGCGCCTCGAGTACAAGTCGATCGGCCAAATGGATCGATTGGTAAACCGCGTATTTGACGTCGAATCGTCCGGCTACCCACGGAGCACCTACGGGCTCTATCGCATAATCAACTCCGACCTCGTTCTATCGCGGAGCGACTGGTTGCGAGGAGTACGCGAACGACTTGCAACTCCGCCGATCGAGTTTTGGCGTCGTCGACGAAGTGTGCTCGAGTCCCGGATGGAACACGCGCTCTCGGATCTGGCGTCAGCAGCGGTAGCCGATGAGGAGCTTTTCTTTCAGCTGTCACTCGCCGATTTTCTCGAGAATCTGCTTCGGGCGCTTTTTACCATTAACCGGCGGTTTGAGCCCTCCGGCCGTTCGATGGCGGCCGCGGTTAGTACTCTTGCCGTAATACCGGAGGAGTTCTCGAGCAGATTGGAGCACCTTCTCAGAACCGAGTCGGCCGTTAAGAAGAACCAGAAGCGCGAAATCGCCGAACTCCTTGCCCGAAGTCTGCTACATCTGGACAGCTAAGATGGCAAAGACCGTTCCGATTCTCGCCGTACTCGCTTTGGTTTTGGTCGTCGGGGTTTCCGCCCGCGGAACCGGTGAGGACAGCGTGAGAGGTTTCGATTCGAGCGAGACGAGTGAGCTGTCGCGACGGATCGTCGAAATCGAGACGCAACGCTCGATCGAGCGGTCGAGTCACGCGTGGCGGGCCCGTCCTGCGCAAGAGGTCGCGACCGGTGTCTGGCGTGTCGATTCACTTTCTGCTGTCGGCGTCGGTATGACTACCAGTTTTGTGTTGCGCTATCGAGTCCCGGCCGACGAGTTTGTCGGACGAACCGCCAGACCGACCGCCGTTCTCGAGGTAAGCGATCAGACGGGCCGATCGGAACCGTTTGCCATTATGCTCCGCCCCGGCGAGCGGGAGCTGGTCATTCACACCGACCTGTGGGGGCTTGAGGCGGAGAGTCTTACCGTTCGCGCGGTCGATAGCGAATTTACATTTCTCTCAATCGCGCCGATCGAGCCCGCGCGTAGCGCCGACGACCCGATTCCTATCGAGATGTCCCAGCTTCTCTCCTATCCACAGGAAATCTGGCGGCGTGAGGATTTCGAGTTGTTCTCATGGTCGCTATACCCGCGCGTGCTCTGGATCGACAGCCGCGACTACGCGATTCAGGCGGCGATGTTTCGACGGCTCGCCTTTTTTGTAGAGAAACGCGATACCCTCGGAACCCTCCTTACCGACGATGAGCTCGTCGATCGACACGGCTGGAACGCGCATAACTACCGCGGAGAGGGACTCGCCGATTTTTTTAACGCCGTTGAGACCCAGGAGTTCCCGATTAACGATCACGAGCGTACTCTTCGAGAGATCGTTGAGCGTCACGGAATTATTGCCCGTGACGATAACGGCAGGTGGCGCGCCGGACCCGGAGGAATCCTCGGCATTAGCCAGGAGAGTTACTATGAGCTTCGTCGCCTGTTACTAATCCACGAGGCGTTCCACGGAATCTTCTACGAGGAACCGGCGTTCCGCGATGCGGTCGGTGCGTATTGGAACGGATCGCTCGACGAGGTCGAGCGGGATTATTGGCGCGGGTTTTTTGCCTGGATGAGTTACTCTCCGTCCGACGAGTATCTGATGATAAACGAGTTTCAGGCCTATCTATTGCAGCAGCGAGAGGCCGCCGCTCAATGGTATTTTCGCGTTCGGGTCGCGAATCGTCTGCGAAACGCCCGGTCGGTGGGACCGGACGCGGTCAACGCGTTTCTCCAGATGTACCCGGAGACGTTTGTGGACGCCGCCGCCGGAATAAACGCGGCGGTATTTGCAATCGCGGGTATGGTCGGCGGGGACCCTTTTTGCCTGTATCCGCTCGGAACGGAAGGATAAGGCTCGGCGGCCCCCGCTCTTCGTGCGTCGGTCGGAGATAGGGATCCGTCGTGAGAAAACCGAGACGCACGAGACCGTCGATCGCTTCCTCGAGTTCAATCTCACTCCAGTCGTAAAAACTACCGTATCCGATCGTACCGCTTGACCGCGTACACTCGTCGAGCCAGGAAAGCGATCCGGTCCAGATTCTCATCCACTCCGCGACTCCCCGCGGGCAGCGTGAAGATCCGATGCTTGCGAGTAGCGTCTCGGTGGCGCGGGATCCTCGGGGTGGGTGATGATGATCGCGACTCCCTTCCAGACAGATGTCGCATCCCGCACAGGAATCGATAGTTGCGCCAAAGTGCTCAAGAAGCGCGTCGCGCCGACATCGCTGGGAGAAGAACGCCTCTTCCGTCGGGAGAACGGTTCCGTCGACAAGGTGCGCGAGGAAGTCTCTCTGCGCCTTTGGATCGATAAGAACTATCGCGCGGGACGGGTCGCGATCGCGTCCGGCGCGACCGCTTTCTTGAAGATAGGCCTCGGCAGTCTGCGGGATATACGTATGAACAACGGTCCTGATGTCGGGCTTATCGACGCCAAGACCATAGGCGCAGGTAGCGCAGAGGACGGTATCGTGTGAAGCAAAAAACCACTTCTCGATTTGCGTTTTTGTCGAAGTATCGAGACCGGCATGATACCACCGGACGCGACCCGACCCGATGCTCCGTTCGATCGCGCGCGCGAGTCGTTGAGTTGCCGACCGCGTGCGACAGAACACGATCGCCGGCAACTCGATGCTATCGCCCGGGTGAAAAATGGGACTCATAGGACGCTCCCGGCTTGTTTGCTTAAACATTGCGCGCACCGAGTGAGACAGTGAGAGCGCAGGTTGGACGGTGTAGGTGATGTTTTCCCGATCCGGATTCCCACGGATAACGTGTGCACCGCTTTGTTCAAAAACGACTTCGCGGATTCGACCAACAACGTACTCCGAGGCGGTAGCCGTAAATGCGGTGCACAGCGGGGCGTTTATCGTCGACACGATCTGGCGCAAGCCGAGGTATGCGGGTCGAAAGGAATCGCCCCACTCGGCGATGCAATGCGCCTCATCGATGACGAGATGAGTTATGGAGTTGGCGAGGAGGCCGACTATCCGATCCCCGGCGAGCGTCTCGGGGTTGCTCAGGATAAAGTCGATCTTTTTCTTTTTTAAATCGTCAAAAACTGCAGAGCGTTCTCGCTTTGTCTGCCCTCCTTTGAGTTGAGCGACCGAATAACCGGCGGTCGCGATTCGGCGCTCCTGATCGGCCATGAGGCTCTTTAGTGGATATACGACGAGTGTCGTGCCGCCGATGATCGCCGCTGGTAAGAGAAAGCACAGACTTTTTCCGGCGCCGGTCGGTAGAATCACAATTTGATTTCCGCGAGTATCGGCGTCTGAGCGCTCGAGTTTGCCCGCCCGAAACGCCTCGACGATGTTGGTAATCGCGAGGCGTTGATACGGGTACAGGTAGTCAAGCGCGAACCTGTCACGAGCAACGGCGTCTATTTCCGCGGCTATGTCTTCCGACATCATCGTCGCCGAGCACACCACCTTTCTCCGTGATTGACGGGCACGCCGTCCGGACGGATGATAAGACATGACGTTAACCGTTTTTAGTTCAAAACGCTGGGTTCGCGACTCATTTGCCACCGCCAATGAGTCCCACCAACACGATATTCGTTACCTGGAACCGCGCCTCGATCGCGATACAGCGGCTCTCGCTACGGGCGCCGACGCGGTTTGTATATTTGTCAACGATCTCGCCGATCGACCGGTTATCGAGGAACTATCGAGGGTTGGAGTTCGCATGATTGCGCTTCGCTGCGCCGGCTTCAACAACGTTGATCTCCGCGCCGCCGAGGAGTTCGGAATCGCCGTCGCCCGGGTTCCGGCGTACTCGCCGTACGCGGTCGCCGAGCACGCGGTGGGAATGATACTCGCCCTCAACAGGCGTTTGTATCGAGCGTACAATCGCGTTCGTGATGGTAACTTTGCGCTCGACGGTCTTTTAGGTTTTGACATTCACGGAAAGACGATCGGTATTATCGGGACCGGAAAGATCGGTCGGATATTCGCATCGATAATGGCAGGATTTGGAACGCGGATACTCGCGTTCGACCGCTATCCGAGCGACGAGCTCGGCACGTCGGGCGGCGAGTATGTCGGCCTCGAAGAGTTGTATCGAGAAAGCGATATCGTCTCTCTTCACTGTCCGTTAAACCACGAGACCTATCATCTCATAAACGAATACGCGATTCGGTCGATGAAGCCCGGCGTGATGATCGTTAACACCAGTCGAGGTGCGTTAATAGACAGCTCCGCGGTTATTGAGGGACTCAAAGAGGGAACGATCGGCTCCGTGGCTCTCGACGTCTACGAGGAAGAAGCAGATCTGTTCTTTGAAGACCTTTCGGATCAAGTTATTCAGGACGATCGATTTGTCCGTTTGCTTACGTTTCCAAACGTTCTTATCACGGCACACCAGGCGTTCTTTACCCATGAGGCGATCTCCAACATCGCGGCGACGACGCTCGAGAACGTCGCGACCACAAAAACAGGCGGCTGTCAAAACTGCATAGACGTCGCCAGCGGCTACGGGAGTTGATCGGATAGCACCTCGCGGGCGAGTTTGACAAAGCGATTCGCCGTCTCGGCGTCCGATGCTTGGATAACTCCGCGCCATAGCGGCGGTTTGCCGCCACCTTTTGCTCCGGTCGCGTCGAGAACGCGTGCCCGGAGCGCTTCCGCCGGAAACGGATATGCGCTCCCGACAACGATCGCCCAATCTATCCGCTCGGGCGAGTGGTTTGTCATGATTAGTTGTCGATCCTCGGATTTCCCGGCGCGTTCTCCGATCGCCGCAAACAGGTCGCCGTTCTCATTGCTCAACTCAATGGTCTGAATACCGTCAACCGGTTTGAGCGAATCGAGGATCGAATCGGCGAGGCGTTGGCCCAAATGCTTGACCAGGCCGTTATTCTCCTTGAGTTCGGTGATCATCGTCTCAACGCGTTTATGGGCGTTGTCGACGCGCGACGAGAACAACACTGCAATATCGGTCGCCACCGCGTGTTTCTTCCGGTAATCATCGAGCGCTCGATCGCCGATCATGTAGCTCAATCGGAGGCGTCCGCGTATCCTCTCGATACCGACGAGCTGGACGAGGTTGAGAAGTCCTGTCCGCGGGAGATGTACGCCTCCACAGGCAACCAGATCAAAGTCTGCAATTTCGACGAGTCGAACCTTGCCGCGTCGCGTGGTTTGACGACGCAACTTGAGATGTAAAAGCTCGTTGTCGTCGACCCATCGCGTCGTGATCGGTCGATCAGCGGCGATGATTTTGTTGGCCAAGCTATCGACATCGGCGAGGATCGTCTCCCGGATCGAATCCGTATCGACCTCGATCGTGGTGACGTCACGACCTTGGTGAACGCTCACCGTCGCGGCTCCGGCAGTTTGGGCAAGCGCACCCGACAAAACGTGTTGCCCTGTATGCTGTTGCATGTACTCGAAACGGTGATTCCAGTCGATCGTGGCGGTGACCTCGTCTCCAACGCTTCGTTCAATCGGTGTCGTGAGATGGTGGATAACCTCGCCGCCACCGCCTTTCTGGGTATCGTTGACCGGCATCCCCGCGATGACGCCCGTATCGCCGGGTTGACCGCCTCCCTCGGGGTAGAATCCTGTCCGGTCCAGAACTACCGTGGTACCGTCCGTTCCCATTTTGATGATACGACCGGTAAATGCGCGTTGCATCGGATCGTCGTAGTAGAGTAGCTCGGTCATAGCTACAGGATAGCGACCCCGGTGCTGGAGGAAAAGGGCGCGTTTATGCATACTAGCGCGAACACGACACGTGTTTAGGAGAGCTATGTGAGCACCCGTTCCGATCGAATCCACGCGCTGAAACAAACCCTCAGTAGTCGAATCGTCTTTCTTGACGGCGCGATGGGGACCAACATTCAGCGTTACGGACTCGGCGAATCAGAGTATAGAGGGTCTCGTTTCGCGGATCATCCGAGTCCGCTCAAGGGAAACAACGACCTCCTGACCCTCACGCGACCCGAAGTAATTGAGGAAATACACCGAGGCTTCCTGGAAGCGGGCGCCGATATTCTCGAGACCAACACCTTTAATGGAACCTCCGTATCTCAAAGCGACTATGGCCTGGATTCTTCCGAGTTTGTACGCGAACTAAACAGTTCGGCGTCCCGGCTCGCGCGAAAGATCGCCGACGAATTTACGACGCATACGCCCGATAAACCTCGATACGTGGCCGGGATACTTGGACCAACCAACAAGACGCTCACGATTTCGCCGGATGTCACGGATCCCGGGTATCGGGCGATCAGCTTTGAAACGCTCGCCGCCGACTACACCAACGCCGTTAGCGGACTTGTCGAGGGCGGGGCCGACATCCTGATGATCGAGACGATATTCGATACCCTAAATGCCAAGGCAGCGATCTACGCCGTCCGACGGTATATCCGCGAAACGGGTATCGAAATCCCGGTTATGATCTCGGGGACGATCACGGATTTGAGCGGGCGTACTCTTTCGGGACAAACGGGTGAGGCGTTCTACTACTCCGTGCGTCACGCCGAGCCGATCTCCGTCGGCCTGAACTGTGCCTTGGGCGCCGATCAGCTTCGCCGCTACGTCCGCGAACTTGGAGATGTCGCCGAGCTGCCCGTCAGCGTTTACCCCAACGCCGGTCTTCCCAACGAGTTTGGTGAGTATGACGACACCCCCGAACATATGGCGGAGGTGCTCGGCGGGATGGCTGCCGACGGCCTCGTAAACATCGTCGGTGGGTGCTGCGGTACAACAAGCGAGCATCTGCGAGCGATCATCGATGCGTGTTCGGCGCACGCCCCTCGTAAAGTACCGGAGTCGCCCCGGACGATGCGCTTGTCCGGTCTGGAACCGCTGGAAGTTGCTACTCATACCGGGTTTGTAAACGTTGGCGAACGAACAAACGTCACCGGATCACGTCGATTCGCCCGCCTTATCAAAGAGGGTAATCATGAAGAGGCGCTTGCCGTTGCGCGCGAGCAGGTCGAAAACGGTGCCCAGATAATTGACATCAATATGGACGAAGCGATGCTCGAGAGCGCCGAGGAAATGGCGCGCTTTCTCAAGCTTCTCGCCGCCGAGCCTGATATCTCCCGCGTCCCGATAATGGTCGACTCAAGCAAGTTCTCCGTTATCGAGGCCGGACTACGCTGCGTTCAAGGAAAAGGGGTCGTCAACTCGATATCGCTCAAGGAGGGCGAAGAACCGTTTCTTGAGTTGGCCGCAACGATCCGCGATTACGGCGCGGCAACAATAGTCATGGCGTTTGACGAGGACGGGCAGGCCGACACCGCCGAACGTAAGATGGAGATCTGCGAACGCAGCTACCGCTTGTTGGTTGATGCCGGATTTCCCGCCGAAGATATCATATTCGATCCGAATATCTTTGCGATCGGCACGGGAATCGAGGAGCACGCCAACTACGCAATGGACTACGTCCAGGCGACCAAATGGATTCGCGAAAACCTCCCAGGCGCGAGCGTCTCGGGCGGGGTAAGCAATGTCAGCTTTTCTTTTCGTGGTATGGACGCGATTCGCGAGGCGATCCACTCCGTCTTTTTGTATCACGCTGTCGCGGCCGGTATGACGATGGGAATCGTCAACGCAGGACAGTTGACCGTATATGACGACATACCGGAAAAACTCAAGACGGTAGTAGAAGACCTCGTTCTCAACAGATCGGCCGACGCCACTGAGCGCCTGCTCGAGCTCGCCGACGAGTACGCCGGAAGTTCCAAAACACGGGAGGAGGATCTTTCGTGGCGGGAGAACCCGGTCGGTAAACGTTTGTCACATGCGTTGATAAAGGGGATCACCGCCTGGATCGAGGAAGACGTCGAAGAAGCTCGCGGACAACTCCCGTCGGCGCTTGAGGTGATCGAAGGACCTTTGATGGACGGAATGAACATCGTCGGCGATCTCTTCGGATCCGGCAAGATGTTTCTTCCGCAAGTCGTCAAAAGCGCTCGGGTTATGAAACAGGCGGTCGCGTATCTGCAGCCGTTTATCGAGGAAGAGAAAAAAAAGACGGGAGCGAGTACCGCCCGCGGACGGATTCTCCTGGCGACCGTCAAAGGTGACGTTCACGATATCGGCAAGAACATCGTCGGTGTCGTTCTCGGGAGCAACAACTACGAAATAATCGATCTCGGCGTCATGGTACCGATGGAAGAGATACTCGCGGCCGCTAAAGAGAGTGAGGTGGACATCATCGGTCTTTCGGGCTTGATCACTCCGAGTCTCGACGAGATGGTTGCGGTCGCGACCGAGCTCGAACGCCAGGGGTACGAACAGCCGCTGTTGATCGGCGGGGCAACGACAAGCAAGATCCACACGGCTGTTAAGATCGAGCCTCAGTATCGATCGCCGGTCGTCCACGTCAAAGACGCGTCGTTGGCGGTTGGCGTCGTAAACCGTTTGCTCAATCCTGAGGATAAGTCACGATACGCCGCCGAGGTCAAAGCCGAACACGAACAGACGCGCCGGCGTCGCAACGAGAAGGCGGACGCCCGGGAGTTCTTGCCGATTGCGCTCGCGCGCCAAAATCGGTTTAAACCGGATTACTCTACGCCCGCACCAAAGCCGAAGATTCTTGGGGTAAAGCACTTTTTCGACTTCCCGCTATCGACCCTTGCTGAGTACATCGATTGGACGTTCTTTTTTATCGCGTGGCAAATGAAAGGGAAGTATCCCGATATTTTTGACGATCCGGTCGTGGGTGAGGAAGCGCGGCGCTTGTACGATGATGCCTGGGAGATGCTCCATGAGATTATCGACGGCCAACTCATAGAAGCTCGTGCCGGCATCTTTCTCTATCCGGCGGCTCGTTTGCCCAATGACACGATCGAGATCTATCGCGATGAATCACGGCAGGAGATCGTCGGATCATGGCACACCCTCCGACAACAGAAGAAGAAGGAGACCGTCGATTACTACCTGTCTCTATCAGACTACGTCGCCGAAAAGGGATCGGGTATCGACGACTATATCGGCGGTTTTGTTACCAACGCAGGATTTGGTCTCCAGCAGTACGCCGATAAGTACGAGCGCGAGGGCGACGACTATCGCGCCATTCTCGCCAAGATCATCGGTGATCGGCTGGCCGAAGCCTTTGCCGAGCGGCTTCACGAGGAAGTCAGAACGACGTGGTGGGGTTATGAGCCGACCGAGTCGCTCTCGAAATCCGACCTTCATGCTGTCCGTTATCAGGGAATTCGTCCTGCCCCCGGGTACCCGCCGTGTCCCGATCACCACGACAAGGTTATGCTCTTTGAGATTCTCGAGGCGCAAAAGCTCGGCATTAGCCTGACCGAGTCGTACATGATGATCCCGCCCGCCGCGACAAGCGGATTCTATTTTGCCCACCCCGAGAGTCAGTACTTCGGAGTCGGAAAGCTTCAACGAGACCAGGTTGAGGATTGGGCGAAACGCAAAGCCGTATCGATCGATCAGGCCGAGCGCTGGTTGCAGTCGGTGCTGGCGTACGACCCCGATTCGTGAGTCTTTTACTCGTCGGGATCGATCTCGCCGTCGCCGCTACCAACTCGGCGATCGCGATCGCGAGATTCTCGTCGGGCCGCTTGACCGTCGATCACGTCTCCATGGCGGTCGTCGACGAGGACCTCGAGGGCGTCCTCGATGACGCGGACATCGGCCAAACGACCCTGCTCTGTATCGACGCGCCGTTGGGTTGGCCGCAGTCGTTTAGGAGCGTTTTCGCCGATCATCGCGCGGCATCCCCGATCGATGTGGACGCCAATACGCTGTTCCGGAGGGAGACCGACCGCGACATCTATCGCCGACGTCAGAAGACGCCACTTGACGTTGGCGCCGATCGGATCGCGAGAACCGCGCTACGAGCGGTTAATCTTGTCGGAGCGTTGCGGCGACGCACACAGCGACCGATCGATCTCCCGTTGACTTCGGCCCAGATTCGCGCTCCCGGAATCCACGTGCTTGAGACGTATCCCGCCGGATACATCAAGGCTCGCAACATAGAGGCGAAGGGGTATCGCGATCGACAGGCGGTATCGCTCCGCCTTTCTCTCCTTCGAAACGTCGTTGATGATGCGCGGAGTTTTGTCGAGCTTTCCGAGATCGACGACTCCGTTGCTGGACGGGCCGATCTTCTCGATTCAGTCCTCTGCGTTCTTGCCGGTTACCGCGCCTGGACCGGCGTTGCGCCCGAGCCCACCGATCGCGGGAGCGCCGAGATCGAGGGCTGGATCTGGTGCGAATAGGCCCGTTGATTTCGAACTCCGAACTCCTCGATATTCAAACTCGCGTGGTTCGAGATCTCGCCTGGTGTGTCACGATCGGATCTATTGTGCATCCGGTCGCCCCGACGGCTATTGCCCCGTCGCAAATCAGTGCCCAACTCGCCAACCTGAGCGCTCCGGCGTCAAGCATTCCAATTTGGAGCTCGCCGCGCCGTTGGTGGTCGTGCGATGTCGTATCGCGCTCGCTCCCGTGGTTCCGGGATCACCTGTCGTTTCTCGATCGCCGGCCTGAAGAGCTGATCCGCTGGATGCGTGGGACCGAATCGTTGCGGCACGGTCTGCGCTACGAACGGTTTTTGACCTACTTTTTTCACCGCCATCCGGATATAGAGGTGCTCGCGGCGGACCTCCCGGTACGGCGATCTAATCGGACGATCGGGCAATTCGACTTTGTTCTGAACGTGGGTGGACAGACGATCCACGTCGAGGTCGCCATTAAGTACTATCTGCGCTTGGACCAATCGTGGCGAACCGATCGTTGTCTCGGAACAGATTTGACCGACCGGCTCGACATCAAGCTCGCCCATAGCCTGGGGCGGCAACTCCATCTCGGATCTCACAAGGCTGCAGTCGGGGCGCTTTCCGCGTATGGTATCGATCGTCTCGACGGCGCTCAGCTCGATTTAAAGGGTATCTTGTTCGACCGAATCGAGGAACTCGACTGCAACAGCGACGGGATTCCGAATTACTGGTTTTGTACTCGCGATAAACTAGAAGCCCTCCGATGGGCACGCGACCTCGACTGGGCGCTCGTTACCGGTGATCGTTGGTTCTCACCGGTCCTGTGTAGCGAGGTGGAGTGCGAGAAATTACCGGCTGTTTTGGATCTAACGGATAGCAAACGGCCCACCATCGTCGCGGGCCTCGACGGTTCTGGAGAGCTCACTCGCGGAGTAATTCTCCACAGACCGTATTAGGACGTTTACGAGTCGTACTCCGTCTTGATCCTGTTGTAGAGCGCGATGAGGGGAAGGGGATTACAGTACACGCGTCGACACGGCGGATCGCCGGTAATCCCATCGTTAAGGTTGTTCGGTCCCACCGCGATTCGCAGTCGTGAGAAGCGGGCGTCCGAAGGTTCTGCGATCGCCTCAAGAAGAACTACACCGATCTCGACTGTCTCGCTCAAGGCGAGCTCGTAAAGGTCAAGAAATCCGGAGTCCGATACCCGCGCCTCGTCACACGGATGACACCACTGCGCGTGTTTCTCGTTGAGGACGTCGACATCGACCAAATGACGCGGAGGATGGACCAGCGAGAGCCAGCGACGATTGACGATACCGTGACGTTCGCGCCGTCGTCCCTCGCGGAAGTACGGATCATCCGGAGCATTTGTGTATCGATAGAATCCGTAGGCGTCCGCAAGGGCGTTGGAGATTCGCCGCTCGATCTGATCGTCGTCGCCGGCGCTCCGCAGCGCCGCTCGCAAAGCACGGACGATCGCTCGTCGGAGTGCGAGAAGATCTGCGCCGGGTGCCGGGAGTCGGCCGTACAGATCGTAGCTCACGACGTTCTGGGAACGCCGATCGTCGAGTAGGAGAACATCGATGCATCGCTCCAGAAACGCGTGCATCATCGGTCTATCAGGGTGTTTGTCGGGAACGCCCCGCCACCCCGCAAAGTGGTTGATATAGGGATGAGCGGTTCGATCGAGGACCACGTGGCTTATGTAGCCGAGAATGTACGCGATTAAGGGTTCGCGATTTTCTTTACTACCCGCGGCATTTCGAGCGAGGCTCTCGATAAGTTCGGCATTTCCCCGGCGGTGAAGGAGCGCTCCGTAGCGAAAACCACGAGGTTTCCGCCGATGGTTGTGGAGAAAAAGATCGGGTCCTTGCGCGCCGAGAACGGCGATCGCTGTCGCGCGCGGGTCGTCGCCGACGAAGGAGCCCAGCCCAGGCGTATAAGAGCGCCAGCGCTGATCTGCGAGCGCGTCTTCGATGAGGAGCGCGTGACTAATGTGACTCGGCATCAAGTCGAACCGGATCGATCCTGTTAGCGGCTTTGCTCAGGCTCTTTTCGATGTGCTCGGAGTAACGCTGGGCCGCCGGCGCCGTGAGAGCTCCGGTGTAGAACTCACAACGAAATCGCTCGCCGGCCGGGAGCATCTTGATATTGCCCTTTGCTTTTTCTGCCGAGTACCCGTCCGGTTCTGCTGTCGCCGGGAGTATCAGCCCCAGACCGTCCTGATCCGGCGTGCGCGAAATCCAGCGTATGGCATGATCGAGTTCCGACGGACGAAACGAAATAAAATCGGCTTCGCCGGTCGGTAACTTCTGCATACTGTGGGCCCAGCCCTCGTTATCGGTGTCGAGCGAAAGGAACAGAACTGCCTCTGGATTAAACGGTAAATCCGGACTCAATCGTTCGTGCTTTGCCGGATCATCGCGCAGAGAGGCGAGAAAGGCGCGGTACTCGTCGCTTACCGATAGATGGGACGGGATGTTGTCGCGCACCCGGACATGCTCGGTATCGTGTGTCGTCGTATCGATGAGAACGCTGTTGTCAACAGGTCTGAAATTGACGTGGCACAGGTACATATACTCCATCGCCGAGCGCGATAGGTTCTGCGCTTCAAATGCGATGCGGAGTGCGCCAGAGCGAGGGTACAAACGAACTTCGGGCGTCGCCACGTAATGGGCGCCAAACGCACGGGCGTACTCGTACCTGCCGGCAAGTCCGATAAAACGACCGTTTTCGTCCGCGCCACCGGTGAGCCATGCTTCGTCATAGAGCGCGTTTGGAAGCTCGCCGTGTAAGGCGTGATCATCTTCCGGGCCTGGCCCGCCCATCGCCGTAAACCCGCAATGCAGGAGGAAACCGCCGTAGGTCTCCAAGAAATCAACGTTGGGAACGGGAACCTGAATGGGCATCCGCATATGTTGCGTACGACCAAACATAGCGCAATGCCATACTTGTTGGCCTTGGAACGGCAACATCGTAGCTTCACCGGC
Source organism: Alkalispirochaeta sp. (assembly GCA_965601745.1). Classification (GTDB taxonomy): domain Bacteria; phylum Spirochaetota; class Spirochaetia; order DSM-27196; family Alkalispirochaetaceae. The sequence goes on from OZ271836.1 coordinate 924,767, forward strand.
ACTGTTTTCGAAACGTAGTGCTTCGACACCGGTCCGGAACCTAAACGAAAAAACCGCGAACTCTTCATCGCGATAGATTTCACGGTCGTAGTCTGCAAACTGATCTCGATAGAGTGCGATCTTCACTTTCGTCCAAGTATAGCAGTGGGCGAACGGTTGCGGTACCGCCGAGCCCGGCGTATCATCGGATTATGATCGTCAGCACAGGAGAAGCATTAATCGACTTTATTCCTCATCAGAACGAAGATGGGGAACCGTGGTATCAACCGAGCCCCGGTGGATCACCGTTTAACACCGTCGTAGCGACGGCACGACTCGACGTCCCGACCGCCTTCCTCGGTAAAATATCCACTGATTTGTTTGGTGATCAGCTCGTCGACTATCTACGAGTGAATAAGGTTTCTACCGAGCTCATCGTCCGCGATGGGCGCCCAACGACGCTTGCCTTTGTAAAAAAGATGCCCGATGGGCAGCCTCGATACGCCTTTTTTAACAACGGCGCTGCCGATGTCGACCTCCGGTGGACCGACGTTTCGGCGATTCCGGCGTCCTGCCAGGCGATTCAATTTGGTTCAATCTCGGTTATACCAAGCCCCGTGGGAGATACAATTCTCCGCTTAGTCGAAGAAGAGGCAAGCCGAGTGATTTCGTTTGATCCCAATATTCGGACCGGCTTGATCAAGGACGAAGCCGATTATCGCGGTCGCATCAAGCGCGCCGTTTCGGCCAGCACAATCGTCAAAGTGAGCGACGAGGATCTGGCCTGGTACACCGGGAAAACTGACTTCGATACCGCTGCAGCCTCGCTCCTCGAGAGCGGGGCGACACTTGTCGTCCTGACCGCAGGGGCCGACGGAGCGCATGCGTTCCTCGGTGGTCAAAAAGTGAGCGTAGCCGCGGAGTCCGTCGTTGTCTCGGATACGGTTGGGGCGGGTGATTCGTTTCATGCGGCGATTCTGGCGTGGTTGTATCATCACGATCGGCTTTCGAGAGATTCGATTGCCGCTCTCGCGGCGAACGATCTCCAAGAACTCCTCGAGTTTGCCGTTGGCGTGGCGGCGCGCACGTGTGAGCGCGTCGGCGCCGATCCTCCGCGACTTAAAGACCTTTAAGTGCGCGAGAGTTAGTCGTTCCCGCCGGTGGAGTCCCCCTCAAGTGCGGCGTCGTAGATCGTGTTATACCGTGCCGTCTGGAAGGCGATCATCGCCGCGAGGCCTGCTGGAATACCGTATGCCGGGGCAAACATTTCAACGCTTAGAATCGACGCCGCGAGCGGGATATTCATCGTACTCGCGAGCATCCCCGATATCCCGGCGACGACGAGGATGCTGTATGTTGCCGTCCCTGGCGCGGTACCCGACACGACAGAGAGGACGGCGCCCGCGAGCATACCCACTATAATCGCCGGGCCCGTGAAACCGGCGCTCATTCCCGAGGAGACGGTAAGACAATTAGTCATTACTTTGGCAACGAGGAGAAGGATAAGCGCGATCGTCAGCGGTACCCTTGTCAGGATGCCGTCGACAAAGTAAAGCTCCCCGGCGATTAGACGCCGGAAGAGCGATAACGAGGTTCCCAGGAGCTCTGGACTCAGCGATAGTCCGATTGCCGTTGATAAGGTCATACCGATAATGAGGCAGACCGTACGCCGGCGCATATGGCTCCTGCCGAAAAGATCGGCCATCCAGCGATACAGTCTTGTATAAGCGATCCCCAGGCCGCCGGTAATAACAGCTAGGATCACGACGAGGAGGAGAACCCGCCAACTCGCCTCAAACGCCGGTAGCGATCCCGTGTATACCGGCCGAAATCCCGCGATTCGCGCGATAAAAACCGCGGTGCTCGACGCCAGAACCGCCGGAAAAATCTGGCGATAGCGCAGCTGGTCGCGTTGAATGACTTCCACTGCAAACACGGCTCCCGCCAGAGGCGCGTGGAACAAAGCTGCGATTCCGGCGGCCATGCCGCTGATCGCCGCCGTTGTTGGCGCGTGGTATGACTCATCGTACTCGCGGAAATCGGTAAAGAGCCCCGGCATCACGCGTCCCAAACCATTTGTTACCCATTGTGACATGCCCGAGACAACGCGACCGAGCGGCCCGACCGTACCGCCGCTACCGTATCCCACGAGGGTGATGATCGCAGCCGGATATTTAAAGATCGTCGCGCCGATGGGAAGAAGACGGTCCTCGTGGCGGAGCGCGTCGAGATAGGACGGGATACCTTCACCGGCGGCCTCCGGTGCGATTGAGTAAATAAACAACCCGGTGATAACCGCCGCGCCGCCCGCCACGAGAACCGGATGAATCGATCCCAACCACTGCGATTCGGCGCCGAGCGCGAGAATCCGCCGCGCCGATTCGATAACAAAGGCCGCAATACCGCCGGATATGACCGCTTGTAGTATCCACCGTAGTAGAAAGGCACCCGGGATCGATCGCTGACGCGTATTCACGGCGCGAAGTATATCATGGTACTATCAGCACATGCGACGAATCGAGCAGAAGCGCACGACCAAGGAAACCGACATATCGCTGGATCTCGGTTTTCCGAGCGACACGGCCGAGCAGGGGCAAATCCAGGTGGCGACGGGTGTCCCGTTTTTTGACCACATGCTGACCTCGATGTTGTTTCACGGCGGTTTTGACGGAACGATAAAGGCGATTGGTGACATTGACGTCGACGAGCATCACACCGTCGAGGATGTCGGGATCGTTCTCGGCAACGCCGTTACCGATTTAATCAAGCTAGGTGCGGTTCGGCGGTTTGGCCATAAAGTAATACCTATGGACGATGCACTTGCGGAAGTGACGATCGATCTGGGCGGACGTCCGGTCCTCGTATACAAGGCCGAATATCCGCAAGCCCGAATTGGGACCTTTGACGCGTCTCTCGCCCGCGAATTTTTTCAAGGATTTGTAAACGCCGCATCGGCAAACGTCCATTGCCATGTGCGTGAAGGTCACAACTCTCACCACATGGTCGAGGCCCTTTTCAAAGCGTTTGGCCGCGCCCTCGGCGAGGCGACGGTAGCGGCGTCAACGGTACGATCAACAAAGGGCGTCCTCTAAGGACGTACAATCATAATTCCGGCGGCGACGTCGTAGCTCAACGAAAGCGGTTTGTCCGAAATGGTCGAGCGAATTCGTAATGTCGAGGTCACGTTGTTATGTTCGAGAATCTCGACTCGTGTACCCGGCGTCACGTCGTGAGACTTGAGGAGATCGAGTAGCTCCGATCGAGAGTCGACGAGGCGAGCGATCTCGACCGTCTGGCCGGGAAGCGCCTCGTGCAATCCGAGAAGATCCTGGGTGGCGAACGAACCGTCTAACCCGGGTATCGGATCGCCATGGGGATCAAAGCCGGGGTGACCGAGAAGGGCGTCTATTCGCTCTATAAACCGGTCGGATACAACGTGCTCGAGCTCCTCGGCGTCGTCATGTACCTCGCTCCAATCGTAGCCAAGAACTTGTTCCAAAAACGTCTCGATCAGGCGATGGCGCCGCACGATTTTAACCGCGATATTCCGGCCCGATTCGGCGAGAATTACGCCCTGCCGGGGTTTGTAATCCACATATCCAAGAACCGAGAGATGCTTGGCCATCGCCGTCGCCGTTCCGGGGCTTACCTCCATCGCATCGGCGAGCGCTTTCATCGGCAGGCGCGGCTCACCGGTTCTGCGTTCGATCATAAATATCGTTTTGATGTACTGCTCGACCGTAGAGGTAGGCACGACGCTATCTTAGCACGGAGGAATCTTTATCGACCACGCGTCGCAAGCTCCTCAGCGGTGATGTCGGCGAGTTGGAGTTCAAGCGCCCCGATAGACAGTTTTATCTCCCAACCCGAGAGTGCAAGCGAAAACGCCATGACGATAATTGCAATCCCAAAGAGGATTTCCCCTATTGATATCAGTCCGAGAAAGAGGAAAAACATCGTGACGACGCAGAGGAAAAAGCTCAAAATCCCCAGGCCTTGCATCCATTGGATGATCCGGATACGCCGTCGCAGATTGTTGATCTGTCCGCCAATACTCGGATCCGGCGTTTGATGGTACTTCTCGTGCAGACTGCGGACGAGTCCGGCGAGCGTAAGAAAGCGATTAGTGTAAGCGAGGAGGAGGAGAGAAATGGCCGGAAATAGCAGTGCCGGCGTCGTAAGCGTTAGTTCCATACCGAGTTATCGTACCAAATAAGATTTTATTAGGCCATATTTCACAAAAAACTTGACGAAAGAACCGACCCGTGTAACGATAGAACCATCTCCGAGCCTATCCACCTACTGCACCGCTTTGTTAAAGCACGGGCTACGGTGGCCGGCCGCAAGGGTGTGGAGGGAAACCTCCTTGCCTCCCGTACTTGGAAAGGAGAAAACTCATTCAAGTACAGGGGGTACCTGTATGTCGTACATGGGCAAAATGATCCGCGTCAATCTGACCAGCGGATCAATCACCTTTGAAGACACACCGATGGACTTAGCACGTGAGTACATCGGTGGTCGCGGTTTGGGCTCGCGGATTCTCATCAACGAGATAGATCCTAAAGTCGATGCGCTTTCTCCGGAAAATAAACTCATCTTCGCTACCGGTCCGTTGAGCAACACCAACGCACCCACCGGTGGTCGATACATGGTCGTGACCAAGAGCCCGCTTACCAGCACGATCGCCTCGAGCAATTCGGGCGGAAACTGGGGCGCGTACTTTAAGAAGACCGGCTATGACATGATCATCTTTGAGGGAAAGGCCGCCAATCCGGTTTACCTCAGCGTCAGCGAGGGTGGCGTCGAACTCAAAGACGCGTCCGATCTCTGGGGCAAGCGCGTTGAAGAGACCACAAAGATCCTCACCGATCGGATCGGCGAGAAGCGCGTCTCCGTATCGTGTATCGGTCCCGCCGGAGAGAACGGAGTTCTCTTTGCGTCGATCATGAACGAAGTTCACCGAGCGGCCGGTCGTAGCGGCGTTGGCGCCGTTATGGGTAGCAAGAACCTCAAGGCCGTCGTTGCCTGGGGCAGCAAAGAATCACCGATCGCCAAGTCGGACGAGTTTAAAGAAGCGACCAAAGACGCGATTAAGAAACTCAAAGAGGGCGCGATCACCGGCCAGGGACTTCCCGCACTCGGAACCAAGGTTCTCGACAACATCATCAACCAAAACGGTATGTATCCAACGCGGAACGCCCAGGATGTGATGTTTGAGGGAACCGAGAAGATGTCGGGCGAGGCGCTCGTCGAAAAGGGCTACCTCAAACGGAACTCCGGTTGTTACATGTGCCCCATCCGTTGCGCTCGTGACGTCGAACTTCCGAACGGTCGCCGTGGTGAAGGACCCGAATACGAAACGGGTTGGGCGTTTGGTCCGATGATGGGAATCGACGACCTCAACGCGATCTGTGATGCAAACTTCACCTGTAACGATCTCGGCATGGACACGATTTCCGCCGGTGTGACGCTTTCGTGCATGATGGAGCTGTGGGAAAAAGGTCATATTCCGAAAGAAGACCTCGCCGACGGTCCTGAGCCGGTATTTGGCAGCACCGAAGCGCTTGCCTACTATCTTACCAAGGCTGCGTATCGCGACGGACTGGGTGACAAACTCGCCAACGGTTCGTATCGACTCGCCGATGGTTACGGACACCCCGAGTATTCCATGACCGTCAAGAAGCAGGAACTTGCCGCCTACGATCCTCGTGGTGTACAGGGACACGGTCTCCAGTACGCCGTCGGCAACCGTGGTGCGGATCACGTACGCGCGTACCTAATTTCGCCCGAGATTCTCGGTGTTCCCGAGAAACTCGATCCGCAGGAACTCGAGAGCAAGCCGCAGTGGGCGCGTATCTTCCAGGACCTCACGGGCGTCATCGACTCCTCAGGGCTGTGTCTTTTCACCTCTTTTTCGCTTGGCGCCGACGAGTACAACGCGCTCCTAAACGCCGCCACCGGATTCGATATGTCGGTCGAAGAGATGATGATGGTCGGCGAGCGCATCTGGAACATGGAACGCAAGTTCAACCAGGACGCCGGTATCGATCCCAAAGAGGATACCCTTCCCAAGCGTTTCTTCGAGGAACCGGCGAAAGAGGGTCCGAACAAAGGCATCGTTCACCAGCTTCCCAAGCTTCTGCCCAAGTACTACGAAGTACGCGGCTGGGGCGCCGACGGTCGACCTACGCCTGAGAAGCTCAAGGAACTCAACCTCGCGTGACGATCAAGGTCAATCTCTTTGCCACGCTTCGCCTCGCGGTGGGGCGTGGCTCAGTTGAGATCGAATCTCAGGACCCGCTTTCCGTGCGGGACCTAATCGATCGCGTGAGTGCCGCGGTGGGACAGGACGTCTCACCGCTGCTTATTGAAGGTTCGGATATCATCAAAGGCACGATGATTCTTCTCGAGGGCAAGAATATCATTCACCTCGACGGCCTCGACACGCGCGTGGACGTGGCCGAAGTTGCGATCTTCCCACCGGCCGGTGGCGGTTGAAATAGCCTACAGCTAAGTGCGACGAAAGACTACGGTCGGACAATATTCGCCGGCCGGATAGCCCGGGTACGCCACAGATTCTAGCCGGAACTCGTCGGTTTCCCCGACGAACACATCCCTGACCTCGATTACCGTCGGGTGATAGTAGCGATCCCGGCTGTCCCGGTAACGTTCGAGCGTTAAATACTCCGTGTCCGTCCAGCCAAAGCCCGAACAAAGCTCACGAATATTCGGAACGTAGCGGGTAATAACGTTCCAGATATCGCGTACGGCCATTCCGTCCGTAGTATTCTTTTGAACCGACATCCAGAGGCGTAGTTTGAGCTCGCTGAGATTTGTGACGCTTCCGTTGATTAGTCGGGCGAACGTCGCGTCAAACGGTTCTCCTTGCGAAACGGGCGCGTAGAGGCGGACGACGAAACGTCCATTTGCCTCGAGGACACGAGCGACCTGGGAGCGGACAACTCGAAGATCGTCGGGGAATCGAAGCATACTCAATCCGCCGTCGGTCAGGATGAGGTCCCGTGATCGATCCGTCAGACAAAGCTCGCGCCAATCGCAGCAGCGGGTTGTGTTCTTTGGGCCCGGCCATACGAAGTCGAGCATCGCTTGGCTTCGGTCGATCGCCAGAACATCGGAATCCTCGCGCCACGGCAAATCGAAGTACTCCCGTGTTGCGCCGAGCAGCGCCACTTTCTTTGCTTTGATACCAAGCTCATCTCGATGACAGGCATTTACTATTTGCTCGATATCCTTGTCTTGTGGCCTGAGTGGTGGTTTGATCTCGTCGAAGAGTGGCGCCATGCGCTGCCAATGCGACCTGCTCTCATCGGGGAAGGAGTACGACACGCTAGTCTCGGTCCTCGAGCATCCGGTTGATGACGATTCTTAGCTTATCGCCGGCGCCACGAGCGATTTTGTCGACGTAATCGACCGATAGATCGTCCGGACGATAGCCAAGATGGAGATTAAACAGGGTGAAGATCTGGTGATCTAAATCGCCGTCCGCGACTACACGGACCGTGAACTTCTCGATACTCTCCTGAACTATTTGAAACTGGCGGACCTCGGGCAATTCACGAATCGCAATTGAAAGGTTGGCCGACAAGCGTCTCGTTCCGTCGCGCAGAGTGAACGTGCCGGCGACGCGGCCGTGGATACGTCGGAGCGATAGGCCGGTGTGCTTCCCGCAGGGACACTCCGCGGTTTCCACGATATCGCCGAGCTCGTACCTGATGAGCGGAGCGAGGCGGTTGTAGTAGTCCGTTATGTAAATCTGCCCCGGTTCACCGAGGTCGGCGTCGGAACCGTCTTCGCGCAACACCTCAACGCCGAGTCGATGGTCCATGAGGTGGAAAAACCCGTCGACGTCGAGACAGCTGGTCGCTATAAAGCCAAACTCGTACGAGCTATACGTCGACCACAAACGGGCGTTGGGAAACGCTTTGTGTATCGCGGCTTTTTGATAGTCCTGGAGCGTCTCGGACATCGTACCGAAGCGCGTGATAAACGACGTGTCGATACCGCGGTCCAACACAAGTTGGGAAAGTAATTCGGCGTTTGTGGGCAGCGTCGTAATCGCCGTCACGCCCGAGAAATCTTTATGGTGGAGAAGAAACTCCACTTGCTTCTCTAGAGGCGCCGTGACCGAAAGGGAGAAATCGGGGATCGGACCATGCCTTTCTGGAAGGAGGTACACCGTTGGTACGGCACCACCAATTTGCCCCACGAATCGTTCTACGTCCAGTTTGGCGCGAGATTCCCAATCGAGCGAATGAGCGTAGGAGAAAGGAATCCCGAGCGATCCGGAGGTCGTTCCCGTTGGTATCGCCCCGTTGAGGATTTCATCGTTGTGACGGCGCGCGGTTCGCCTGTCGAGAACGGGCGGATCACCGTCCTGCGGGATCCAGCGCGAATAGAACGGATTGGTGTTGCGGGCGTGATCGAGGATGTCGCGGTAGGCGGCCGACCTGCGGAGAGAGCTTTCCACTTAGGCGATATTCTACACTATAAACCTTGCGATGGGATTTAGCTGGTCGCGGCCTATTAGTATACCGGTTAGTATACCGGCCCGCCGCCGTATACCTCGTTTACAAACGTTGGGCGTGGCGTTACGACGGTATCGTTAAAGAACGCGACCGGGTAGTAATTACCTTCGTAACTGAGCCAACCTCCGAGAACGTCGAGGTCCCCGTCCGAATCTAGGTCGACAAATACCGGGTCGATCGGTGTTCGCGGGGTGTATTCACCGACGATGCCCGTAAAGTCCAATCCAAACGGATCGGTCGTACCGCTAGACGATATGTCTGCGTCGGTTGGCGTCCCGGTGTTTTCATAGAGTACGGCGCCTTCGCTGTAAGCGTAGGAGAGGCTGGCCCCCATCGATTGTCGTCCCTCGGCAACTATGATATCCACGTCACCGTCGAGATCGATGTCTACGGGTGAAACAACTGAATAGCGATAGCCCACGCCGGAAACGAGTACCTCCGGGGCGTCAAAACTCGGTAACGCGTTCGAACCGCTGTTATTTCGCAACGATATAGTCCGCGTCGACGGAGACCCATACTGGACGTGCGCGGTGACGATGTCGGCATCACCGTCGTTGTCAAAATCGACGAGCTTAAGAGTTGGAAACCAACGCTCAGGGTTGCTTCGCACGTCGTTAAACTCGGTTGGCCAGGCACCGCCGCCGTCCTGCGTGAACGACAGTATCGGTGTCGACATTCCGGCGATATCTATTGTGCTCTCGAGGTCAAAAGTCGGACTACCCGCGACGACGACGTTCTCGAAAGCGGTAAAGGTTGCGGCAAAAACACCGTCGTAGCCATCGCCGGAGTAGCCGTCATAAAAGTAGTACATATGTCCGGCGATCAAGTCGGCGTCCCCATCACCGTCCAAGTCAACGAGGTCTACCGGTCGGATTGCCGAATATGCTCCGTCGTAGCTTCCCTCACCCGCGTAGGTGAAGATCCCGGACGCGCCGTGTATACCTGTTTCTTCGGCCGCGGCAAAGGAAATACCATCGGTCGCAGTTTGCTCATGCCAAACAACGGGGGAAATCCGCACGTAGTCGTAGTACGAGGCAGCATAATTCGAGTCAGATACGGTAAGCGCATCGAAATCGCCATCGCCGTCGAGATCTCCGTATATGATCGCGGCCGTTCCCCCGGTGGAGTTCGATCCAAGAAAACCGACCGAGGGGAACTCTCCAAATACGCCGACCTGGGGATCAATTGCGCTATCGATAAACATCCAATCACTACTAAACTCCGGATCGATACGTACGGTCAGCGGTATGGTGGCGGTGAACGTCTCTGACGTGCCCGCGTCGGTGACATCTACGCGAACCTCAAAGTCGTTTGGCGCCCCGCTACGCGGGCTAAAGAAATCCTCGCGTCCGGCGGTGTTGATCGATTCATCGGGAGTGTAGGTGAGGCTTACGCCGGTCTCGCCGGCGAGGAGAACGCCGTTGTAGTACCACTGATAGCTCAGAGCCTCGGAGAGATCGTTTACTTCAGCCGTAAACGTTACCGTTGTACCGGGATCAACCACGCTATTGCCGTCGATCGTGATTGTGACGTTGCCGTCTGGAGTTCCTTCACCACCGCCTCCACCATTCGCCGGACAACCCGTGAGCGCGAGAACTCCGGCAGCGAGAAGCACCGTTTTGGTAGCCCGGAGAGCGAAAATGCCGGAAAGGCGCCGGTAGAGCTTGTTGACACGCCGCACGAGTTTGCGGCGCTCGAGAAAGCCAAGCTTCCAGAACTCGCCCGATTCCATCAGCTCATGGAGCTCGTCGGTATATTTCACAACTCGCTCGTATTCGTTCCGATGGCGATATTGCATTGGACTCATCGCTTCCTCCTACGAATCGATCAAAACTACGACGCAGGGTCTTCTCGGAGAGTTATTTACTGTCGGTTGGTGTTAAACCTGCCTACAAGAAGCATATCACGGAAAAACGAAAAATCATACAATAATGTCGTTTTTGTAAGGCAACGAAGCTTCGTTGTCCGCTACGGCAGGAGTTTCGGCCCGTTCAGTGTCGCGAGTACGCGGAACACGAATAGAGTGCTCCATTTGGGCTAATACTATTCGATCCCAATTCCACCCGACGCGTACGTAACAAACGAGGGGCGAGGCGATTCAATGACGTCGTTAAATATCGCCACCGGATAGTAGTATTCGCCGTAGTCGTTGTGCCAACCTCCGAGTATGTCCAGATCACCGTCCTCGTCGAGGTCGACAAATACGACGTCAAACGGAGTCCGCGGCGGGGAACCGCCGATCGCGTAGATAAAGCTTATGCCAAACGGATCCGTTATACCCGTCGTCGAAATGTTGGCGTCGGTCGGAGTACCGGTGTTCTCGTACAGGACGGTGCCTTCTCCATAGGCGGGAGCGAGTCCGTAACCCATAAACTGCCGAACTTCTGACACAACGATATCTACATCTCCGTCGAAGTCGAGATCGACGGGAGAGACGACTGAGTACGTATAGTCCATACCCGAAATGAGTATCTCCGGATCGTCAAAAACCGGAGCGAGGTTCGAACCGCTGTTATTCCGCAGCGAGATGACGCGTGTAATCGGGCCATCTAGTTCGGCGTGTGAGGTAATGATGTCCGCATCGCCGTCGTTATCAAAGTCTACGAGTTTGAGCCCCGGAAACCACCTCGGCGTATCGCCGGTGACGCTGTAATAGCCTGCCGGCCACGTTCCGGTTACCGGATTCTGTTCAAACGACAGTAGAGGCTCCGACATTCCTGCGATATCGATAGTATCGCTAAGGTCGAACGTTGGGCTGCCCGCTACAACGTCGTTTTTGAACGCCGTAAATGAGACGGAAAGCACGCCCGAGTAGCCGTCACCGGAGTAACCATCGTCGAGATGATAGATCGTCCCGGCAATCAAATCGGCGTCGCCGTCGCCGTCGAGATCCACGAGATCGACCGGCCGGATAGCTGTATAGGCGCCGTCATAGGCCGCCTCACTGACGTATCGAAAATCGCCGTAGGCACTGTACACCCCGACATTCTCAGCGGCGCTAAAGGAAAGGCCTTCGGACGCGGTTTGCTCGTGCCAGACAACCGGAGACAGCCAAATGTAATCGTCGTAGGAGTAAGCGTAATCCTCATCCGTTATGGTGAGCGCGTCGAGATCGCCGTCGCCGTCGAGGTCGCCGTATACGATCGCCGCGGTCCCGGCCGTCGAGAACTCGCCAAAGTACCCGACCCGGTCACCCGATATCCCGGCTGCCGTCCGAACTCCACTATCGATGAACATCCAATTTGAATCAAACTCCGGATCGATACGTACGGTCAGCGGTATCGTCGCGGTAAATGTCTCTGCGGTGGACGAAACGGTGACATCTACCCGAACCTCAAACTCATTGGGAGCGCCGCTACGGGGGCTAAAGAAATCCTCGCGACCTTCGGTGTTGATCGATTCGTCGGGCGTGTAGGTGAGGCTTATACCGGTTTCGCCGTCGAGGAGAACGCCGTTGTAGTACCATTGATAGCTCAAAGACCCCGATAGATCGTTTACCTCAGCGGTAAAAGTTACCGTTGTCCCCGGGTCGACGACGCTATCGCCGTCGATCGTGATTACGACGTTGCCGTCAGGAGTCCCGTCACCACCGCCGCCACCGTTTCCCGGACATCCGGTGAGAGCGAGAACTCCGGCAGCGAGAAGAACCGTTTTGGTAGTTCGGAGGGCGAATACCCCGGACAAGCGCCGATAGAGCTTGTTGACGCGCTTAACGAGCTTACGCCGCTCAAGAAAGCCGAGCTTCCAGTACTCACCCGATTCCATGAGCGAATGGAGCTCGTCAGTGTATTTGACAACTCGCTCGTACTCGTGTCGATGGCGACACTGCATTGGACTCATAGCTTCCTCCTACGAATCGATTAAAACTACGACGCAGGGTCTGCTCAGAGTGCTCTTTACTGTCGGTTGGTGTTAAACCTGCCTGTAATTAGGATATCACGGTTACCAGGAATGAGCGCGCAATACTACCGAAATATACCATTTAATAAAGAATTGCTCCGATTCTGCGATACAACGCCTATCGGGAGGGCGGCGGACCGAGCTCGGCTCTTAGATACGCGGCGCCTCGAGCGGATCGCGCCCGAAGGTGAAACTTCGACGTGATTTCAGGGACAAACAATACGTCGTCCTGAATCCCCCTTCGAACCATCGCCCGCCGTACGGCTGCGATCGACGCTTCCACTTGGAGAATCCGCTTCTCGAACGTGATGTTTTGCTCGTGGTGTCGGTAGCGATAGAGCGGCTTTGCGATGTGGCCGATTTTTGTCGATTCGGAGAGCCGAAGGCATAAATCATAGTCATCCACGAGTTCGGCCTCGGCGTTGATGCCACCGGCGCGATCAAAGTCGTCACGGCGAATCAAGCGAAAATGAAACGTCATAAAGTCGATGAGCAATCGAGTCGGAGAGTACGGAATACCACAGCGCCGCCCAAGCCCGATGATCGAACCGTCGTTTCGCATATCGACAAAATCGGTGTAAACCATTCCGAGGCTCGAATCGAAATCAAGGGCGTTTCGGGTCATCTCCAGCGCAGTCGGTTCGAGAATATCGTCGCTGTCAATCCACCCGAGATACGGAGCGTCCCCGCGACACGCGTCGATTCGCGACGTGGATATGCCGCGATGCTCAGAGCGGATCACCGTAATCCGCTCGTCGTCCCGGCCATATTGCTCGGCGATCTCCGCCGATTCGTCGTCCGAGCCATCGTCGAGAATCGTGAGACGAAAATTGCCAAAGGTCTGGACGAGAACGCTTTCGATCGCTTCAGCCAGAAACCTTGCCCGATTAAAAGAAAGGATGTGAAGGTCGATCTCCGGGTTGAGTTCGCCGCGCACGCCCGATTATCTCGCAAACTGATGCTCCTGAACAGCGGCGTCTTCCTCATACGCGGATTGTCGCTCTGAGAATCCCGCGAACCGTTATTTGTCGCCTTTGTACAAGCCATGACGCCGAGTTGCGGCGACTATTACGTCGGAGGTACGAAGTATGAACATCAATCATCTCGCAGTTTTAGTTACGGTAGTTGCCGCGCAGGTTCTCGGCTATCTCTGGTACTCTGTCCTGTTTGGTAAGTTATGGGCGCCGGGGTATCGTCTCGAATCGGACGTGATGGCACAAGTTAACCCGGCCTACGTCGGATTTACGTTCGCCGGCTCGATCGCGTTTGGTTACGCGATGGCGATCGGTTTTGCGCTTAGCGGCGTTACCGGGGTCGCTTCGGGCTTGGGTGCCGCCACGCTTGTTATCGTCGGTTTTGTACTCCCGCGTTATCTACTCCACGCGATCTTTGCGAGAGTCGCAACCAAGTCGATCCTGATCGACCTAGGTTTCGATCTCGTCGTGACGCTCGTCACCGGCGTTATAATCGGCGGATGGATCGCGTAGATCGTCCGCGTATCTGACGACATTTGGAGCGAAATCGCGCCACTCGTCGGGCATGTATCCCTTATACTCCCGGGGAACTCCTCCCGCGAGTTCGTGAAACTCCCGTACCAGGTGGGATTGGTCGTAGTAGCCGCAGGACTGGGCAAGTTCGGCGAGGTCGATATGATCGTCGTCCATAAGCTGGCGAAGAGCGTTTTGAAAACGCGCAATCCGAAGGTAGAATTTGGGCGTCAATCCGACCAAACGATCAAATATTCGTTCGATCGTCCGAATCGAAGCGGAAAAGCGATCCGAGAGTTCCTTCACGGACTCAGTCGGCGAGTTGCCGAGTCCCTGAATTGCAAGAATCCGGTTCCGATCTTCGTCGCTGCACTCGAGGGACTCGATAAGGATCTCGTTGACTATTTGTGCCTTGGCATCGGTATCATCGCCGAGTTGCGCGATTGTCGCGACTCGCTCGGGCACGGCAGAGCGTATGATCTCGGAGAGAGGAACGACTCGATCCGTTAACGTTGAAATTGACGTATTGGAAAAAGCCGCAGCGCCGCCGGGGAGTAGTCGGACGCCGCTGATGTTGACCTCTCCGCGCTGGGTGATCTGGACGGGAGTCGTACGCTGCGCGTCGATGTTAGAGTAATCGATTGAGATTGATCCGAGCCGTGAGCTGCGCGTGTATGGTGTTTTCCCGAAAAACACGAGATCAGCGCGGCCGTCCGCGTAGACATCGACGGATAGGTCGGTAGTTTCACCCGGTGCGCACGAGACAAACCAATAAGTGTCGACAAAATCGCGGAGCTCCTCGGCTGGTAAACGCGTTACGTACACGGCCCAATCGTATCAGCAGGGCGTTTTCACAACAACGCGTTAGCTTCCGGTCGCCGACCTCCTGACGGCTCCCTCCAGCCGCCTGCGCGGCTAACGCGACATCCTGTCGCGTTGCGCTCCAGGTATTCGCGCCGTCGCCGTCCATGGCGACTGATCCTCGCTATCGCTCGGCGCTCCCTCGTTTCAAGTCCTCTCCGGGCAAAAAAAGAAGACCTCGCGGTCTTCTTTAAAAACGGTTTTACCTGTTGCGGCAGAGAGGACTTGGCTTCCGGTCGCCGACCTCCTGACGGCTCCTTCCAGCCGCCTGCGCGGCTAACGCGACATCCTGTCGCGTTGCGCTCCAGGTATTCGCGTCGCCGCTTCGTTTCAAGTCCTCTCTGGACAAAAAAAAGAAGACCTCGCGGTCTTCTTTAAAAACGGTTTTACCTGTTGCGGCAGAGAGGACTTGGCTTCCGGTCGCCGACCTCCTGTCGGCTCCCTTCAGCCGCCTCGGTCGCTGTCGTCGCCGTCCATGGCGACTGATCCTCGCTATCGCTCGGCGCTCCCTCATTTCAAGTCCTCTCCGGGCAAAAAAATAGAAGACCTCGCGGTCTTTTTTAAAAACGGTTTTACCTGTTGCGGCAGAGAGGACTTGGCTTCCGGTCGCCGACCTCCGGACGGCTCCCTTCAGCCGCCTCGGTCGCTGTCGTCGCCGTCCATGGCGACTGATCCTCGCTATCGCTCGGCGCTCCCTCGTTTCAAGTCCTCTCTGGATAAAAAAAAAGAAGACCTTGCGGTCTTCTTTAAAATACGGTTTTACCTGTTGCGGCAGAGAGGACTTGAACCTCCACGACCTTGCGGCCACTAGCCCCTCAAGCTAGCGCGTCTACCAGTTCCGCCACTGCCGCCTAAACGCGAAGCGGAATCTATCACGCCGACAGTACTTATGTCAACCGAGCTATTCCGCGCGCGATGCAAATATCCCGGCTGGTCCGGCGAGTCGACGATAGAAACAGCGTCTTATGCGAGAAGCGTTTCGAGTTGATCCAGGCGTTCACCAAACAGAGAAAGAGCGCTCCGAATCGGCTCGGGGCTCTCCATGTCGACGCCGGCGAGGCGAAGCGATTCGATCGGAAATCGCGAGCCCCCGCTTTTGAGGAACGAGAAATAGGCCTCTCGTTCAGCGGATCCACCCGCAAGAACTCGCTGTGAGAGCGATATTGCAGCGGATATGCCGGTCGCGTACTTGTAAACGTAGAACGCTCGATAGAAATGGGGAACTCTCATTCCTTCAAGTTGGAGCGTTTCGGGAAGGTGAACACCCGGCCCGAAGTACGCGGAGACAAGTGCCTGATATTCGGACCGTAAGCGATCGAGGGTCAGCGCTTCGCCGCGTTCAGAGATATCGTGGATCTCCCGCTCGAACTCGGCAAACATCGTCTGGCGAAACAGGGTTCCGATAAGATCGTCGATCTGTCGGGAAATTATGTACGCCCGCATCGCCTTGTCTTGCTGGTTTTTAAGAAGGTGTCCGGCAAGAAGTTGTTCGTTAAAGGTGCTCGCTACCTCTGCTTCGAATATCGTGTAGTCGTAGTGTTGAAACGGATTGGATCGCACGGAATACCACGAATGCATGCTGTGTCCGGCTTCGTGGGCGAGGGTAAAGAGGTCGCGAAGCGTGTCGGACTTGTAGTTAAGGAGGATATACGGCTCGCCGACGTAACTTCCGGCGGAGAATGCCCCCGAGCGTTTTCCTTTGTTCTCGTACTTGTCTACCCATCCGCCACGGAGTCCAGCGCCGAGCGTTTCGCAGTACTCGCCGCCCAACGGCCCGAGTGATTCCAACACGGTGTCCACCGCTTTCTCGTAGGGCGTTTCCACTTTGACCTCATCGACCAAGCTTACTTTTGTGTCCCAGATCGAAAGATCGTCTAACCCGAGAGCACGGGCACGAAGCGCGTAGTACCGATGGAGCAAAGGTATATGTTCACGAACGGTCGAGATCAGATTCGCGTAAACCGCCGTTGGTACGTTGTCGGGAAACAGGCCTGCTTCGAGGGCCGAGTCAAATGACCGAACCCGAGCCCGATAGACGTCGAGGGCGACACTTCCGGAGAGCAGCGTCGCGAGGGTGTGTCCATGGCTTTCAAACTGTGCGTAAAACTGGTCGAACGATCGACGCCTGACGTCGCGATCCGAGTGCTCCTGGAGGCTGCCAAAGGTCGATTGAGTGATCTGCCGGGGGCCCTCAGGGGTTTCGATCTCGCCAAAATCAAAATCAACGTCGAGCAGCGCCGAGAACGTTTTTCGCGCGGTTTGATTTGATTCCTCCTGAAGTGCGAGAAGGCGTTCCTCGGCGGGCGATAAAGTGTGATCGCGATAACGGAGGATCTTTTGCAACATAATCGAGAAATCGCCGACCCCGGGGTAGCTGAGTAGCTTGTCCATGGAAGAGGCCGGAATTTGCTGAAGTTCCGGTGAAAAGAAACTCATCGCTGCACCGATTTGCGACGCCACCTGAACAAAACGCGTATACCTCGATTGCGAGGCGTCGTCGGATCCGTCTTCCGATTGCCGTAACATCGCGTAATACCCGAGTCGCTCCTCAAGCATACCAACTTCGACGGTGACTTCGAGAAAGGCGAGAAGCGTCTCGCCGCTCTCGCTTAAGCGACCGGCGTATGATTCGATTATGGCTTTTTGTGTCGAGAGTCGAGAAAGATCACTTTCCCAATCGCCGTCGTTGCTGTACAGGCTCGAAAGATCCCAGCGGTCTCCCGCCGGGACGTCCTTTCTGGAAGTTTGCTCACTCATTGGGCAACGCTAAAGAGGGTGCGCTCTACTGTCAAGCGCCGGAGCCGCCTGTCCATGACATGGCCCGGACGACTGATCCGATGGCCTTGGCTCGGTGAGAGATTCGGTTCTTGAGGGCTTGCGGAATCTGAGCGACGGTGGCGCTTAGGTCAGGAAGGAGAAAGATCGGATCATATCCGAATCCCGTGTCTCCGTCTTGCGCGGCTTCGGTGACGCTTCCGTGCCACACGTCCTCGGCTTGCACGTAGCGCTCGGAGTCGACAATCAGAACGGCATTACACACGTAATGCGCGCCTCTGTTTTGCGCATTCGCGAGGGTGCGTAACAGAAGAGCATTACGCTCGCTATCGCTCAGCGGAGGGGTCCCTTCTTGATTGCCGTAACGAGCCGAAAAGATGCCCGGGCCATTGTCGAGTGCGTCGACACAGATTCCGGAGTCGTCCGCCAATACCGGGGGTATCGAATCTCCCCAACGGGCAGCGACGGCACGCGCCACGTGCTCGGGGTCTATATCGACGCTTGTTCCGGGCAGCAGCGTTCCGGTAAGAAGCGCCCGAACAGCTACAGCCTTTTTGCGGGCGTTTTCCGCAAATGATGTGCCGTCTTCCACAACGTCAAAGGAAAAACCGATCTCTTTGGGTTGAACGAGCGTATGCACAACGCCGAGATCCTTGAGGATTCCCTGAATTTCGATTTGCTTGTGTTGGTTGTTTGTCGCAAGCACGATGTCCATGTATCGAGACTACTCTCTGCCCAGCTGCTGTTCAACCGTGTGCCGAAACGTTGCTATGGCGCTATCGATCGAACCTTTTGGTACACCGAGTATTGTTCCGATCTCTGAGTGACTCAGCGTGCACCGTTGCCGAAGGCAGCGCTCACGATAGAAAATCCACCGTTTTCGATGAAAGCGATACCGACAGGTGAGTTTGCGTCGTGTGCTTTCGCTCTCGCATGACGCCAGCTTCCTCGACAGTTCGCACATTGAGGAGAAGTGTCGATCTCGCTTCTCGGAGAAATGCAATCGACGATCGCGACGACGAGATACCACGGAGTTTGCTGCAGTCTGCATCGTACGAAGCCACTCGAGCGGCAGATCTAGGAGAGCCGAGTACCGCTCGATCTCGGAGGACGACAACGCGGGGAGATTGAGGCATATGACAAAAATGATCTGCCGTCGTTGAGCGTCTCTAACTCGTAATGGCGCTCCCGGTCGCGCAATCGGCAGGATTTGCGGCGGCGTCATATCGGGATCTTCCGAGGCGACTGAGTCTCCAAAAAGCGGGCTGTCGGGTTCGATTACGACCTCGCGCCGTCTTTGGTCTGTGTAGTCCGAGGAGCAGCGTCGACAGTAATGGCGAATTGAAGCACGAAGATAGGCTTCAAAGGAAGATCCGAGATCTCTGTACCGATCGGAGAGGCGGACAAACTCTGGATAGAACTCCGCCGCTGTTTCGAGCGTTTCATCTCGTCTGAACTTCGTGGTCAAACGAACTTGTCGCACAACGCTCGGCCAGATAGCTTCGACAAAACGGTCCCAGTCGCATAGGTCGTTTCGATAGTCTTGAATCGTCACGGCTGTCCTCCTCGCCTCTCATAAGCAAGGAGGGTACCGGCTGATTGTCGAGGCACCCGCCAAAAGGTATTTGTTACACGGCGTTACACATCAAACGCCGTCGAAACGACGCGAGAACGTCGATCAACGGGCCGGCGACAAACGCTCCGGCAGCTTTCTGATGGCCTCCGCCGCCAAACTCACCCGCGATTGCGGCTACGTCGAACGAATCGTTTGAGCGGAGGCTGACGGCGCACCCGTTGTTTTTCTCCTTGACTACGACGATCGCTCGCACACCCTCCACGGCCAAAAGAAGGCGGTAGAGGGCGTCGGAATCGCGGCGAGCGCCGAGTTCGAGATCATCCTGATTTGTCTGATAGGTGAGCACAAAATCACCGTCCTGGAGTCGCTCGGCGCGTTGGATCATACGCGAAATCAGAATACGGCTTTCAAAGCTGCGACGGTAGGCGATCGTCTCGTCGGTCTCCCGCGGTGACGCGCCGGCCGCGACAAGGCGAGCTGCGGCCTCAAATGCCACAGCGTTTCCGCCTTCGACAAAGCGAAAGAATCCGGTATCGGTTGCGAGGCCGAGAAATAGCGCCTGCGCCTCGTCGCCGGAAATCTCGAGTCCAAGGGCGGCGATAATCGAACTTATTAGAATGGTCGTCGCCGGAATCTCAGGACGCACAAATCGGACGTTCCCAAACGGAGAACCGCCGATATGATGATCGATTACCAGCGTGGGGTATTCATCGACAATGTCAAAAAAAAAGCGTCCTATGCGATCGGACGACGAACAATCGACGACAATTGCTGCCTCTACTTTTGGCAGCGAGTCCGCGTGAGTCACAAAACTGTCTTTGTAATCGACGATCTCCTGGCGCTCGAATGGACCGGAGTTGAGCAGGCTCACCGATGCGCCAAGTCGAGTAAGTGCCGAGCCTAAGGCGAGTTGACTCCCGATGCAGTCCCCGTCGGGTTCGACGTGTCCGAGTATAAAAAAACTCCCGTTTGAGCGGAGGAAATCTGTTACCTCCGCCGGTACGGGAAGTGGAAAACTCACGGTTGTTCCGTTCGTTAGAATTGAAGGCTGAGCGTGTCTACCGAAAACTCATCGGTGAAGTCGGTATCGCCGCGAAGGACACCCCAACTCGTGTGCGTCCGGTTTGGGTGGACAAACAGACGAATGTGCGAGAACTCGCCCTCTCGATAGAAAACGGTCATGTAGGGAACTGCTGGATGGTTTATCTCGATCATTTCGCCTCGTCCGGCTGCGCCCGTAAACCAATCACCGGGCAGGTACGCAACCTCCGGAAACAAGTCGGTCTTGATATAGACCACCCGATAACCAAGGCGATGCGGATATATCCGTTCGACCGGCACGGTCATCGCAAAAAGCGAACCCTCGCCGCTGTTTTCTTCCTGGGCAACAATACCGCTCGCGACCAATCCCAAGAGCAAGACCAATGGCAGCAGACGGACAAATCTCATGCGATAATTCTACTACTTGAGTCCCAGAGTAGCAAGCATAATGGCTTTGATCGAATGCTTGCGGTTCTCGGCTTGTTCCCAAACCGCTGACCGCGGTCCGTCAATAACCTCCGCGGTCATTTCGTTGCCGCGTACTGCGGGCAAACAGTGCATAAACTTGGCTTTGGGTGCACGATCCATGAGTTGCCCGGTTACGCGATACGGTGTCAGCATCTCCACGCGTTCTGCCTCCTTGGACTCTTCGCCCATTGAGGCCCAAACATCCGTATAGACGATCGCTGTATCCGCGTCAATAGCGGAGACGTCGTGAAGAACTTCGGTTTTTCCATGTGGGAACTTAGTGCTTATCGCAGCTAGAAATGCAGGATCGGGCGCCAACTCCGGTGGACAGACAACCCGGTGGTCGAGTCCCATCGCGCAAGCCGCGATAATCAGGCTCATTGAGACGTTGTTTCGGCCGTCGCCGATAAATGTCGTTTTTGCCCCGCCGAGCGTTCCGACGATTTCGCGAATGGTCATAAGATCACCGAGCGCCTGCGTTGGATGGAACAGATCCGTGAGACCGTTGATTACCGGAACACCGGCAAACGTTGCGAGATCCTCCGCCGTCCGGTGAGCAAATCCTCTAAACTCGACGATATCAAACATCCGTCCGAGAACACGTGCCGTGTCCTCGATCGTCTCTTTAGCGCCCAGCTGTATATCGGCGGTTGAAAGAAATACGGCGTGGCCGCCTTCCTCACCAAACGCGGTTTCAAATGCGGCCCGCGTGCGGGTGGATCGTTTTTCGAAAAGCATGGCCAGTGTATATCCAGTAAATCGCTGTAAGCGTTGGTTCTCCCGTCGTTCGCGCTTCACGCGATCGGATAGATCGAGGAGGTATGTGATTTCGTCGGGAGTAAAGTCCTGAAGTGTGAGAAAAGAACGACCGCGCAGAGAATCCATCGTTATGCTCCTGTTAAAAATCGAAAAACGTCGCTTGAATCGCCGTCTGAGGACGATCGCCGCTGGCGAGCTCATCTTCCGCGAAGAGTGGTAGTCCGTCAAGTTCGGCGCTTGTCGCCGGAAACACCAACGGAAGAACCTCGTCAACGTGTCCAACGAGATGAACGTCAAGCGAGTTTCTAAGCTCTCTCGGGAGCGTGACGAGATCGTCGGCGTTCTGATCGGGGAGGATGACTCGAGATAGTCCTCGCCGTGCTGCGGCTAAAAGTTTTTCCTTGATCCCGCCAACGGGGAGGATTCGGCCGGTGAGTGTAAGTTCACCGGTCATCGCGATATCGATCGGGATCGGACGTGAGAGCAGGGCTGAGAGAATCGCAACGTAGATAGTGATGCCGGCGCTCGGACCGTCTTTTGGGATTGCGCCTTGTGGAACGTGCACGTGGATTCCTTTGAACTTACTCTGTGCGTTCGTGCCGAGCGACTTCATGTCGGCAACGGCGCGACTCAGCGCGGCGCGGGCGCTCTCTTTCATCACGTCGCCAAGGTTGCCGGTCACGATCAGGCCGTCGCCGCGGTCGAGAACCGCGACCTCGACGGTGAGGACGACACCGCCTATCTCCGTCCAGGCGAGGCCGCGCGCCAGTCCCGAGATTACCCGATAATCGCGCGACGCTTCACGTCGGAACCGCGGCGGTCCGAGGAGGCGACCTACCGTTTTTGCGGTTATCGTCTTCTTGTAATCCTCGGCTACCTGTCCGCGCTCGACCATATCTCGGGCGAGTTTTCGCGAGATTGACGCGATCTGGCGTTTGAGATTTCGTACGCCACTCTCGGCGGTGTAATGCGAAACAAGCATCATAAGCGCGCTTCGCCGAAAACGAACGTTCTCCGTCAACAATCCGTTTTCCGATAGTTGCTCCGGCACGAGAAAACGCTCGGCTATCTGTCGCTTTTCGTAATCTGTATAGCCGGGAATTTCGATTATCTCGAGGCGATCCTGAAGGGCTACTGGAATCGGATGTACCGAGTTGGCGGTCGTTAAGAAGATCACGCGTGACAAGTCAAATGGAAGTTCGATGTAATGATCGGAGAACGTCGAGTTTTGCTCCGGATCCAGTACCTCAAGAAGAGCACTTGCCGGATCACCGCGCCAATCGGCGCCTATTTTGTCTATCTCGTCGAGCAAAATGACGGGGTCGCGACAGCCGGCTTTTCTAATCGCCTGGATTATTCGGCCGGGCATTGCGCCCACGTAGGTTCTCCGGTGACCACGAATCTCAGCCTCGTCGTGGACACCGCCAAGCGAGAGGCGGACAAAGCGGCGATCAAGGGCTCGGGCAAGCGACGCGCCGAGCGAGGTCTTGCCGGTACCCGGAGGTCCGACAAAACAGAGGATGGGACCTTTTATCGTCGCGTTGAGCGACTGGACCGCCATGTACTCGATCAGCCGGTCTTTTGGAGTTCGCATTCCGTAGTGATCAGCCTCGAGGATTCCTTCAGCACGAATGAGATCGGGAGAGTTTTCCGATTCGTGATCGGTTACGTTCCACGGAAGCTCGATGAGGTAATCGAGGTAGTTCCGAATAATTCCCGATTCGGGACTCACCGGCGGAAGCTTCTGTAGCCGCGCTAACTCTTTGCGCGCTTTCTGAGCGACCTCCGGCGGCAAATTGGCGTTCTCGATCTTCCTCGCGTACTCGTCTCGCTCTTCGCCGTCCGATCCAGAGGGTTCCGGTTGCTCCTCGACCTCTTGCTTGAGCTCTTTGTTGATCTCGCGGACTTGTTCCTGGAGAAAGAACTGCTTCTGGTTCTTCTCAATCCGTTTCCGAACGCGTTCCTTGATCGATTTTTTGAGACGCTGTAGCTCGTTCTCACTGTTGAGCGCCTCGGCGAGGTCATTACACCGAGTCACGGTGCGTTCCTCGGAGAGAAATCTGATTTTTTTCTCGAACGGGAAGGGAATATGTGCCGCCAGGGTATCGACGATCCGATCGGGGTTTGAAGATTCGCGGACGCGGCGCTTTACGTCGGTCGGGAGTGTTCCTGAGACCCGGACGTACTCCTCAAAGGATTCCTTGATCAGACGAAGGAGGCGCGGAATATCATTTTCCGGATCACGTGTGTCGGTCGCGACTGGGAGGACGCGGGCGCTGATACTCGGTGCGAGACCGTCAAAGCTCCCAACTCGGACGCGCTCGACTCCTTCGAGAATCGCCCGCATCGAGCCGTCTTGAAGCTTCATCATCTGGGCGACTTTGACGATCGTCCCACAGTGCTCGAGTTCGCCCACATCGGGCTCGAGACCTTCGGAAGAGAAGGGGACGGCGAGTAGCTGTTTATCTGATTCGTTCGCTTTCTCGACCGCAATCCGCGCTGAAGCGCGCGCCAGAAAGATCGGCACCATTAATCCGGGGAAAAACACCGGTTCCTTAAGTGCGATCACCGGCAAGACGCGTTCAGACGGCTTGGCCGAGAAAAACCTCATGCCGACTTCTGAATCAGCTCAACTGTCGGTTTTTGTCCGCTTTCGACGTCATCCCGCGTGATTACAACGCGTTTCTGTCCTTCCATCGAGGGAAGCTCGTACATGAGATCTGTCATGATGCGTTCGAATATCGCTCGAAGGCCCCGTGCCCCCGTTCGCTGGCCGATCGATTGCTCGGCGATCGCCTCAAGGGCGCCGTCCTCTACGACGAGGTCAACATCGTCGAGTTTAAGCGAGGAGCTGTATTGCCGGAGAACCGAGTTTTTGGGCTCTTTGAGAATGCGAACGAGCGATTCCTTGTCGAGTTCCTCCAGCGCGACTTGAATCGGAAGCCGCCCGACAAACTCGGGGATAAGGCCGAACTTGATTAGGTCTTCCGGGTGCATTTGTCGATACAGCGCTACCAGATCCTTCTCGTGTACCGTTCGGACATCGGCTCCAAAGCCCATCGGATGCTGAGAAACACGTGATTCGACGACGTGGTCGAGACCGACAAACGCTCCCCCAACGATAAAGAGGATGTTGGACGTATCGATTCGAATCATCTCCTGGCTTGGATGTTTGCGCCCGCCCTGTGGTGGAACGGAGGCGACGGTACCCTCAATAATCTTGAGGAGGGCCTGCTGGACACCCTCACCACTCACGTCGCGGGTAATCGAGGCGTTTTCACTCTTCCGGGCGATCTTATCGATCTCGTCGATGTAGATGATCCCACGTTCCGTTGCGGAGATGTTTCCCCCGGCGTTCTGGTACAGCTTGAGGAGAATGTTCTCGACGTCCTCACCGACGTACCCGGCTTCGGTTAGTGTTGTCGCATCGGCGATCGCAAACGGAACTTTCATCTTTTGAGCCAGAGTCCGAGCGAGGAGTGTTTTCCCGGTCCCCGTCGGTCCGATGAGTAGCACATTGGACTTTTCGAGTTCGATATCGTCCTCGAGTTCGGACTTGCGACTGATTCGCTTGTAATGGTTGTAAACCGCGACCGCGAGCGTCTTTTTGGCCTGTATCTGACCGATCACGTACTGATCGAGATAACCCTTGATTTCCTCGGGGTGAGGAACGGTGTCGAGAATCGAGGAAGTGAGGATGTCGTCTTCCTCGTCGATCATCCGCTTACAGACGTTTACACACTCGTCGCAAATGTAAACACCTGGTCCCGCGATGAGCCGACGAGCGTGCTCGGCTTTTTTACCGCAAAACGAGCAGGATTTACCGCTTTCCGTTCTCTGTTTGATCATTTTTTCCCCTGCGCAACACCGAGTCTACGATACCATAGTCTACACTTTCCTGAGCGGACATGAAATAGTCGCGCTCGGTATCATGGGCGATCTCATCTGTCGTCTTTCCGGTGTGCAGGGCGAAGTACTCGATCAACATCTTCTTCATCCGGACGATCTCGCGAGCTTGGATACCGATGTCGGTAGCCTGGCCCTGGACGCCGCCCCACGGCTGATGAATAAGCACCCGTGAAGACGGAAGTATACGTCGTTTTTCCGGCGCACCCGCGGTGAGGAGGAGGGCGGCCATCGAGGCGGCCTGACCCATACAGATCGTCTGAACCTCCGGACGGATTATCTGCATCGTATCGTAGATCGCGAGACCAGCGGTAACGGCACCGCCGGGACTGTTGATGTAGAGGTTGATATCCTTTTCGGGGTCAACGCTTTCTAAAAACAACATCTGGGCGACCACTAAATCGGCGGTCACGTCGTTTATCGGACCATCCAAAAAGACGATCCGATCTTTGAGAAGCCTCGAGAAGATATCATAGGATCGCTCCCCGATTCCGGTCTGCTCTACTACGATCGGAACGAGGTTATTGTTCTGAACTTCCATAGCTGACAAGTTAGCTATTCTCTTCGACGACGTCCACATATGAGAGCTTGGGGCCCTTTTTTATCGTACAGCGCTCGAGGAGCGAATCAAAAAGACGCTTCTCCGAGATATCCTGCTTTACGTAGCTGAGCATCCCCTGGCTCTTGTAGTACTCCAGGATTTTCTCTTCGTCCGCATTTCTCGAGCGTGCATCTTCCCGGATCTGCTCCTCGGCATCCTCATCGCTGACTTCGATCGATTCGAGCTCAAGCAGCTTGGACGTCACGAGGCTGCGGCGTAAACGCTCCTTGGCCGACGGACGCCATTCGGCCATAACCGTTTCCTTGGACGATCCTTGAGCGGTGAGAATCTGCTCGAGTTGCTCGGGCGCAACGCGGTACTGTTGAGAGAGTTGCTGCCAGCTCGATTCTAGTTCGGCGAGCGCCATCGATTCCGGGATCTCGACGCTGGCGCCGGCTATTACTTTCTCTACAAGCTGCTCGACCTTACGCGCGCGAACGCGGGCCGCTGCGGTATCGTCGAGGCGCTTGCGAACGTCCTTACGCAGGTCTTCCAAGGTCTCAAAATCGTCGTTGATATCCTGTGCGAACTCATCGTCGAGTTCCGGAACGTCACGTTGTTTTATCTGCTTACAAACGACGAGAATGCGCTTTGAGGTCCCGGCGATCTCCTCGTGTTCGAAGTCGTCTGGGTACTCTTTTTCGATCGTTTTTGTATCGCCGACATTCATGCCGAGAATTTCGGTATCGATATGATAGAGGTTATGGGCATGCCCGATATTGATAACGACTTCGTCCTGGTGGGTGCCGTCTAAAGGCGCGTCGTTCTCGTCGACTTCGTCCATCGACACGGTAACGATATCGCCTTCTTCCGCCGCGCCTTCTTCTTTGTCGATCACAAGCGCGTTCTGCTCGCGGAGGCGGTCGAGTTCGCGAGTCTCGTCGGCTTTTGTAATCTTGACTTGTGGTTCCTCGATCTCAAAACCGGTGTATTCGCCGACGGTGATTTCGGGGAAAACGTCGTATTTAACGGAAAAAACAAGCTCTTTCTCGGGATCAAGGTCGAGGTTCTCGTCGAGGAGCTCGGGCCGAGAATACGGAAGCGGCTTTTCATCGATTTCTTCGATCGCTTGCGATATCGAGGACTCGATGAGTTCCTGCAGGGTTTCAACGCGAAACGCCTCGCCGAACTTGCGTTCCAGAACGTCGCGTGGGACTTTCCCTTTTCGAAATCCCTTGATTTGAGCGGTACGTCCGTACTTCTGTAAGAGTGAATCGTACGCGCCGCGTACTTCTGAGTCGGGAATGGTAACGGTCAATTTGACCGCGGACTGCTCGATTTTTTCGATCGATCGTTTGTGTTCCATGGACAGCCTTTCGATGCGGAGTCAAAAAAAACGGCGATTCGGGTGTTATCCGAACCGCCGGATGAGAGCGAGAGACGGGAATTGAACCCGCGACATCCACCTTGGCAAGGTGGAGCTCTACCGCTGAGCTACTCTCGCAAAAATCGGACGAAATCGCTTAATTTCGGAACGGTGAACGCCCCTTCTATGCGAGAGAAGGGACTCGAACCCTTACGCCTTTCGGCACCAGATCCTAAATCTGGCGTGTATACCAATTTCACCACTCTCGCAAATGGTACCCTCGGCGGGCACCTATTTGTCAAGCCTCATCCGACGCACGTCGTTGCCCGGTTATACCCGCGACCGCCAACGTCGTAGGTGAGCCGTGAAGGGATCGAACCTTCGACCCGCAGATTAAGAGTCTGCTGCTCTGCCAGCTGAGCTAACGGCCCACAATGTGTCTTACGCCCGGCAGGATTCGAACCTGCGACCTGCGGATTCGAAGTCCGACGCTCTATCCAGCTGAGCTACGGGCGCCCGCGATGGGTGGATGACGGGACTTGAACCCGCAACAACCAGAACCACAATCTGGTGCTCTACCGATTGAACTACATCCACCGCAAGTGCCGACAGAATATGCCCGCTCGTTAGAGTTTTGTCAAGATCGCGCGGGCTCGGAAACCGTGATTCTGATCGTCGTCGAAACCCGCCGCCAATCAATTGATGTTGCCGCGCTCCGCAAAGTTTGTTCGAGAACGAGGGACGTCGTGGCCGGATCGTGCGTCGCGTAGGGCCCGTCCGGACCGAACCACCGACGCAGGATGCGTTCGTCGACGGAACGCGCCGCGGAGGTTTCAATTTCACCAAACTCTGCCTGCTCACCGAGACCGGCGTTGTCGATAACGCGTCGCCACTCGCGAGCACGCGGTTGGTACATCTTTTGTTCGATTTCTTCCGTTTTTGCAGCGAGATCTTTATCCAATGACGGAAGGGATGACGGCCGCGTTCCCTCGAGAGGCTCGGTCTCGACGATGAGCAAAACGCCGTCACGATCGAGAAGCGGGATGAGACTCGAGAGCACGGTGTCCGGATCGCGAGGCGTGGTATCCCGATACAACAGGCGATCAAATGGCCCGGCGTGAAGCGGCGGAGAGGGTATCTCGCCGAGAGCGAGTGCCACTACCTGGGGTCGCAGAATATCGTCGGCGGGAGACTCGGCGTAAACGGCCTCCAGTCGATCGGCGACGCGGCGATTGGTCCATGCCGCCGTAAGGCCACCGGCCGCCACGGCCGCGACGACCGGGACGAGCGAGGCGACGAGATCGCCAAAGAGTAAAACTCGATCGGTCGATCGCGCCCCCAAACGAGAAACAAGCGCATCCGTTAATTCGCGGACCTCATCGGTGATCCGAGCCCGAAGCCGGTGAATCCATTGGGCACCGTCGCTTCGTTCGCCGTTGACTGCCCACACATCGGTCGCATCCTCGTCTTCGAGGAGCAGTACCTGGCGCCGACGATCGGCCAGAACGGTTTGTCGGTCTCCTTCCCAGCCGGCGCTTCCCGGTTGATAGAATACGCGACCTGCAAGCTCATTGGGGAGATACGCTTGAGCGACCCAGTGGTCGCGGTACGCATGGGGGTACAGATAACCGGCTCCATGACCCAGATCGGCTCCGTCCCGATTGGAGTCGCGCAGATGAGTCGGCACTTCCGGACGAGATTCCTTTTCGATCGCGGCGAGGGCGTCGAAGTACCCCAAGGTCGAGTTTGATTTCTCGGCGCCGGCTAAGTAGAGCGCCGCCTGGGCGAGGTGGAATTGCCCCTCGGGAAGCCCGACACGATCAAATGCCGCGGCACATGCGGTAACGACGGCAATCGCCTGAGGATCGGCTAATCCGATGTCTTCGCTCGCCGAGACCAACATCCGTCGAAATATGTACTTTGGATCCTCACCGGCGCGAACCATTCGTGCCAACCAATAAAGCGCGGCGTCGGGGTCCGATCCGCGCAGTGATTTGATAAACGCGGATATCGTATCGAAGTGATAGTCGCCGTCCTTGTCGTAAAGCAGCGCGCCGCGCTGAATACTATCCTCGGCCGTCTGTAAATCGATGAGTACAGACTCGTCATCCGTCGCTCCACCACCCTCGACGGCGAGTTCGAGAGCATTGAGCAAGGTTCGCGCGTCACCCGAGGCCGTCGCTATCAAATGATCTCGCGCGGCCTTTTCGATCACGATCGACCGTCCGCCGTATCCGCGTATCGGATCGGCTAACGCGCTCTCAAGGATTGAGTCAAGGTCACTGTCGCTCAGTTGCACGAGTAAAAACACTCGACTACGGGAGAGGAGGGCGCGATTTACTTCAAACCACGGATTCTCCGTTGTCGCACCGATGAGAATTATTAATCCTTCCTCTACCCAGGGAAGCAACGCGTCCTGTTGGCTCTTATTCCAGCGGTGAACCTCATCGACAAAAAGGATCGTGCGTCGATTAGTGCGGTTTCGGTATTCGGCGGCCTCATCAATCGACCGTCGGATTTCTTTGACGCCGCCCAAGACCGCGCTGATCGAGAGAAACTGAGATCGCGTAGTGTTGGCGATTACGCGAGCAAGGGTTGTCTTGCCTGTCCCGGGAGGTCCGGAGAGTATTATCGAGGAGAGTTGGTCGCTCTCGATCGCGCGCCGAAGTAGCCGACCCGGCCCGACTATCTGATCTTGGCCGATAAACTCTGCGAGTGTGCGCGGGCGCATACGCGCGGCAAGAGGCTGCCGTTCGCCCTCGAAGAGTCCATCCATCTCCTACGACTCAAACAACTCGCGTTCGTCTCCGCGCTCCTTGGAGAGTTGGGCGAGTTCCGCCTTGCGTTCGGCCTGTTCCTTTTGGAGCGATTCCACGTGCGATTCGAGGTCGGCGATCTGCTGCTGTGCTTTCTCACGACGGGCGACCAAGGCATCGATGCTTTTCTGCACGCGGATCGATTCCCGTCCCGCTTCGAGGCGGACGATAAGCGTCGTAAAATGGGCGACGCGAGATTCCTCGGCTCGTATTTCCTCGATCTCGGTACTGAGGGACGGCAGTTCGGCGGACTCAGCAGTCGTGCCGAGCGAAACGAGGACGGTGTTGAGCTGATCCTTGGCGTTCTCAATTTGCGTCTCGCGCTGCTTGCGCGCCGGCGCCAGCTTCCTGCCTTCCGCAACGGTATTAAACTCGGCCACGAGTTGGCCGGACTCTTCGCGGAGCGCTTCAAGTTGTTGTTCGATCTCCGTTTGCCGTTCCCGAACTTCGCGCAACGGCTCCGATACGCGGTTGAGCTCCCCATCGTCCATCGCGTTTATAAAGTCGGTCGCGGCGAGCTCGTGGCCGGCGTTGGTCAGAAGCCGGGGGAGTTGATTCTCTTTGACCGTTTTTCGGTTTCGGAGGATAAACTCGCGACTGCGGAGGCTGACTTTTTCGAGAATCTTACGCGATCCGCCGTCATCGCCGGCGCCGATCTGCTCAAGCTCTTTATCTATCGCGCGAACTTGATCGTAGTAGCGGGCGAGGCTGGCAAACGCGCTTGAGTACCCCGTATCGACAAGCGGATGCTCGCGAAACAAGCGAAACGCAACGCCCCCGATTTGATGAAAAACGGGCTCAAGGCCCTTGTCGAGCTTCTCATGCTCGGCGCGGAGCTCTTTCATCTCGGTTTGAATCTCGGTTTGTCTGGTGTCGATCGTCGACATTCGTTCGATATCGGTGCCGGCTGAATCGATAATCTGCGTCAGTCGCTTGTATTCCTCAAATAACTCTTCAGTTCCATCCGGGCGCTCAGTTTTTTTGAGGCGAACGACTTTGGTGCCGAGTTCCTTCCTTAATCTGGCGGCACCTTCCTCCGTTTCGCCAAGGATGGCGGTGAGTTCTGCTATTCGTTTTGCGTAATCGGGCATGGTTACATAGTAGCACACAGCCATGAGGTGTATCGACGGTCAAATCCGATCCTCAGGCGGTCGGGGATTAGTTAAATAGGTGGGATATATCTTCGTCGTCGTCCTTGCCAAGTACCTCTCGAATTTTTCGTGTCATTGTTCGTTGCTCGCGTCCCCGATCCAATGCCGCCGAGGCGCGCTTCATCCGCTCACTGGTTGAGCGTAATTCGATGAGTTCTTGCTTCTCTTCGACGCTGAATATATCCGTCGTCGCGAGCATGAACGAAAGCTCTTCCGGTTCCAAGCTTTCGAGTAGATCGCGTTCGACGGTGTATCCAGCCGCATCGGCAAACTCCACGAGGTCACGACGGGCCGTTTCCGCGAGCTGCTCCAATCCGGCCATCTCTTCTTCAGAAACGGAATCATCGTGAAAGAGTTCGATATCGGCCTGGAGATAGGCTTTGTCTTCGTAGACGCTTTGGATGCGAAAGCGCTCGGTACCCATCGTGAGGATATCAAGTCGACCGTCGTCGTATCGGTTGATGATACTGTCTATACCGGCGAGACACCCAACCGTCTGGAGAGTAGTACCGGTGTGTAAAACAACCCCAAACGACTCCTCCTTGTCGATACACCGCCCGATCATCGTCCGATAACGTTCTTCGAAGATATGGAGCGGAAGGGGCATCCGCGGCATCAACACGAGTCCAAGGGGAAAAATTGGAATGCGAGGTAATGACTGACTACTCAATAAGTAACTCCACGGGGCAATGGTCCGAGCCAAAAACATCAGCTCGTATTCGAGCGTCGACCAATCGAGAAACCATCGATTCATCGACGACGTGATAATCGAGGCGCCATCCTATATTCCGTTCACGTGCCCGCATGCGGTAGGACCACCAGCTGTAGTTGTCGGGTTCCGGGTGGAAGTTTCGGAACGTGTCGACGTACCCGGCTCCGAGAAAGCGCGTCATCCACGCTCGCTCCTCAGGCAGAAATCCGGGATTTTTCTCGTTGGACTTTGGATTGGCCAGATCGATTTCGGTATGGGCGATGTTGAAATCACCGCAAATCACGACGCCGGTACCCGCGGCCCGAAGCTTGTCGGCACGGCTCCACACGGCGTCACAGAACGCGAGTTTGTAATCAAGCCGCTTGCCCTCCGCTTGGCTGTTGGGGAAGTAAGCGTTTATTACGGTAAACTCGCCAAAATCGGCGATGAGCGCGCGGCCTTCACTGTCGAACTCTTTGATGTCCAACGGCACGACGCTATCCGGCTCCGTTTTCGAAAAGAGGGCAACGCCGCTGTATCCGGCTTTCTCGGCCTCGGCGGTATAAAGAAAATACCCGTCTATCTCAGTTAGCTCAGCGGGGAACTGATCGGCACGAGCCTTGGTCTCCTGGAGACACAGGATATCGGGCGTTTCCGTCGCCAGATACTCGTGCAAGCCTTTTGTTGTCGCGGCGCGGACGCCGTTTACGTTCCATGAAGCACAGCGCATCCCGTGAAAAATAGCGATCTTAAGCGCATACCGGCAAAGGTTACGGCGTTTTAGTTCTCGAGAGAGTCATGGGCGAGTTGATCGACCACGAGCTCCCATTCTTCAGTTAAGGTCTCGATCTCCGAAATACAGGAATCGAGTTGAACCTGTGCATCGCGAGCGGAATTTGAATCGCTGTATACTTCCGGTCGGGAAAGGTCGTCGTACAATGAGGCCTTTGTCGCTTCGAGACGCTCGATCGAAGCAAGAATCTCTTCTTCGCGTCGTTGCAGTTTCTGTCGCTCACGACGGCGACGCTTCTGGTCACGATAATCGTGGTAACCATTTCGACCCGCGGCGTTTGTCCGTCTCTGTTCGTTATCGAAGCTGTTGATCGAATTGAATAAAGTCGACTGCTCGAACTCGCGAAACGACCCCGGGTAGAACGTCCATTTGTCTTCACCAAATTCCGGCGTAAGTGCCAAAACGTCAGTCGCCACTCGTCGTAGAAAGTCTCGATCATGGGAAACGACGATAGCGGTCCCGTCGTATGTGCCGAGGGCCTCGGCCAAGACCTCCTGCGAGGTCATATCGAGGTGGTTCGTCGGTTCATCCAAAACGAGGAGGTTTGCCGGTTTGAGCAGAATAGTCGCCATCGCGAGCCGAGTCCGCTCGCCTCCGCTCAGGACACGAAGGGGCTTGGTGATGTCGTCGGCGTCAAACAGAAAGGCCCCGAGCGTATCGCGAATCTTTGTTACCGCTTTTTGGGCCGCGTGGGCACTGGCGTACTCCAAAACCGATTGCCCATCCGGGAGTCGCTCGGGCGTATCCTGGGCGAAATATGCGGAGTTCACTCCGGTCCCGTAGCGAATTGTTCCAGACGTCGGGGTATCCTTACCCGCCAGAATTCGCAAGAGCGTTGTTTTTCCGGCGCCGTTTGTTCCGACGACCGCAAGCCGTTTGCCGCGATCGACCGTCAAGTTTAAATCGTCGAGGACATGGAGCTCGCCGTAATGGCGGGCGATTTCCTGCAAAGTCAGGACGACCTTCCCACTTGGGGGGGACGGCGGAATCCGGATCGTTATCGGTCGCAGGTGTTGAGGGAGTTCGATTCGGTCGAGGGATTCCAGCTGACGTTCGCGGCTTTTGACCTGTTTGGCTTTGCTGGCGTTGGCGCGAAAGCGCCGGATAAACTCTTCCTGACGGCGAATTTCCTCTTGTTGGTGGGCCCAGGCATTGCGCATCTGCTCATGTTCAGCTCGACGCAACTGCTCATAGCGGCTGTAGGTGCCCGTGTAGCGTTTGACTGAACGATGGAACAGCTCGTACACCGAATCGACCGTCTCGTCGAGGAAAGCGCGGTCATGAGAAACAAGGAGAACGCCGCCCTCGTATGTCGCCAGAAACCTGGATAGCCACGAGCGCGCCTCGGTATCCAGATAGTTTGTGGGCTCATCGAGCAAGATGATATTGGGCCGAGAGAGGAGGGTGCGCGCGAGGGCGACGCGCATGCGCCATCCTCCGCTGAGATTTCCCACAGGGGTGTCGAACTGGGTGGTGTCAAAGCCGAGTCCACCGAGGACTTTTCCGATCAGCGACGTGCGCTCCCACCACACGCTGTTCTCGATCGTCTCGTCCAGCTCGGCCAGCCGTGCAATATCGCTCGCGTGTCCGGGATTCGCTGAGAGTCGACCGGCAACACGATAACGTGTTTCAACAAGTTCCCGCTCACGCGCAAAACCTTCTTCGGCGACCTC
This sequence comes from Alkalispirochaeta sp., assembly GCA_965601745.1. Classification (GTDB taxonomy): domain Bacteria; phylum Spirochaetota; class Spirochaetia; order DSM-27196; family Alkalispirochaetaceae. The sequence goes on from OZ271836.1 coordinate 959,096, forward strand.
ATAGATCGATTTTGCTGGATCGATCTCTAAGTGTTGGGGGAGCCATGAGACAGTTGAACCGCGCGCCGCCCGACGTTCGCCACCGTCAGGTGTAAGGCTGCCCGCGAGTATTTTGAGAAGGGTTGTCTTCCCACTTCCATTTGCGCCGACAAGCGCGGCACGGGTTCGATAATCGATCGTGATATACACCGAATCGAGTACATGCTGTGGTCCAAATGAGTGCGAAACGTTTTCGAGAGCGAGCATTTCTAATTACGAACGTTCGAAACGATAGAATATGACGACCGGCGATCGTGGCTCCTCGTTGACGATGATTCTCTCGCTGATAAGATTCTCGGGAACGTAAACAAGACGAATACCCTCGTCTGATAGAACGTAAAGGAAGTTGATCGCGAGACCGGCACTTGTCCGAAATCTGAGCGCGCCGTCGTAGGAAGCCCGGAGAGCTTCCGACGGAAACAACGAAAACTCGAGGCGCCCGTTGCCCGAGAACCCCGTCGGGAGGACGTCCGGTACAAGCCGATCGTAGCCCTCCCATACAACGGTACCGTTCTCAGCGATACTCATGCGCCCGAACGCGGTGCTGACCAAAACATCGCCCCGGGCGCGAATTTCGTCCAAGAGCTGTCGCCTGCGCAGAAGTTCAGCAGCTACGATCTCGTCGATATCTTCCTCGATCCGCGAAAATACTGTGGTTCGCTCGCGATCGTTGAGCCGGTATTGAGCCACCAGCTCGTTCTCACCCCGGACGGTGAGAATCAGCGACGTTCCTTCAAACTCGATCGTATTTCGTACTGGGGAAAAGAAACGCGTATACTCAAATCGGCGGGAGAATCCCGGAAGAACGAGGTCGAAATAGCCGTCTTCGATTGAGCCGAATAGACCGAACTGGGGTCCAAAATCGCGAAGATCTATCGCGCCCGACTGAATCATTGGGCGAAAATAGTCCGGTCTCCAGTCCTGCTCGGCGATATCGCGAACAAGGCGGGCGGTCTCGTCCTGATCGTCGACCGGATTAAGCGCTCGTCCACCGGCAGTTGTAAGTTCAAGATAATAACCGAACACCCAGCCGCTCTGACCTTCGCGAGTAAGGACACGATACCAGTAGTCAATCAAGCCGGCTTCGTCCGATTCCTCGTCGAGGCGATCAAGGATTTTTACTATTTCACCGTCGGCGAGTCGATAGATACTCGAGCTTGTTCGATCATCCTGCTCGCGGACGGGAAGCGCGGTGCGTAAACTTCGTGCCCATGCGTCAGCCCAGGGCTCGTAGCGCGAGGCGTAGATATCCGCCGCGCTCTCCTCGCGAAAAAAGGCGGCACGCCAGAGATCAACGGTGACCGGTTCATCGCCGTCGAGCAGCGTGTACGTTTCCTGAACTGCGGATTCCTCTATCACCGGATACACCGTTCCGCCGACAAATCCGGAGCCGTCCTCCGGCCATAACACAACGGCGTACCCGATTTCCCTATAGCTACAAGAGACAAACGATAATCCGAGTATCAATGCGAGGAGCGGAAGCAGGTAGACACGTCTCATATCGATCGGTATTTGAGCACAAGCGTTCGTTGGCCGTCAATCGTCGATTTCGACCCGCAGCTGCGCGTTGTCGACGATCACAAGAACACGACCTTCTCTGAGCAGATTACGGTTATGGGCTGAGCTGAGTATCTGATCCGCATCTTCCGATCGAATTACAACGTCGGTCGGATACACCCCGAATACGGCTTAAGCCATGACGTAGAACGGATCCTCTCCAACGATCGGTAAGGCGTCATCGGGATCGACGGAATCGGAATAGAGCAACGTTCCGCGAAGACGAGAGACTTCGGGTAATACCATATCCCGCTCGAGTACCGGGCGGAAATCAGTATCGTATATTTCGGCAAAAAGGGCGGGCCGGAGGCGCGTTCGTCGCGCCGTTCCCCATAATGGGAGCAAATCCGCGGCGTAGATGACGATTCCCGTATACTCTCTCGTCGGCACCCAGCGAAGCGTCTCCGCAAGGGGAAACGTCGTTTCGTGATCGGCAAAGAGTTCCGAAACGGTCGGAAAAAGCGGAACGCTGTATTGGCGGGTGATTCGGGCGAGATCGGGCGTGGCGCGCGGAGGATCCCGGTCCGCGATTCTGGCGATATCGACAATCGCCGAGGCTATTCTCGGGTTATTGGCGATCTCGTCACCGATTGTGCGTTGAGAATCGACCGGAATCGCCGCGAGCAGGTTCGCGATCCGCGAAACGAGTAGTTCATCGAGGTGCCGCTGCGCTTCAAAGACGGTCGTAGGGCTTCGTCGTGGACCCGCCGCAACGGACGCAGAAAAATCCACGGTCGAACGCGCCCAATCGTATTCTGCCGTGACGTTGCTATCCTGATTCTGACCAGCCTGGCCGAACACATTTGTAACGAATAAGGCAAGAATCGAGAAGAACAGAATCGTGCGGGCGTTTAGGCCGTGCATACGCTTATTCTATTCTCGGTCGACAGAGGGGGTGTCTTCAGGGGTCTAGTAACTCTCACCAAAGAGTATTCCCGCCCATTCCCAGGTCCCGTGGACGTCCGGATCGGCCGGAAAATCGACTCTTCGGAAATAGAGGTACCAGGTTGGAATTCGATGAGACCACCCCCAAGTCCTCAGGTACGCCTCGTTGGCATTCGAGGTTATCTCCAGTTCGTCAGAAAATCGTACTCGAGAACGTCGCATAAATGCTCCGATATCAAATGTCGGAATATCGCTGTTCTCATCGGACTCTTCTTGTTCCCAGGACATTGCAAAGAAATTGGCTCCGGCACGGAGGCGAAGTAGTCGAGTGGCGTTCTGGGTCCACAGTGATCCCTTGATCTCGTCAACTAACAGATCAAGATCCGCGTACGTCCATCGGCGATCGGAGTCGTAAAATGCGAGGCGTCGCGTGACCACTCGCCGCGCTTCGGGGACGCCGGGAATGTCTACCTCCGGAATCGATAGGTAACGTCGATAGCTTTCGTACGCCTCGTCCCAGAGACCGGCCCGCTCATAGGCCTCGCCCAGGTAGTACGCCAGTATCCCCGGATCAACCGCGTCCGGGAAGAAATCACGCAGGTAGTGGAGATACTCAATGCGTTCCCGCGGTGTAGAGACGATTTCAAGAAGTTCGCGAACGGCGACTCGATGGCTCGACACCGAGCGAACGACGACGTCAGGGTATCGATACAACGCGCGTCGGTAGTACTGGCGGGCCAGGTCCGGCGCATCCAGGGCCTGATAAGTGTTGCCGATGACGCTCAGGTAGTAGCTGTTGTTTGGATCCGCAGCGTAGCTTTGGACGTGGTTGGTAAGAAATCGAACCATCGCCGGCTCGCCGTCGTTCTCGCGAACCGTTTGTGCCGCACGTTCGACCACGGGAAACGGCACACCGCCTTCATCCGCGAGAGACCGGTATTGAACCAATACAACCGGCATATCGCGTCCGTCCGCGCCGATGAGAAAAAACACCGAGATGAGCGCTGGAATTAGGAGGAAAGATACCGCCAGTCGCCGCATGGGAGGAGGTTAGCTCGCATCCGGAGTATTGGCAACCGGCGGCCGGTTGGGTAGGCTACGGTACAGAGGCAGACAGATTCGGCACCGCATTTTGAAACGAGGGGGTAGTTGAGGTGGAGTTTCCAGGACGTTCAATCGCCGGCGTGGCTCTCATCGTCGTCGGAATTGGTCTGCTCACGCTGACAACCGGAATCGTTTCGATCGGTCGGTCTACGCTGCCGATCCTTTTTACCGTCGTTGGGCTGATTTTTCTCGTTCGAGCTTTTGCACCGGCGCGCGGACCCGCCAACATGCTTGCCGGGACGGCGCTCGCCCTCACCGGACTGGTGCTACTATTGCGCAACTCGATCGTGCCCGGCCTAGATTTGCTCCAGATATGGCCGTTGTTTATGGCAATCGGCGGCGTCTCGTTGGCCGGCTACGGGGTCCGAACACGCGGCATACGGTCCGCTTCATTTATCGTGCCGGGTGTCGTTTTTGTTCTTCTCGGCGCGGTTTTTCTGCTTTTTAGCCTCGGAGTTATCGAGCAAAGTCTCAAGAGCGTTACGGTTCGTTGGTGGCCCGTGCTCGTTGTTGCGTCCGGCTTTTTGATGATCCCGCTACGACGGACTTAACCGCTAGCGTCGTCGGGCGAGTCACCGTCCCCGTCGTCATAGAATATTTCCTGAAAGTTCAACCAGCGGCCGTCGACTCGTGACCGCAATCGAAACGGGAAGACTTGGTCTTTCAGGATTACTATTGCGATCAGCACGGCGGCGGCGGCGATCAAAAACATAAAATCTGATCCTCCGTAGTTGAGTACCAACATCGCCGCTGAGTAGAGAACGAAGGTCGCGATTGCCAGGTACAGTGTGGCAAAGCGTTTTTTTTGAGCCTGCTTCTGGTACTTCCGTTGTGTGAGGTTAAGAATGAGTATTCCTATCATTACCCAGTAAAAGTGTTCGCCGACCCAGGTAGCGATCGGCGCGGTGTTAATCGCCTCTTCCATGTTAGTTATCTCCCAAAAGATGAAGCGCGTGCTGACGTTTGTAGTGATCCATCAGTACGAGCGCGGCCATCGATTCGACGACCGGTACGATTCGAGGACAGATACACGCATCGTGGCGACCTTCGGTTCGAATCGTCTTTTCGGCGCCCGAAAGATCGACCGTTTGCTGGGGACGGGAGATCGAGCTGGTCGGCTTGACGGCGACGCGGAACACGATCTCCTCACCGGTCGCGATTCCGCCGATGATCCCGCCGGCGTTATTTGTCGAAAAGCCGTCCGCTGTCATCTCGTCGTTGTGCATGCTACCGGTCATATCGGCAGCGGCGAATCCGGCTCCAAACTCAATCCCTTTTATCGATCCAATAGAAAGCATCGCGTGGGCGATCGATGCGTCGAGCTTGTCAAATACCGGCTCACCGATTCCTGCGTCAACGCCTGAGATACGACACTCGATAATACCGCCGACACTGTCCTCGGTTGCTTTGATCGCCGAGATCTTCTCGAGCATTTTCCTCGCCGCGTCCGGATCACAAGCCCGGAGAGGATTGTTCTCTATCTCCTCTGGAACGTAGCGTTCGCATTCGATTCCGGCGCTTCTTTGCGTATAGGCCAAAATCGAAACACCCGCGCGATTGAGGATTTTCTGGGCGATCGCCCCGGCGGCAACGCGACCCGCCGTTTCTCGCCCGCTTGCTCGACCGCTTCCTCTCCAATCGCGAAGACCGTACTTTTTTAAATAAGTGTAGTCGGCGTGTCCCGGACGAAACTTATCCTTTATATCGTCGTACGCCGAAGGATCGGCATCGGAATTGTAAAGGATAACCATGAGGGGTGTTCCCGTCGTCTTGTCTTCGAAGACGCCCGAGAGAATGTGCGCGATGTCCGGTTCTTTCCGCGGCGTCGTGATGTCGGATTGCCCGGGTTTTCGCCGGTCAAGTTGTTTCTGAATATCCTCGGCGGTCAGCGGAATCCCCGGCGTGACGCCGTCGACGATTACCCCGACGGCACCTCCGTGCGATTCTCCAAACGTCGTTATCGAAAATGCCTGCCCAAAGGTGTTACCCGGCATGAATCCTCCGAATCGATGAAATTAGTAGTTTTACCGCTTGCGGTATCGTGAGCCCGTGAATCGGCAGTATCGCCGTCGCGATCGCCCGGTACACCTCGGCTCGCTCGGCCGCGAGTTCGACAAAATGATCACGCGGTCGCGACGGATCGAGAAACGCAGGGATGCTACGAGCACTGATCCGTGAATACAATACCAACGGGTCTTCTTCGAGGTAAAGAGTCGGCGGCCAGTCACTTTGAATTAGCGCCAACGCCGCGATGTTGTCGGCGATTCCGCCGCCGGTCGCGATAATCGTACTCTCGTTCTGAGCCGTTACGAGTGCCTTCTTTAATGCCTCCGATTCCCATGTCATAAAGGCGGCTTTTCCGTGCCGACGAAACACCTCGCGAGCATTGGCGGCGCCGGATAGCTCTGCGACCAGATCGTCGGTATCGATCCGACGCACGCCGAGCTGTTTTGCCGCGACGCGTGCAAGTGTACTCTTGCCGCTGTGTTTTAAGCCCAGAAGGAGAACAGAAAAGGGAGGGGACACAACAGTCCTTTACTCGTCGAGTGGAACCGGTTTGGCGATTTCGTATCCCTGGAGATAATCGACACCGATCTCTTCAAGGATTTCTCGTGTTCTGAGGTCTTTTACGTACTCCGCTATCGTTTTCATACCCATGACATGCCCGATCGAATTTACCGATTGGACGAGCGATAAATCAATCGGGTCGTCGGCAATACCGCGCACAAAAGAGCCGTCAATCTTGAGGTAATCGACGGGAAGTATCTTGAGATAGGAAAAAGACGAAAACCCGTTCCCAAAGTCGTCCAGCGCAAACGTCATCCCGAGGCTTTTTAGGCGTCGGATAAACGACGTTGCCCGGGACATGTTGGATATTGCCGTTGTTTCTGTAATTTCGAGGCAGATTTGGTGAGGATCGATTCCGACAGCGTCGACGAGATTATGGATGTAGTCAAAGAATGACTCGTCGGCAACCGACGCACCACTCAAGTTGATGCTAAAGATTGGATGCCGGCCTTCACGCGCCAAATCGGCGAGATGTCGGAACGCCTCGCGGACAACCCATCGATCGACGGCGGGCATCAGGTTGTATTTCTCGGCGGCCGGTATAAAGTCCGCCGGGCTGATGAGCGAACCGTCTACATCACGCATCCGTAAAAGTATCTCGAGGTGTTCTCCTGCGTTGCCGTTTGTCGAATGTATCTCCTGACCCCACAAAACAAATTGGTTTCGTTCCAACGCGTGATTGAGCCGGCTGATCCACTGCATCTCTCCGCGACGTTTGAGAAAAGTGTAGTCAGCGGTCTCATACACCTTGATGCTATTGCCCCCGGACTCTTTCGCCAGGTAGGAGGCGTCGTCCGCGGCGGCGAGAATGCCATAGCCGTCCGAGTTGACGCCGGCTATGGGTACCAGACCGATGCTGGCCGTAATGTGGAACGCATTTTTTTGCCAAATAAACTTGCGGTCAAACGTCTGCAGTAACGATTCGGCGATAGTCATCGCCCGCGTGAGGGGCGTATCGATCAACAGAACGCCGAACTCGTCGCCGCCGAGTCGCGCGGTCATGTGGGCTTCGTCGGCGAGATGTTCCGCCAGTTCGTTGGAGACCTGCCGGAGAAGCTCGTCGCCCGCAGAGTGGCCGCAGACATCGTTGACGACTTTAAACTGGTCTAGATCGAGATACAAAAAACTATGAGTTTTCCGGTTTTTCTGGGCGTCCTGCGCGACCTCGTGAAGGCGTGAGAAAAACTCGACGCGGTTCATCAAACCGGTAAGCGCGTCGTGGCTTGCCTGATACTCGATGATATCCGACATCTCGCGAATGTCGGTGACATCCCGAAAGGTAATCAAGCCGCCGTTGATACCGTGACTTGTAATCGTCGGGGTTATTGAGCCGGCAACGTTAACTCGGCCGCCCTGGGCCGTTTGCAAATAGACGTTTTCGAAGTCAAAGTCTTTGCCTTCGTTTATCAGGCCGAGGGGTATTGCTTGCGGCAGTTCGCTTTTCTCATCGTACAGAACAAAAACGTCGGTAAGCGACACGCCGTTTAACTCCTCCGCGCCGGAGAATCCGAGAACGTCCATCGCAACCGGATTAAGAAAGAGGACGGAGTGGTCCACGTCGAAGGCGATAAGGCCGTCGTGCATACTGTTGAGAAGCGCTTCAAAAAGCTGCTCCTGCTCATGCATTTTTCGGTCAACGCGGGATTTATAGAGTGCGATTTCGATCGTCGTCTGGAGCTCCCGTTCTTTGAACGGTTTGAGCACGTATCCCACCGGTTGTGCCCGTTTTGCCCGCTCTACGGTACGCTCGTCGGCATACGCGGTAAGAAAAACGACAGGCATCGGGTGGGTTTCCTTGATTTCGATCGCGGCGTCAACGCCGTCCCGCTCGCCGCTCAACATGATGTCCATTAGTACGATATCGGGTTTGTACTCAACGGCGGCTTCGACCGCTTCCTCAGCGGTCGAGGCAAGCGCAACTACGACGTATCCAAACTTCTCAAGACGTCGTTGGAGGTCTAACGCTATTATTTTTTCGTCTTCTACGATTAGAACCCGTTCTTCAGACATCAGCTTATGAGAAGAATAGTCTTACGGAGTATAAAATTCAAACTAACGAAAGAACGACGAATTTAAACGCCGATTACTTTCTTGATTTTCTCGGGATCCAACCGAAACGACGCTCCCTTTCCCTGGAGAAAGTGATTTGTTTCCATAAGGTGAAGCGATAAGTCACTATAGATTAGTACATCGCCGCTGGGTTTACCATTTTCAAGGCGTTCTACTCGCGCATTGACTTTGCGAAATATACCGTCTTCAAATGGTGACGCCAAGTGTCCCCGAGCCTCGCTGCTGGTTACGATCCAGCGGTCTTCCACCGTAACCGGCTCGCCAAGACCTGCTCGACCTTTATCGAGGAGCTCGCGCAGTTTCGCCGCGACCGTATCAAACTCCATGCCGAGTTGGGCAAAGCGCTCTTCATCGGCCTCTATAATATCAACGATCGGTCGGGTGTCGTCTCCAAGAAAGCCGTCGGAGGTGATAACGCCCGGCTCCATGTTTTTTTGGGCTTTGGCAAACTCAGGGGACATTTTCATGGCGTTCTCCTCGTTTACGCGAACTTATCGAAGAAGATCGACTCGGGTTTCATGTCGTTGTCGCCCATTACCTGCATACAGGCGTCGAGCATACCCGGGCTACCGCACAGATACCCCGCGCGCGGCGTCTCGGTCGAAATCGACTTCTTGAGGTATCTATCGAGAACCTCGGTGATCAATCCGGTCGGGCCGGTCCACTCGTCCTCCGGCTGCGGCTCGCTCAGCGCGGGGATAAAATGAAACCGCTCATGGTCCTCGTCTAGTTTATAAAGCCAGTCGAGATAAAACAAATCCCGTTTGGCCCGCGCGCCAAAGAAATACCAGATATCACGATTGTCGATCGTATCGTTATCGATCATATCCTGAAATATGCTCTTAAACGGCGCCATTCCCGATCCTCCGGCAACACAGACCATCGTTGCCCCGGTATCACGTACGTGGAAATCGCCAAAAGGACCGACGATCCTGATTTTCTCGCCTTCTTTAAGGTGCTCGTGGACGTAGGTTGTGACGATTCCGCCCGGAACGAGTCGGATGAGAAACTCCAAGTGGTTCTTGTCACTCGGCGGCGATGACATCGAGTAGGCGCGCATCGTCTTTTCTTTGACCTTGGCGTACGGCGGCACCTCAAACTGACCGTATTGACCGGACACGTAAGAGACCTCTTGATCGGCGGGAAGTTCGCAATAGACTTCCATAATGTCGTGCGTGACCGTGGTGATACGTTTTACCGTAGCCGAGAACTCCTGAACGTTAAACAGTTCCTCAGGTATCTCAATCGAGAGGTCCTGTTTGAGCTTAATCTGACACGCAAGTCGGACGTTGTCGGCTATTTCCTCTTTAGTCAGGTAAGGAAGTTCCGTCGGCATAACGGGACCAACGTCGCTCTGTACCTTTACCTTGCACGCGCCGCAACTACCCCGACCGCCACATGCAGAGGGTACAAAGATTCCTTGCTCGGACAGGCCAAACAGCATTGGTTGACCGCCCTTGACGGTGAGTTCTTTCTTGCCGGCGTTTATGTCAATCGCGATCTCGCCGTAGTTGTTGACGATCTTGTCGGTGATTGAAATCAGCGCTGCGAGAGCGGCCGAAATTCCACCGACGGCTGCTGGTGCAGCAAAAAACAACGTCATATCCATTTTGTCTCTCTCCTTACTGTACCGAGAGCATCCCAGAGAACCCAATAAAGGCCATTGCCATAAATCCGATCGTGATCATGGTAATCCCGGGTCCTTTGAGGCCGGACGGAACCGGTGACTTGTCCGTTTTCTTCCGAATCGCCGAGAGCGCCATAATCGCGAGCCACCAACCAAGCCCGGATCCAAGACCGTAGATGAGTGACTGCAGAAAGGTGTAGTTGCGGATTTCCATAAACAACGAGACACCAAGAATCGCGCAGTTAACGGTGATGAGCGGCAGGAAGATTCCGAGCGACATGTAGAGCGACTGCGATACGCGATCGATAATCATCTCCAGCATCTGAACGACCGCCGCGATCGAAATGATAAAGACGATGTAGCGGAGGTAAACGAGGTTAAGCGGTACCAGCACGTGATGGAGGATCACCCAGTTGAGCGCCGTTGTGATCGTCAGAACCACGGTCACCGCCATCCCGAGGCCGTTCGAGGAGTTCATGTCTTTCGAAATCGAAATGAAGGAGCACATCCCGAGAAAGTTGGCGAGAAGGATGTTGCTCGTGAAAATCGACGCAAAGAATAAGGAAAACGGACTGATTAAGGGTGCAGCGCTCATGCCGGGGCTCCTTCTCTATTCATTATAGTCTTGCCGGCCCAGACGATGAGTCCGAGGAAGAAAAACGCGCTTGGCGCGGTGACCATTATCGTCCACGGTACAAACGTCTCCGGTAGGACCTGAACGCCAAAGAGCGTTCCAAATCCAAGTAGCTCCCTGAAAAACGCGATCGTCAGGAGTACGGCCATGTATCCAAAACCGCTTGTCGCTCCGTCCCAAAGGGACAGGAGGGGAGGATTGCTCTGGGCGAACGCCTCTGCTCGTCCCATGATGATACAGTTAGTGATGATCAGTCCGACGTAGGGTCCGAGCGCCCGGCTGATATCGGGCAGATACGCGCGAAGAAGAATGTCCACAATGATAACGTAGAACGCGATGATCAGAGTCTGGACGATCATTCGGACTTTTCGCGGAATCAGTTTTTTTATCACCGAGACCGTAAAGCTCGACATCGCAGTGACAAAGGTAACGCCGATCGTCATGATCATCGTGTTGGTGAGCAGGTTTGTGACCGCCAAAGCTGAACATATGCCCAGTACCTGCATAAAAATGGGGTTATTGGTCCATAGGTTATCTTTTAGAATCTGACCGGGACTACTCATGAGCGCACCTCCAAGAAATCCATAAGAGACTTTGCCTGACTGTTATGACCGGTCATGCGGAGATCTCCTGTTTGACGGCCGGCGTGGTATCTTTAGATTCGACCCGCTTGGCGACCGGTTTTTTCTTTTTCTTCTTATTGGCAGGTGACAGTTCGTCGAACAACGCGCTAAACGTGTTACCGATCATGATGCCGAAGCTGGTGCCTTCCGGGAATCCGCTAAACGTACGGACCACCATCGAGATTGAACCAATCACAAATCCGTAGACAAACTGGGCAACGTGTTTGTTGGGCGCTGAGATCGGATCGGTCGACATAAATACGACTACGTAGAGAATGCTTCCGCTCATCATATACGCGGCGATCGGGACGAGATGTCCGGTGCCGTCAAAGGTCGCGGGATCGAGTCCCGGTATGAGGCCGGTGAAGTAGAAAATCACCGAGAAAAGAAGTGCACCGACAAAACTCGAGAGGATGAGTCGCCAGTTTGCCGTCTTGGTCCAGATGAGGTACGCGGCGGCGCCCATAATAAGGAGCGTGCTGCTCTCACCAACTGATCCCGATCTGAATCCGAGAAAAAGATTAAGCAGGTTGGGAACCTCGCCCGAACGTATCATTGCCAGCGGTGTCGCCGCGGCGATCGCGTCGATCTGACCTGCTCCGGACGTCCCAAACGCGCCCGACAGACCAGCACCGCCGCTAAGATCAACAAGAGCCGGGACCATCCAGGCGGTGGTGAGCACGGTCGGAAAAGTTATGTAGATAAACAGTCGACCGGTGATCGCAGGATTAAAGATGTTCCGCCCAAATCCGCCGTATACGCCTTTGCCCATGGCAACGGCGAAGATAATTCCCACAGCGGTTATCCACAACGGCGTGAACGGAGGGAGCGACAAGGAGTACAGCATACAGGTCACGAGTACCGCTTCGCTGACCTTCTTTTTTCTCGAACGCTCAAATACGTACTCGGTGGCTATACCAAGAACAAAAACAAAAGCGGTAGTGACGAGGACACGCCAACCGTAAAGGAAGGTAGCAAAAAGAAAGATCGGAATTAACGAGTAAATCACCCGCCGCATGACGTCTTGTTTTTGAAACACGATGCCTCCTTGCGCTTACGTATCCACATGATTTTTATAGATACATAATTATCTCTTGCCGGCAATATACCTGACCGTTTCGATAAAGTACAGTGTAATCGACAGCAATTCGGTTTTCCTTCGCTGGCTCGGGGTACAAACGAACGGCTGTTTTTATTACATTGAGACGAAACACTATAGCGAACGATTAGGTTTTGGAACCCCCAAAGGAGGCCCTGATGGAATTCAACGCGCTGTTCGCGGCGATGGAGAGGGTGATGGACGATTCACGTGCGGCGATATTGAGCACGGTCGACCAGGATGGATGCCCCCGGAGTCGCTGGATGGTACCGGCTTTACTACGCGGAAATCGCGACGCAATCTACGCCGTGACGTCCCAGCAATTTGATAAAGTTGCGCAGATTAATTCCCGAGCAGATGTCACCTGGCTTATTCAGAGCAAAGCTTTTGACGAGGTGATCGAGGTTTTTGGAAAGGCGGCGGCGATTGACAATCCGATGCTCAAGTCGGATGTCTTGGAAGCGCTAGGTAATCGCCTCTCTACGTTCTGGCACGTGGCCCCATCGGAAACGGAGCTGATCGTTCTCGAAACGGTAATCGAAAAAATTGACTACTTCAGACCAATCGATGGTACGCATGAGAGCGGAGTTAAATCATGAGTGCGGCCAAACGAGGAGAATCAAAAGCGATGGTTGACATATCGTCATACGACAAGAGTTTTCTCGAGCAGGCACTGAGCGACATGCTCATGATCCGGCGATTTGAGGAAAAAGCGGCGCAGATGTACGGATTGCGCAAGATCGGCGGGTTCTTACACCTTTACAACGGACAGGAAGCGGTTGCAGTCGGATCGGTCGCCGCGATTGATCTGAAGAAAGACTACATCCTCACCTCGTATCGAGACCACGGCCACGCGTTGGCGGTCGGTATGTCCGCCGAGTCGATCATGGCCGAGATGTTTGGAAAGATCACCGGTTGCGTACGTGGCAAGGGCGGATCGATGCACATGTTCGATGCCGATCGTCACTTCCTTGGGGGAAACGGGATTGTTGGTGCTCAGATTCCGATAGCGACAGGCGTCGCCTTTAAGCAGATGTACGACGAGGACGGTGGAGTAACGCTCTGCTATTTTGGCGATGGAGCGATCCACCAAGGTGCGTTCCACGAAAGTCTCAACCTGGCCAAGATCTGGAACCTACCGGTTCTCTACATCGTTGAGAATAACCATTTTGGAATGGGGACTGCCGTGCACCGCGTTTCCGGTGTCGAAGACTTTGCCGTCAAAGCGGCCGGCTACGATCTCCCCGGAATAGAAATCAACGGGATGGATTTTCTTGAAGTCTACGAAGGGATCAAGAAGGTCGCGAATGAATCGCGTAAATCGGGTACCGCCTACCTAATCGATATGAAGACGTATCGATACAAGGGTCACTCGATCAGTGATCCCGCCAAATATCGAACAAAAGAAGAGCTCGAGCGTTACAAGCAACAAGATCCGATCGTCAAGCTCAAGCAGCAGATGATCGACGCCGGGATGTATACCGACGAAGCGTTTGCCAAACTCGATGAAGAGATAAAGAAACGCGTCCAGGCTTCCGTCGACTTCGCTGAAAAGAGCGAAGAACCGGCGCTTCATACGATGTATGAAGATGTTCTTGCGTAGGGCCAAAGAGGAGAGCAGAGAATAATGCCCGAGATTCAAATGCGTGATGCGATTCGCCAGGCGATCGACGAAGAAATGAGCCTCGATGAGAAGGTGTTTCTTCTCGGTGAGGAAGTTGGCGAGTACAACGGTGCTTACAAGGTTAGCAAGGGATTGTTGGACAAGTACGGCGAGAAGCGAGTTCGCGACACGCCGATTACGGAACTTGGGTTTACCGGGCTCGCCGTCGGAGCGGCATCGGTAGGTTTACGGCCGATCGTCGAATGGATGACATTCAATTTTGCGCTTCTCGCCCTCGACCAGGTCGTAAACAACGCGGCCAAACTGCGTCATATGTCCGGCGGTCAACTTAAAGTTCCGATCGTATTTCGTGGACCAAACGGTCCGGCTGAGTACCTCTCTTCGCAGCATTCGCAGGCGCTGCAGAGCTATTTTGTGCATATCCCGGGGATCAAAGTCGTAGCGCCCGCAACCCCATACGACGCCAAGGGCCTCCTCAAGAGCGCTATCCGTGATGATAATCCGGTTGTCGTGCTCGAAAGCGAGCTTGCCTATTCCTGGACCGGCGAGGTACCCGAAGAGGATTATGTCGTTCCGATCGGCGAAGCGGACATCAAACGAGAGGGAAAGGATGTGTCTCTCGTTGTCCATGGGAAACCGCTGCGGGTCGCCCTCGAAGCGGCCGATCGACTCGCCGACATCGGCTTGGACGCCGAGGTAGTTGATATGCGTAGCCTCCGACCTATCGACGGTGACACGATTTATCGCAGTGTACGTAAGACAAATCGCGCGGTAGTAATAGACGAATCGTGGCCGATTGCCAGCGTTGGATCCCACGTTGCCTGGATGATTTCCAACAACTGTTTTGACGATCTTGATGCTCCCGTCGAACTCGTATCGAGTGAGGACGTACCAATGCCGTACAACCATCGTCTCGAGCTGGCGGTCCAGCCGTCCGTCGAAAAGATCGTAAACGCCGCCAAGCGCGTCAGCTACAAGGAGTAGAGAATGGCCGAAAAAGTACCGATGACCGCGCTCTCCCCGACGATGGAAGAGGGAACGATAACTGCGTGGCAGAAGAAGGTTGGAGATACGGTCGCTGCCGGCGACGTGCTGTGCGAGGTCGAGACGGATAAGGCGAGCATGGAGTACGAGGCGACCCAGGAAGGGACGCTTCTCAAGATAGTCGTTGATTCCGGGGGAATGGCTCGCGTTGGCCAAACAATTGCGATTCTCGGTGAGGCCGGCGAGGACGTTTCGGCGATAGAAAAGGAAATTGCCGACGAGGGCTCCGCCAAGCCGGCAAGCGAACCCGCAGAAGAAGCTCCGGCGCAGCCGGCACCCGTTGAGGAAAAGGCGCCGACGCCCGCCGCGAGTAGCCCGGTCCCCGAAATGGCCGCGGCGTCGGTCGCTGCTGCAGCTGTCGAGCAGAGCGGGAGGGGAATTAAAGCGAGCCCGCTCGCGGTTAAGCTCGCCGCCGAGCGCAATATCAGTCTCGGGATGGTAAAAGGCACCGGTACCGGTGGACGAATCGTAAAGCAGGATATCGAAAACTTCCGTGGTGTGTCGGCTGCTACGCTGCCGACGACGACGATTAGCTCGGTCGGAGCGCCGACCGCCGACGAACAGATGCCCGTCTCTACTCTTCGGGCGGTGATCGCTCGCCGCACGAGTGAAAGCAAGTTATCGGCTCCCCACTACTATCTCAAGACCTCAGTGGAGATGGACGGCCTCGTTCAAGCGCGCAAAGAGCTCAACATGGCCCGGGGTACAAAAGTCTCCCTTAACGCTTACTTTATTAAGTTTGCCGCCGAAGCGCTCAAAAGGCATCCGGACGTAAACGCGTCGTGGCAGGGTGAGACGATAACGAAGTTTGGAAGTATCGATATCGGTCTCGCCGTAGACGTCGGCAACGGTTTGATCACACCCGTGGTACGGAACTGCGGCAACCGCGGTGTCGAGTCGATCGACGCCGAGCTTCAGGAGCTGATCGCAAAAGCGAGGGAAAACAAACTCAAACCTGAGGAGTATACCGGGCCGACCTTTACGATCAGCAACCTCGGCTCGTTTGGTGTTGAGGAGTTCTCCGCGATTATCAATCAGCCCGGATCGGCGATCCTGGCGCTTGGATCGGCGATAAAAACGCCGGTAGTTCGATCCGACGGATCGATCGGCGTCGCAACGCTGATGAAGATGACCGTTTCCTGTGACCATCGCGTAATCGATGGCGCCGAGGGCGCACGGTTCCTCAACGATCTCAAGCTCTTTATGGAGCAACCGGTGCGAATCCTCTTCTAGAATAAGGAGCTATAGATGGCAAACTACGATTACGACCTGCTTGTCATTGGTGCCGGACCCGGCGGGTATGTTGCGGCTATCCGTGCATCTCAGCTTGGCCTCAAGTCGGCCGTTGTAGAGAAAGAAGCGCCCGGCGGCGTCTGCTTAAATTGGGGATGTATTCCTTCCAAGGCGCTTATTCATCAGGCGGAAATGGTGCACTCGCTCGCCGATATGCAAAAAATCGGTGTCGGCGTGGATGTATCAACGCTCGACTACAGCAAGGTTCACGAGAAATCGCGAGTCGCCGCCAACAAACTGTCCAAGGGCGTCCAGGGACTCCTAAAGAAGAACAAGATCGACTACATCGAAGGCGTGGCGACGTTTGTTGGTCCGCACGAGTTATCGATCGACGGCGAGAAAACGGTAACCGCTACTAACGTGTTGATTGCCACCGGTTCCCGTCCCCGCGAAATCGGGGCGTTTCCGTTTGACCACAAAAAGGTAATGTCCTCTCGCGACATGCTTTCGCTTACCTCATTGCCCGCGAGCTTGCTGATTCTCGGCGCCGGCGCGATCGGCATGGAGTTTGCCTACGTTATGAATGCCTTTGGGGTCGAAGTGACGGTAATCGAGATGCTCGATCAGCTCCTCCCCATCGAGGACGCCGACGCTGTTGACATCATTGGCAAGGCGTTTAAGCGCTACGGCATTAAAATGATGACCGGTACGACCGCAAAGACGCTCTCGACGAAAGGCAAGAGCGTTACCCTTACCGTCGCGGACGCATCGGGAACCGAGCAGGATCTATCGGCCGATATGTTGCTGGTCGCGGTCGGACGGGCGCCTAACACCGAGGACCTCGGCCTTGAAAACGTCGGCGTACGAACTGAGCGCGGTTTTGTCGAAATCGGCGACTACTACCAAACGGGTGTAGAGGGAATCTATGCGATCGGTGACGTAACGAGCTCGCCGCTTCTCGCCCACGTGGCGAGCAAAGAGGGCGAAATTGCGGTCGAACACATCGCCGGTCACAAACCGGAAGCGCGTATCGATCCCGAGATGATTCCTTCCGCAGTCTACTGCGAGCCGCAAATCGGGAGCTTTGGATTGACGGAAAAAGCCGCCGAGGCAAAAGGAGTAGCCTACAAAACCGCGCTTTTTCCGTACCGTGGAGCCGGTAAGTCGGTGGCGGTCGAAAAAAGTGACGGCATCGTAAAGATCGTGTATGACGAAAAAAGCAGGGAGATCCTTGGCGCCCACGCCGCCGGAGCCAATGCGACGGAGATCATTCACGAGCTCCTCTTGGCAAAACGGGCGGAACTGTTGCCTGAGGATATCGCCACGATGATTCACGCTCATCCGACACTCTCGGAGGCGGTCATGGAAAGTGCGCGGGTCGCTGAGGGATGGGCGATTCACATCTAGGCGGCAACAGTGAACCGCGGCGGGCGTCTCGCCCGTTGCGGATGCCGACGGGTGTACTGCGCGCAAATACCGTCTACCTGTTTATCATCGCCCTCGTAGCCGCGGGTTCCGTGCTTCGATTGACGGGCGGGATATTTATTCCGTTTGTTATCGCCTTGTTGCTGTCGTTTGTATTCTCGCCGGTCGTCTCGTACCTCGTCGATCGACGAATACCGAGATTTATTGCAATTTCGCTCGTACTCCTGTTGTTTCTGGCATTCGGGTTTCTTATCGTCTTGATCGTCTACTCGAGTTTCCAGAGCCTGCTACGAGAGTTTCCCAAGTACCAGGAACGCTTTAATGAATTAATTCAGTTTCTTATTCTACGGTTCAACTTACCCGAGGATATCGTTGGCCAGCTTGAAATACTGCGGACCGTTCGCAATGCCCTTCTGGCGGTTTCGGGTAATTTTATGTCGTTTGCAAGTGGTTTTATCGTTGTTCTGATCTTTCTTCTTTTTCTCCTGATGGAGAAACCTTACGTTCGTCGCAAAATCAAATTAGCGGTAAAGGACGAAACGACACGAACGTTGAGTCGGGTGCTGATTCACATCAACAGTCAGATCGCCCGGTACGTCGCGGTTAAGATCTTTGTCAGTTCGTTGACCGCTCTTATCGTTTTTATCTCGTTCTCGCTTATTGGCGTCGATTTTCCCTTTATCTGGGGAGTGCTGACGTTTTTGTTCAACTTTATTCCGAGTATTGGGTCCGTCGCGATTACGATCATTAGTGTCACATTTGCGATGGTTCAGTTTCTTCCCGAGTGGAACTACGTGATCGCGGTTTTTGCGTCGATGGGCGGGGCGCAGTTTGTCATCGGGAACGTTCTCGATCCAAAAATGCTCGGTGATCGCCTAAACCTCAGTCCGGTTGTTATACTTCTTTCGCTTTTGATGTGGGGGTGGCTTTGGGGAATCGCCGGACTCTTCCTCGCCGTACCACTTACCGTTGCGCTGAAGATCGTGTTCGAAAACGTTCCCGGTCTTGAATCCTTTGGGATCCTGATGGGAACGGGAAACTACCGTCCTACGAGACGGGAGCGCCGCCAAAACTCCGCCCAATAGGCGTATTCCCTTGTCAATCAACGATCGCGAGTTTGTCGATGTGATCTGGGACTACTATCTCGATAACGCGCGCCCGATGCCGTGGCGGAGCAATACCTCGCCGTATTGGATCTTTGTTTCGGAAGTCATGCTCCAGCAAACCCAAGTCTCGCGAGTGCTGGTAAAATTTCCGCCGTTTGTCGAACGCTTCCCGGATTTTGCGTCGCTTGCCGACGCGTCACTGACGGAAGTACTCGAGATGTGGGCCGGACTCGGATATAACCGTCGGGCGCGATACTTGCGAGAATCAGCTCGCCTTATACGCGATGCCGGCGGTCTCTCAAGCGAAGCAAACGTCCTTGAGGAACTCCCCGGTATCGGACCTAATACCGCCGGATCGATCGTGGCGTTTGCCTTTAATCGACCGATCGTCTTTATCGAGACAAATATCCGCCGGGTATACTTACACTACTACTTTCCCGATCTTTCCGACGTCAGTGATCGTGAGATTCTCCCCTTAGTCGATCGTCATCTCGATCGGCAAAATCCGCGCGAGTGGTACTGGGCGTTGATGGATCACGGTACGATGTTGGCACGTCAGGGGAACGCCAACGTGCGAAGTCGCCATTACGCAAAACAAACGCCGTTTAACGGAAGCGACCGCCAACTTCGCGGGAAGCTCGTTCGATTGCTTTCCGAAAAAGGCGTCGTGGCCGCCGAGAAGATTCCGGAGTATACGGGATTTTCGGCGGAACGGGTCGAAACGATTCTCAGCGCCCTGGTACAGGAGAAGATCGTTGTTGTCGAGATAGAATCGGGAATGGTACGAACGGCCGAGTAACCTACGACCGCGCTGCGCGCGAGACGCAATCGCGGTGAACGTCGATAATCGCGTCGACAAGATCGGGACGATCGCCGCGACACTCGGCAAGAACTCGAAAAACGGGTTCGGTCCCGCTTCCACGCATCCAAACTGAAGCACGATCCAAGCCGTCGTCGCCGACAAAGCGAAGCTTAAGACCGCCGGTCTTATCCCCGATCCGATTTCCCGCACCCGTTCGCGTTTCGACCCCTTCGTAGTTCTCAAAAACCGGCGTAAGCGACCCGTATACGGGCTCAAGACGATCGGTAAATCGAGATAGCTCCTCGTCGACGATGTTTTCCCAGTTGGTTTTTAAACGACCGTGAGGGATATTGCCCACGCGCATTTTAGCCTTTTCGTCGTCCGTCGCCAGGGTCGTCCACGCCGGTAGTTCGCGGGACAGCTCAAGGAATCCCGTCGCCTCGTCACGATGAGGACGGCCGCAAAGCTCATCCCAGATGTAATCGAGCCGAAGCGCCCTCAGCCGAATAAGGGAGAGCAAGGTAGCGAGCGGATCGCGAACGGTCGCCGGCGGTTTGATACTCCCGCCGTTGGATCCTTCGCCGGCAATTGGAACGATCCCTCCGCCGCTGCGGACTTGCGAAACCAACGATACGACGTTCGCCTCGCCGACTTCCGCTCGCCGAACTTCAGCGCCAAACAGCGCGGCCAATTCGTCTATCCGCGCCGAAGTTGGTCCGTTGGCGACAACAACATGCTGATTCTCGCCGTCGTAAGTATGTTTTGCGGCACACAACTCGATCAGGACGACCAGCGCAAAGACCGATTGAGCGTCGAGAATCTCGATGTCGCCGGATCGCGACCGGAACACAAGATTGCCTCGGTCTCCGTCGTTGTCCGGCGTGTAGCCAACCTCAAATCCCGAATCGATATCGCCGATTCGCCGGAGATGCGACGCGACCTCGTCCAATCCACGGCCCTCGGGTAGGATCTGATGCACAATTGTACCGGGCTCGTCGTTGAACGCGGCAAAACGGACGCCGAGGGACGGGAGCAAGACGCGATCTATCGATTCGCATCTGGCGCTGCCGTTAAAATCGGCGACGACGCCAAAGTCGCCACGAAGCGTCTCCTGACCGGCGGTGACAAACGAACGATACGCCTTCTCCGCCTCTGCCTTCCAACTGCTCCGTTTACTCAGCTGTCCTTCGATTTCCTGAGGGTCTATCGATCGAACACGATTCACCAGGTCCTCGAGTTCCTTCTGGGCGGCGACGATCGAGCGGAACCGCTCGATAAGCGGGATGGCGATATCGCGCGACAGCACGGAACCGTCTCCGAGTCCAAGCTTAAATCCGTTGTGACCGACCGGGTTGTGACTCGCGGAAATATAAAAAAATGCGTCGACTTGGCGCTCGTTTTTTACCCACGCCATTATCTCGGGTGACGCGACGACGCCCAGAAAGCGGATCCGGGCACCGCTCGCAAGACAGGCTCGTAAGACTGAGTCGGCGATTGCCGGTCCGGTTGGGCGCGTATCCATTCCGAGCGCGATAGTTGGATGTGGTCGACCGGAATCCGACCGGACGAGATCGAGGAACAACGTTGTGGCGAGAAGCGTACAGTCGCGGTGTTCTACGGAGATTGATCGCGCATCGCTGTGCTCAGCGCCCCCAAAAACTGCTCGCCAGCCCGACGCGGACAAGACCATTTGTGCTACGCAATTGCGGCGATCCTCGGGAGTACTGATTGCTTGCATCGGCGGCAGTATAACAAAGTAGTTGAAATCTATCTCGGACGGCGGGATAATCACCCATAACGGAGAGAGCTAATGAAGAATATTCTCGTCATCGACGAATCTCAGCTATTTCGCGACTACCTCAAAAAAAAACTTGAAGACTACGGGTTTTCCGTTAACGTGGCTGTTAGCGGCCTCGATGGTAGCTCGAAACTCAGAACCGAACTCCCGCAGTTGCTCATCACCGACTACAATCTGACCCGCAAAACGGCGCTTGAGCTTCTCAAGGAAAAAAACGCGGATCCGAACACCGCGCCTATTCCGGTGATTATGCTGTCCGCAAAAGTCGATCGACAGGCCCTCGTCGAAGTAGCCAAATACAACGTCAAGAAGTTTCTCACCAAGCCAATCCGGGTCGACTCGCTGCTCAAGGCGGTGAGCGAAGTTTTAGATGTCCCCGTTGAAATCGATTCCACGCCGTGTATTATCGAAGCTCATGTGAACGACGACATACTGTTTATCGAAGTCGCGCAAGGCCTCAACCGCGAAAAAATCGACTTGCTCCGCTACAAGATCACCGAGCTTCTTGACCTGTACGAATTACACAACCCAAAAGTGCTCGTGATGATGTCGAGTATCGATATCACGAGTGCCGAGTCATTTAAACTTGCCGCCCTGCTCAATACTATCGTCGAAGCGACCGGGTCGATGAAGAAGTACACAAAGGTTCTGACCAACAGCGAGTACGTTCGTGATTTTGTCGCTGCCCGGGCCGATTACAATGGAATTGAGGTTACTTCTTCGCTCGACCAGGCGATGGATGGACTATTGGGTAAAAAAGTCGGTAGTTCGGTTTTGGAATCGCGGAACGATGCCCGGGAAGATGTCCTGGGTACAAGCGCGCCAAAAAAAACTCGGGGCGAGGCGATCAACATGAGGTTTCAGGAGGAGCAGGGCGCCGGATTTGAGCTTTCGGCGTTGGGTGACTCCGTGAAGATCTCAATCGTTGACGACGATATCGTCATTCAGGAGCTCATCAAAACTGCCTTCTCGGATACAAAGATCAGCATCGAGACGTTTGACAACGGGCGATCGTTTCTCGAACACTCCGAAGCAAGAAACTCGGATCTCGTCTTTCTCGATCTCATGATGCCGGAGATGAACGGTTTTCAGGTTCTCGAGAAACTACGCCAGGACGATGTAAAACTCCCGATCATCGTCCTATCGGCGTTGACCGAACGGGAAACGGTGCTTGAAGCGCTCCGAATGGGCGTATCCAGCTACATGATCAAGCCGCTCAAACCGCAGGCGATTCGTACAAAAGCGACCGAGATCCTGCAGATGAACTTTTAAATCGATGGCCGAAGCGTTCGGAAAGCAATTCCAGATCGTATTTGAGTATAGCCCGATCGGCATCGTCATAATGGACGGTCACGGTCGGATTCAGTACGCAAATCATGCGGTGGTCGACTTTCTTCGCTACGAGGCCGATGAGTTGACCGGTGGAAATCTCGCCCGATTTTCATATGAAGATGACGCCACGTACTTCCGAACGCTCGTAAACCAGCTTATCGGAGGCGAACGTAAAGAGTTCCAGGTCGTGTCTCGTTGTCAGCGCGGTGACGGTACGGTCGCCTGGTGGCGAGTTGACGTACGCGCGGTCCGTGCGCCGGCGCAGAGCCCGTTTATTCTCGGCGTCATCGATGACGTAACGTCCCAGAAACAAGACGAGGATCAGCTTCGGCGGGCAAAAGAGCTGGCAGAGGACGCTACTCGTACCAAAAGCGCCTTCCTCGCCAATATGAGTCACGAAATTCGCACCCCCTTACACACGATAAACGGAATGACCGAGCTCCTGCGCCGCACCGAGATGGACGTTGAGCAGACTGAGTACGTTCAGCAGATTCAGTTTGCCGGCGAGGTTCTGCTTGGATTGATAAACGACATCCTCGATTTCTCGAAAATCGAAGCCGGAAGGTTGCAGCTCGAATCGATAGAGTTTGATCTGGTCTCGACCTTGGAAAACGCCGTCGATATGGTCAGTATCCAGGCTCATCGCAAAGGTCTCGAAACCGTTTTGTTTATCGATCCGGAAGTACGTCGTTTTATGTTCGGAGATCCGAACCGACTTCGCCAGGTGATCGTTAATCTCGTTAACAACGCCGTCAAGTTCACCGAAACCGGGCACATCGTCGTCAGCGCGGAGATCAGGCGCCAGCGAGGCATCTCTCGCCTTGTGGTTCAGGTTCGTGATTCCGGAATCGGTATCGCCCCCGAACGTCGCGACCGCCTTTTTCAACCGTTTAGCCAGGTCGACGCGTCGATGACGCGCCGCTTTGGTGGTACCGGCTTGGGACTGTCGATTTCCCGCGACCTCGTGGAGATGATGGGCGGAGAAATTGGCGTCAAGAGCAAGGAAAACGTAGGATCCAATTTTTGGTTCAGCCTGCCTCTCGATACGATTGGTCACGAGAGCGCCGCGGTGACCAAACCGACGGAACTCCCCGCCGGCGCGCGCGTTCTGATAATCGACGATTGCTCCGAAAGCGCAAACGCGTTGGAATCATACCTGCGGGAGTGGGGAACCACCGTCATGCGCGCGACCGATGCGCGACTAGGTGTTGAGCAACTTGTGAAGGCGCGGGACCAGAACGTCCCGTTTACGCTCTGCTTTGTCGATCTCCGATTGCCCCATATGGACGGTTGGCAGCTCGCTTCCGAGATCCGAAATCGTGAAGGGCTCGAATCACAGTCGCTGGTACTGATGAGCCCGTCCGGGATCAGCTCGGGCGACGCCAAAATGAAGTTACTCGGTTGGTTTGACGGCTACATCAACAAGCCGATCAAGCGCTCCGAACTGGCCGCCGTTATCGATCGCGTTTTTTCAACCGACTTCGAGGAGCTCGAGGCGGTGGACCCACTAGAGAGCTCCGAAATCGAGCCGGTCCTGGCCGACATCGGTATTCCGAAGACCGTCCTTGTGGCCGAGGACCACTTTGTCAATCAACAGCTTTTTCAGACCATACTCGAAAAGAGGGGATTCTCTGTTCTGGTCGCCGATGACGGCCTTGAAGCGCTCCAAAAAGTAAAGACCGAACCGGAAATCGGCCTGATTTTTATGGATGTGCAGATGCCGAACCTCAATGGATTTGATGCAACAAAGCGGATTCGCGAACTCGGAATCGAAACTCCGATTGTCGCCGTGACTGCCAACGCGCTATCGGGTGATCGGGAACGAAGCCTGGAAGTAGGTATGGATGACTACATCGCAAAACCGTTTAAAATCGGCGACATCGACGATGTCGTTGAGCGGCTGCGTCAGAAGGGAAAGTTCGAATCGCCGCAGAACGCAGGATATAGCGAAACGGTGAGTACGGTGCTCGAACCCGCCGGCGAGGAACCGCGATCCGAGGTGGTTGAGGCGAGCCAGCCGCCGATTGATGTCGGCGCGACAATCGAGGCGTTTATGGGAGAGGTTGCGATCGCCGAGCGCGTGATTCGAGAGTTTTCCGATCGCATTGTCTCGCAGATCGAGCAAATTCGAGATTTCCTCAACGCCGGCGCGATTGGCGACGCCCGAATCCTATCTCATGCGATCAAGGGCGGAGCGTGGAACCTCAATAGCCGAAGTCTCGGCGACGCCGCCAAGGAAATAGAAGACGCCTGTCGTGACGAAAACGCCGAACGAGCGCTGGATGGTATCCCGGATCTTGAAACCGAGGCGGCGAGATTCGGCGATTTTGTCCATCAGTTCGATTTTTCTATCTACAAGTAACTCCAAATCTTGTCCGATCCGGATTCCCGGGATACATTGTAAACCTGACCGTACGACTTGACTATTTAGGGAGGTGCAACGTGCGTACAACGATTGTTATTTTATTGATACTGGCAAGTGTCGGCTTGGCGTTCGCCGGTGGTACCGTCGAAGAACAGAGACCAAACTCCGGAGATGCGAGCGTGGCGATGGAAAAGAACTCGGACGACGCCAATATCGACGCCCGGGTGCTTCGATATTTGAGTCCCAGTGAACGAGAGCTTGTCGAAGCGCATCCGGCCGGCGAGACCTTTCCCGTTGAACTCACGGAAGAAGAATGGCGAGCGCGCCTGGATACGTTCCAGTTTCACGTCCTGAGAGAGCAGGGCACAGAACGCCCGTTCTCCGGCCCATTAAACGACAACAAGGAAATTGGAACGTACTACTCGGCGGCGACCGGACAGCCGCTCTTTCATTCATCGACAAAATACGATTCGGGTACCGGCTGGCCGAGCTTCTGGGAACCGATCGAGTCGGACGCCGTCCTCTATCGTGTGGACACCGCTTACGGGATGGTGCGAATTGAGGTCGTCGATAGCCTGAGTGGATCTCACCTGGGACACGTATTTCCGGACGGGCCCGATCCAACCGGATTACGGTACTGCCTCAACTCCGCTTCCTTGATTTTTGTTCCCGAGGGTGGGGAACCGCCCGAGATCATCACCGCGCAACTTTAGAGTCGTTTCGAACGCGGATACTTTGTATCCAGCGGCCTTTTCACCATCGGTAGCGAGGCGGATACGCGACACGCGTACATCTTGTTGCCCGATGGCGAGGAGGTCGTCGGTACCGCGACACCCTTCTGATCAAACCACACCCAGACAGGTCCGGACGCCCGTCAAGGTCTCCTAAAGGGTACGGAGAATCGCCGCCCCGTAGGTATATCCACCACCAAACGCCGTGAGGCCCCACGACTGGCCGGCCGTTCGGGTCGGGAACAGCTCGGCAAGGCAGATCGGAATTGTGTTCGACGACGTGTTGCCGTTGTCGGCGATGTTGCTGTACATACGCTCTTTGGGGACTTTCATTCTCTGCCTGATCGCGTTAATTATCCTTTGATTTGCCTGGTGCGGAATGTAGAGATCCATGCTATCGGCTTTAACGCCCTCCGCCTCGGCCGCTGCGCTCAGCGTTTCCATCATCGCCTTAACGGCGGCGAGGTAGACCGCAGGGCCATCCATCGTGATCGGTTCCTCAACTTCCTGGGGTACGGCAAGTGACTCGCCGCTTTCACCGGTAGCGGCGATCACCGGTCGTCGAACCTCGGCGAGGCTCATCTCTTTAGCTAGCTCGACGGCATCGCCACAGACGAGAGTCGCCGTCGCTGCGTCGCCAAAGATCGGCGCCGTGCCGGGATCCTGCATGTTCAAGCGAGGGCTCAAAACCTCGCTGGTCACGAGTAAAACGGTTGCGTCAGGTGAGTTGGAGAGGTAGTCGTAGCTTTGCTGTAGTCCGTAGATATAGCCTGAACACGCCGCGTTGATATCGTAGGCCGCACAGTCTCCCGGCGTAAAACGTTTGTTGAGCTCGTATTGTACAAGGGCCGCCATCGACGGGGTTGTACTCGACGGCGTCCCGGTAGAGAAAACGATCATTCCAAGATCGGCAACCGATAATCCGGCATTGGTAAGAAGCTCGCTTGATGCCTCGACCGCCAGTGACAACGCCGTTTCTCCTTCCGCGACCCAGTGGCGGCGTTCGATACCGGTCCGTTTCTGTATATCCGCCGCGCTCCAATCCGGGCTTAGTTTCTCAATCTCGGCGTTCTCGACGATCCGTGATCCTTTCCGAACGGTGACTCCGGCGATCCGCGCGACGGTACCAAGCTGCCGGCGTGATTCGGGCGCGTGAGCGGTTGCCGGGGTTTTTGCCACATCGATCCCCGTAATCACCGGTTCACCGGGATTCTCGCGGGTTTGTGGTTTTACGTGAGGTGCTTCTTCTGAGTTAGTCCGGATCTTGACGATAGGCGTACCAACGGCCACCGCATCACCTTCCTCGATGAGTAACTCGGCTACCTCGCCGCCGACGGGACTCTTTAGTTCCGCGGCGGCCTTGTCAGCCTCAACCTCCGCGAGAAGATCCCCCTCGGTAACTGTATCGCCGACCGCCACGCTCCATTCAACGACGGCAACCGTCTCGTCCGAAGGGCTCGAACCGATTGCCGCAACGGCAAAGATGCCGGCCTCTTCGACCTCTTCTTGTTTCCACGTGACTTCACCGCCGAGAAGTTCGACCGCTACTTCCAAAATCCGCTTATAGGACGGGAGTATCTCGAGCTGATTCCCAAAGTTACACGGCACGTAGGTATCCGGTCGGGTAACCCTTCGGACATCGACTTGCCGCGTGATCCGCTCGGCGACCGTCGCGACGATTTCGGCACCGACACCCGCGGTATGATTGTCTTCATGAACGACGATCATACGCCCGGTCTTCTTGACGCTCGCGAGAACGGTTTCGACGTCCCACGGGACGATCGTGCGCAGGTCGATAACCTCGGTTTCGACGTTGTTACTTGCCAGTTCCTCCGCCGCCCGCCGCGCCAGAGGCACCGTGTTCCCGTAGGCGACGATCGTAATCGCGTCTCCGATTCTTTCCATTCGAGCCCGACCGATCGGAACGAGCTGACGAGCGACGTCGCGGCTGGTGGCGGTCGCGCGGTCGTTTAGTTGGTTCTTTGGGTAGAAGAAAATCGTCGGGCGCTCGGAATCAAAAGCCGCGTTTAACAATCCTGCAGCGTCGCCTGCGGTTGACGGCATCATCACGTCGATACCGGGTGTGTGGGCGGCGATAGCCTCCAAGGTTGAGGCGTGAAACGGCCCGAGACCGGGCCGATATCCCCCGGCGGTCACCATGACGATCATCGGGACCTGCCAGGCACCGTCGGTTCGCCAGAACATACTGCCCATCTCGGCGAAGATCTGGTTGTACGCGAGCGGCAGGAAATCGGCAAACTGAAGAAACGCAACGGGACGCTGGCCGGTCAAAGCCCGACCGACGGAGACGCCGACGATAAGCGATTCGCTGAGGGGGCTGTTTTTTACGCGTTTACCGTAGCGGTCGCCCAGGCCACGGGTGATACCAAAAACGTCGCCCTTTGGATCCTCAAGGTCCTCACCGAACAGGGTTACGCGCTCGTCTATGGCCATCCGGGCGTTGAGAACGTCGCGGATCGCCTCAAGCATGGTGAGGTCTTTAGCCCCACTGCCGAGGTACTCGGCTTCGGGAGACAGGAGGCGAGCGGGTAGCTCCTTTTTTGCGTCGGGCCACGCTCGGGGCTCGGCCGAATACTGGGCCTCACGGGCATCTTTGGAAAGCGATTCCTCGATCGCTGCCGCGTCGAGTTCGGCGGCATCGACGCCGCGTTCTATCAGTAGTTCGCGAAGACGGCGGATTGGATCGGCGACGTTGCCGATCTCGTCGATTTCCTCGGCGCTCCGGTACATTCTGTGATCGTCGGCGTTGGTGTGGCTTTGCAGTCGATCGACGGAGAAGATTGCGATCCGCGGGGCCCGGTCGGCCCGCATCGCCGGTACGATCTCGCCAAAGGCCTCATACGCAGAGGGAACATCCCGGCCGTCGATACGGGTTATTGGTATTCCGTAAAAGCTTTCGGCTTCGCCGTCCGGTCGGGAGTAGAACGTTTGTCCGGGCGTCCGCGTGGAGATCGCGAAGTTGTTATCCTGAATCACAAAGAGAACCGGGAGCTGTTCGCGAACGGCGTGTCCAACCGCTTCGATTACCTCACTCTCCTGAGTTGTCCCCTCGCCAAGCGCGCACAAAACGATCGGGTTGTTCTCCTGATCCTTTATGACCTCGGCGATGCCGACCGACTGGAGGGCGCTGTTGCCGACGGGGCCGACTATGCTGAGCACGTTGAGATCGGGAGCGCTCATGTGGGCGTTCATCTGTCGTCCGCGTGAATGGGAGGCATCCTTGTTAAAAAGACTGTAAAAAAACATAAGCGGAGAGATTCCGCGGGCAAGCATCAAGGCTTTGTCACGGTAGTGACAGTGCAACCAGTCATCTGAAATCAAATGGGGATAGAGCGCGACCGAACCTTCGTGACCGGCGCCCGAAACATGAAAAAACGCTTCGCCCCGCGAGGTATAACTTTGCTCGAGTAAATCCATCGTTCGCGCGGTAATCATGTAGTGGTACAGTTCTAGAAGAATCTCAGTTGAAACCGGGGTTTTTAACACGATTGCCTCCGTACCTGACTATAGCACTTGACTTCGTGGGTAGTCGACCACCCATCTCGGCCGCTATTATTTACCGGAAGGAGAAATTGATGAACAACTCGACGAGTGGAAACAGCTTTAATGCGCGCAAAAAAATGAAATCACCCATGGGAGAGATCGACTTTTTTAGTCTGTCGTCCTTTGCGGAGAGCGGTTTTCCGGATGTATCCCGCTTTCCCGTTTCGATTCGAATTCTATTGGAATCGATTCTACGAAACGAAGATGGGTATCAAGTGACGCGTGACCACGTCGAGGCGATTGGGCGATATACGCCTAGTCAACCCGCGGAAGTCGAGCTCCCGTTTAAGCCCGCCCGCGTTCTCCTCCAGGATTTCACCGGCGTTCCGAGTGTCGTTGACCTCGCCGCAATGCGTAGTGCTATGAGGCGTCTAGGCGGCGATCCGGCGAGGATCAATCCCAAACTACCGGTCGATCTCGTCATCGATCATTCGGTCCAGGTAGACTTTTTTAACAGCTCCGATGCGCTCCGTAAAAACTCTGAGCTGGAGTTTACGCGTAACCGCGAACGCTACGAGTTCTTGCGCTGGGGACAGGGGGCGTTCGAGAATTTCTCCGTAGTTCCTCCCGCGAGCGGCATCTGTCACCAGGTTAATCTCGAGTACCTCGGCAAAGTTGTACAGGTGCGCGAGGACCGAAACGGTAAAATCGCCTACTTCGATTCTCTCGTCGGGACCGATAGTCACACACCGATGATCAACGGCCTCGGCGTGGTCGGTTGGGGCGTCGGCGGAATCGAGGCAGAGGCGGCAATGCTTGGGCAACCGCTCTACGTCCTTGCACCCGCAGTCGTTGGCGTAAAGTTGACGGGACGACTACGACCGGGCATTACCGCTACCGATCTCGTCTTGCGGATCACGCAAATGCTTCGTGAGCATGGCGTCGTTGGGAAGTTCGTCGAGTTTTTTGGCAACGGATTGGCCGAGATGACGGTGCCGGACCGAGCTACGATCTCGAACATGGCCCCCGAGTACGGCGCGACGATGGGGTATTTTCCGGTAGATCAACAAACGCTCGACTACATGTGGGCAACCGGTCGCAGCGAGGAGTTAATTCGTACCGTCGAAAAGTACACCCGCGAGCAGGGTATCTTTCGAACGGATCAGACGGAAGACCCCGAGTACCAGGCGGTCTTGTCGCTCAACCTCGATGATGTCGAGGCGAGTATCGCCGGTCCGAAGCGCCCCCAGGATCGAATCGGGATAAGTTCGGTCAAACAGGAATGGCGTCGACTCCTTGCCGCGCCCATAGCGGATCGAGGGTACGGCCTGTCCGCCGAACAACAGAAAAGCTCCGCGGAAGTTTCGCTCGATCAGGGCGGCACCAAAGAACTTACCCACGGAGACGTTGTCATTGCGGCGATCACGAGTTGTACTAACACGAGCAATCCAAGTGTTCTTCTTGGCGCCGGACTTCTGGCCAAGAACGCAATCGAGCGTGGTCTCGGCCGAAAACCGTGGATTAAAACAAGCTTTGCCCCGGGTTCGATGGTCGTCACGGAGTACCTGCAGCGGACCGGCCTGATGCAGTATCTAGAGAACGTCGGGTTCTATCTTGTGGGTTATGGCTGCACCACCTGTATCGGCAACAGCGGTCCGGTTCCCGAAAACATCGCCGCTGGAATCGAGGCGGGCGATCTCGTCGTCGCCGGCGTGTTATCGGGGAATCGAAATTTTGAGGGCCGGATCAATCCGCATACACGCGCCAACTTCCTCATGTCCCCACCCTTGGTTGTCGCGTATGCTATCGCCGGGACCGTCGATATCGATCTTTCCAGCGATCCGATCGGGATCGGTAGCGACGGAAAACCGGTCTATCTCGAGGAGATTTGGCCGACCGCCGACGAGTTGCGCGATTTTGTCAGTCAGGCGCTTGACCGCGACGCATTTATCGAGAGTTACGACGGTCTTGAGGAATCGAACGAGGAGTGGAATGCCATTCCCGTTGCGGACGACGCGATATACCCGTGGAGCGATGCGTCCTCCTACATACAGGAACCGCCGTTCTTTTCGGAAATGGGATTAGACGTCGAAGCGATCTCGCCGATCTCCGATGCCCGCGTGCTCGTGATGGCGGGAGACAGCATCACGACCGATCACATTAGTCCCGCCGGCGCGATCGCGCCCGATAGCCCCGCGGGAAAGTACTTGCAGGAACAGGGAATCGATCGGAAGGACTTTAACTCGTACGGCAGTCGACGTGGGAATGACCGGATTATGACGCGCGGTACGTTCGCCAACATTCGCTTCCGCAATCTGCTTGCCCCCGGAACGGAGGGATCGGCGACGACCCATTTCCCGAGCACGGATCGAATGAGCATATTCGACGCGGCCGAGCGATACAAAAGCGAAAACGTCCCAACGGTTGTTTTGGCCGGCAAAGATTACGGTATGGGTAGCTCACGAGACTGGGCCGCGAAAGGTGTTCAACTACTCGGGGTCCGTGTTGTGATAGCCGAGAGTTACGAACGTATCCATCGAAGCAACCTCGTTGGTATGGGCGTCCTCCCGTTGCAGTTTGCTCCCGGTCAAACGTCCACCTCTCTCGGGCTCGAAGGAAACGAGTCCTTTACCGTCGCAATCGACGACTCGTTGCAAGCTCGGCAGGAGGTGAGCGTGGTCGCTACCAAACCTGACGGATCGACGGTGGAGTTTACGACGATATGTCGAATCGATACGCCGGTAGAGGTCGAGTACTATCGAAACGGCGGTATTCTGCACACGGTCTTGCGGAAGTTCGTCGCGTAGCTACACGTTAATCGAGAAGATCGGCCCAGCCGACACCCCTTCCGGCCGGTATCGGCCGGTGCGCGGTTGCGCCGAGCACATCAGACCAGTGGCGCGGATGAAGCCCCGGGGCGAGGTTATGCTCGCTTCGGAGAACGGCAATATTACCGTCATCCAGGCGCGTCCCGACGGAAATATCAACGAGGGCGTGAATGCTGCGGTTGCTGCGTCCGTAGTTACGTTCCTCGCTCGGCGCCAGCTGTTTTACGCCGTCTCCGAGAATCACGTTGATACGTTCCTCGCCGTATTCGGCGATGAGTTGATCCACGAGCGGCGCCGACCGCCAATGGGTTGAGGTGACCTGGTCGGCGGCAATACGAATACTCGTAACCATCGCTGAGAACTCATCGGGACTGAGCGCGATCTGATCATCCAAACCGCCGCCGTCTTTGTCGAGCGTTATATGCTTCTCGATCGTCGTTGCTCCGAGCAGTGTCGCCAGAACGGGAACGAGCGTTGGATCCACCGAATGATCGGAAATTCCGACTGCGGCACCGGTGATCGCCCTCAAGGCAGGAATGACCCGGATGTTATACTCGGTCTCCGGTGCCGGATACGCGGTAATGCAGTGAAGGAGCACCGGAGATCTCCCATAGGCGTGCAGAGTTTCAAGTGCCTCGGATATATCACTTAGTCGCGATACCCCGGTCGAGAGGAGAAGGGGCATTTGGTACGAAGCCACTTCGGCGAGCAGAGGGATGTGGTTGAGCTCCGGCGAGGCGATTTTGATCTCGTCGACGCCAATTCGTCTGAGTATACGCGCACTTTCGATGCCGAACGGCGTACACAAAAACCGGACGCCGGCGTCGGCGCAGGCCTTTTTTAGTTCGACAAAAAAAGAATCCGGTTTTTCCAGCGCCGCGAAGCGATCGTACAACGCGACGCTCCCACCGGGAAGCGAGACCGATCCGGTAAGCGGATGGAGTATCTCGGATGCGCGTACAAGTTGAAACTTTGCGGTATCGGCGCCGGCATCTCGCGCGGCGTGAATCAGCTCGCGGGCGCGGCCAAGGTCACCGCCGTGCGAGGTTCCGATTTCCGCGATGACCCGCGGGATCATGTGGGTATCGCGATACGATCAAATCCGGTATAGGGTCGAAGCGCCTCGGGAATGGAAACCGAACCGTCTTTTTGCTGGAAGTTCTCGAGGATTGCGATAATCGCCCGCGAAACGGCCACGGCGGTCCCGTTGAGTAGATGGACGTATCCGCGCTCTTTGGTTTGCTTGTTGCGAAATCGAATCGCCAGCCGTCGACTCTGAAAATCGGTGCAGTTGGACGTCGAGGTGACCTCACCCCAGTCACCACGCTCGCCACGGCCAGGCATCCACGCTTCAAGATCGAACTTCCGATACGCCGGTCCGCCGAGATCCCCGGTGCAGATATCGAGAACGCGGAACGGGAGTTCAAGCGTAGAGAATATCTCTTTTTCGATTTCGAGTAGTTCGAGGTGGAGACGATCGGATTCGCTCGGGTGACAGAAGATAAACATCTCGACCTTCGTAAACTGATGGACGCGGTAAAGCCCCTTGGAAAATTGACCCGCCGCGCCGGCCTCACGCCTAAAACAATGGGAAAGACCGGCTAAGCGGATCGGGAGTTCCTGCGCATCGAGAGTTTGGTTGGCAAAATAGCCGCCAAGTGTGATCTCAGCCGTTCCGACGAGCGCGGCATCCTCGTCTTCGAGGGTATAGATATTGCTCTCCGGTCCGCGCGGTTGAAATCCGATTCCGGAGACGACATCGAGCTTGGCCACATCCGGTGTAATCGTCGGGGTAAAGCCGCGTTTGACGAGAAGATCGAGAGCGAAACGGGTTAACGCGAGTTCGAGGAACACGCCGGCGTTCCGCAGGTAATAAAACTTGGTGCCCGAAACACGGGTAGCGGTCTCAAAATCAACGACATCAAGTTTCTGTGCGAGTTCGACGTGGTCGAGCGCGTCAAAATCAAACTGTGGAACGGTACCGACTTGCTCTAACTCTCGGTTGCTCTCCTCGCCGTGACCGATCGGCGAGTTCGGGTGAGTCATGTTCGGTAGCGTCTCGGCAACTTCGGCGAGGCGTGCTTCGGTTGTTGATAGCGTGGCCTCGAGCGCGGCGATATCACTCTTGAGGCGTTTACCTTCCTCAACAAGAGCGTTCCGTTCCTCGGGAGCTATTTTTCCTTTCGCTCCCGCCGCGTTCTCGTTGCGCCTGGCTCTGAGCTCCTCGATGGATCGGATGTGATTAAGCCGAGCGTCGTAAAGTTTGATGATTTGGTCGAGGTCGACCTCGACGTTGCGGTTCCTCGCGTTCTCCCGAACAAGCTCGGGATTCTCGCGGACGTATTTGAGGTCAAGCATAGCGTAGTCTCACGCGCTCGCTGGAGCGTGTCAACCGGTCAGGATTCGATCTCGCGCGAGCGCTCGGCGGCTGCGTTTACCGCGGCGATCACCGTGGCGGTAAACGACCGTTCGTACAACTCGGTCAATCCGGCGATGGTTGTTCCGCCGGGTGACGCGACGCGACTCACCATCTCCTCGGGATGGATGTTTCCCTCGGCCATGAGGGCGGCGGCGCTTGCCACAACCTCAGTAGCGCCCGAGAGGGCGGTTGCGTACGGAATTCCCTCCGCAACGCCGCCGAGAGCGAGCGAATGAATAAAACTAAAGGCAAACGCGATTCCGCTTCCGGACAGACCCGTAATAGCGCCGAGCGTTTCCTCGGGGACTTCGAGTATCGTTCCCATTGGATCAATCACGGAGCGACAAAGCGTTCGATCGGCGCCTTGGATGCCGGGTCCCACGCTCATTCCGATAACGGCGCGACCGATCGAGGCAGCGAGATTGGGCATAATACGAACTATTCGATCACTTTCGAACTTGCGGGCGAGTGTTTCGATCGTTGTTCCCGCGAGAACCGAGAGAATCGGAGGTTGATTCCGGCTTCCACGCAGCGCCGCGGCACTCGTCGCCAGGTCTTGCGGTTTAACCGCCAACACGACTAAGTCGCAGCTGTCCATGAGTTGAGCAGGCTGATCGGTATAATCAGACGCGCCAAACTCCCGAATGGCGACATCCCGTCGAACAGGGTCTTTCTCAACGATACTGATCGATACCTCTTCCTCGCCGCGCCGGATCGCGCGCGCGACGGCCGATCCCATAAAACCGATACCGACAATTCCGATTTTTTTCACGATACACCCCTCTCGCGTTCAAGTCCCGGAAATCCGGCTCGACGAAGAACATCAAAAACCACGACCGACACCGCATTACTTAAGTTGAGCGACCGCGCATCGGCACGCATAGGGATACGATAGTTACGGTCAGGGTACGCTGCAAGTAGGCGTGGAGGTATTTCACCGGTTTCCGGTCCAAAAACGATCCAGCGCGATGTGTCTTCCTCCGGGAAAACGATCTCGGAATATGGACGCGTACCGGTTGTTTCGACAAACGCCGGTACGTCTCCCGAGTCGAACGTTTTGTGCAGAGCCGACCAGTCGTCGTGCACAACGACGTCAACAAGTGACCAATAGTCGAGGCCCGCGCGTTTGAGGTAGCGATCGTCGAGCGAGAATCCGAGGGGCCGTACGAGGTGCAATCGGGCGCCAACCGCAGCGCAGGTGCGGGCGATGCTGCCGGTGTTTGGCGGAATTTGCGGTTCGTATAGGACGATATTGATTGTCATCGGAGCCCTCTAACGAGGATCGCTTCGGCGCGCGCGCGCGGAATGTCCGCCACCGTGGTGATGTATATCACGAGTATACGTCGGACATAACCTCGCCGTCCGATCGGTCGAACACGGGTCGCCTCTTTGACTTGTCGCAAAGACTGATGCAAGATCGGGAGAAAGAGCACGAATGATCGACTGGTATCCTCAAGAAACTCTCGTATTGCCCCGGTCGGGAGAAACGTAAAAAAGTAAAGAAGTGTCGCGAGTATGCCCTGACTGCCGATAGCGGAGTATAGCGCGTAGGTTATCGTCATCGCCGTGATGAGACGAATCGCGTAGTCGCCCCACGACCAAATAACTGATGGAGCTGTCGACCCGAGCAGACGGAACGCGAGCACTGCAATCATCAGAATCAGCAGACCGCGGTTCCAGCGGAGAACGCCGCGAATCGTTCCGCCGAAACATAGCGCTATCACAATCGCTGTCAAAAACATCGCCGGTATCACGGGCAGCGGAGCGATGACCAGAACTGCTTGGGCGACCAACGAGCCAACGAGCACTTTAGGTCTCGGACGCTGCGAGCTCATGGCTGGTTTACCGGGCGTAGACCGTTTTGGAGCGAGATGTAGTCATACGAATCCCCGGGTGATCCTGAGAAGATCCTCCGACCATCCTTGAGAACGATAACCGTGTCGGCGATATCGATAAAATCGCGTATATCGTGGACGGTCATGAGAATGGCGGAGCCCCGAGATCGTGCGGTCTGAATCAAGCTCCGTAGTGCGATCAGGTACGGATAGTCGAGAGCGCTCGCGGGTTCATCGAGGAAGTAGAGTTCGGATTCCCGGATAAAGGCGCTCGCCAGAACGAGTCGCTGGCGTTGGCCGCCGCTCAAGGTGGCCGGAGCCCGATCGCGGAGATCCTCAAGGCCGAGAATCGCGACTGCGCGCTCTTGCGTATCGCGAGTTGCCCCGCTATATCCCAAATCCTCATCGACCGTCATTCCAAAGATCTGGACGTCCGGATTCTGGAAAACCGCGGAACTGCGCTTATACAAGGCGCGGGGATGACGAGTCACATCGACTCCGTCGAGTGTCACCTGACCTTTGTACGGTTTTTCCAACGCGAGACAGCTTCTCAAGAGAATGCTCTTGCCCGAACCGTTCGCTCCGCAGACAAGGGTGAGTTGACCGGGACGCAGTTCGAGAGACACGTTGTCGAGGACGTCTGCTGCGTCGTCGGAAAAGCGTAGCGAGATCGAATCTACGTGAAACGTTTCCATATCGAGTCGGGGACGAATCTAACAAGGAGGAACAGAGCGCTCGCCTCAATCGCATCGATCCCGATAAACGGAAAAAATCCGATGGCGAGAGTGTCGCCGATTGATTGATCGAGCGTGCGGGCTAGCCAGGCGACCCCGGAAATGTACGGGACGAGGAAGCCGACGGCGATCGCACATACCAATCGAACGCTCCCGGCGGTGTACATATACACGCGGTCCGGTCCAAACCGAGCGCGCACGATCGTTGAACATAGCGCGGCGGCGACCGGATACCCGAGCAGATACCCACCGGTAGGACCGACGAGGCGCGCGATTCCCCCCGTTCCGCCGGAAAAGATCGGAAGACCTATTGCCCCGAGGAGAAGGTACAGGGCAAGAGTCGCCGCGGCCCATTTGGGGACGATCAAGAGGCCGGTGAGCACGACAAACGCGTTCTGAAGTACGATCGGTACCGGCGAAAAAGGTATCGGGATGGCAATCAGCGCGCCGATCGTCGTGAGTACGATCATTACGGCAGCAACCTGATTGCGAACCAGGGGGGCGATTACGTTGTTATCCAATGTTGTACTCCGTCAGCCGAGTTTTTAGGCGTTCGACGACCGGCGCCGCGTTACCACCGTCGATGCGACGAAGGAGAATTTCGGCGGCGCGCTTACCCAGCTCGTCGATCGGTTGTGCTATTGTAATACTCGGAATGCCGACCATGCCCGAAAACTTGGTATCGTCAAATGCCGCCAGACAAAGGGCTCGAGGCATACTATCGCGGTGCGTACTGATGTACCGAAGCGCGCCCTCATGAACAAATAAGTTTGCGAGAATGACGGTGTCTGGCGGGGACGGCGTAGACATGATGTTTCCCAACAGTCGATAGCCGCTTTCCTCGTGCAGATCTCCGAACTTGACGTGATCGCGGTTGATCGCGATCGAAAACTCGTCCAGCGCACGACAAAACCCGCGATATCGTTCGTCTGCGGTCGTGACGCTCGCTTGCCCACCGATAAAACCAAACGATCGGCGCCCGCGCGTGATGAGGCGACACACTGCGTTGTAGGTGGCGTCCTCGTTGTCCACGAGAACGGCATCACCGCGGTAGTCGTTTACGAGTCGGTCGACGAGAACCACGGGCGTTCCCGATTCCCAGGTCGCATTTATATGGGCGCCGTCGTCGGATGTTGGGATGATAATCACTCCGTCGACCTGTTTTTCCAGCAGTACAGCCAGGGAGTTGCGCTCCCGGGCGACGCTTTCGCGCGCGTTGGCGAGGATCATCGAATAACCATCTTCGCCCAGACGGTTTTCGACGCCTTCAGCGACTTTCATAAAAAACTCGTTGACGATATCGGGGGCGAGAATGCCGACAGAGAATGTACGTTTTGATTTGAGGCTCCGAGCGACCGAGTTCACGCGGTACCCGAGCTCAACGATTGCGAGCTGAACGCGATCACGAGTCGCTTTTGTTATCCGGCTATCCCGATTTACGACTCGCGAAACGGTAGCCGTGCTCACTTGGGCGCGCTCGGCCACGTCCTTTATCGTCACACTCACCGGTGACGATAGTAGGAGGCGGTCGGCGCCGTGTCAATCTGAGAGTCGCAGCGCGCCTACGCCCCGATTGCCCCCAGCGCTGCATCGTAGTCAGGTTCCTGAGCGATTTCCGGTACCTGTTGGGTATGGAGGACGGCGTTATTCTCGTCGAGGACGACGATAGCGCGGCTCAACAGGCCGGCAAAGGGACCGTCGACGATCTCGACTCCGTAATCCTTCCCAAACGAACGATCGCGGAGTTCGCTTAAGGTGACAACGTTGTCGACGCCCTCGGTTTTACAAAAACGAGCCGAGGCGAACGGGAGGTCGGCGCTGATCGTAAGACAGACCGTATCGGAGAGCTCGGCGATGCGTTTGTCAAAGGTTCGCGCGCTTAGCGCACAGACGCGGGTGTCGAGGCTCGGCACGATGTTGAGGATCTTCTTCTTTCCGGCGAAGTCGCTTAATCGGACGTCGGCGAGCTCTCCGGTCGTGAGAACAAAGTCAGGCGCCGTCGATCCGACCGCCGGCAACTCCCCGATTGTGTGTATTTCGTTTCCTTTTAAGGTTATAGATGCCATCGTACCTTCCTTATGGTGTTTAGCTGGCGTAGAAGCTAACCAACTCGAATAAAATCGACAAATTTCGAGCCATCGATCGGCTACAGGGTCGAAACCTCTTCAAGACTCATCACCGACGGGACGGCCCGGATACACTTGGTTATCTTGCGTAGGTCCTGAGAGCGCTCAATCTCGAGCGTAAAACTCGCCGAGAGCGTCGACGGCCCCGTCTCGTCGATTCGCCCCTCGATTAAATGACCTTGAATCTTTCGAACCGCTCCCTCGATCTCGCTGAACAGGTCGTTACTTGGTCGGGCGACGACGTGGAATCGTCGCGTCGCTTTGGGAGATACCGTTTCCCATTCAACTTCGATCGTACGCTCCTCGACATCAGGGATACTTCGTAGGCTCTTACAGTCGCGCTTGTGAATGATGATTCCGCGTCCCCGGGAAACGTATCCAACTATGTCGTCGCCGGTCCGTGGGCTACAGCATTGCGCAAAGTGAATCATAAGGTTTTTGTCGTTCCCGACACGGACGGCAACCTTGTGTTCGTCGAGAATCTGGGTGGTCTCGACCGCAGCGCTCTTCGTCGACGGCGCGCTCTTTCTTGGTGGCGTTGCT
The DNA here is from genome assembly GCA_965601745.1 of Alkalispirochaeta sp. Taxonomy (GTDB): domain Bacteria; phylum Spirochaetota; class Spirochaetia; order DSM-27196; family Alkalispirochaetaceae. The sequence goes on from OZ271836.1 coordinate 998,751, forward strand.
TTTTCGGGTTTTTTTCGGGCGACGATGTTCTGGTTGATGATCAGCGTCTCGTCGTGTTTGTTGAGCCAGGCGCGGATTTTGCTGCGCGCCCGCGAGGTGTGGGCGTAGCGAAGCCAGTTGAGATGGGGATGGGCGTTTGTGTTTGTCAGAATCTCAATAACCTGGGTGTTACTCAGCGGTTGTCGTAACGGGATAATCGCGCCGTCGGCTTTGGCGCCAACAGTATGGTGCCCGACTTCCGTATGAATGTGATACGCAAAATCGATGGCAGTCGCACCCTTGGGGAGCTGAATAACGTCGCCACGCGGAGTAAACACGTATATGGAGTCGCGCAGGATCTCGCGTTTTATTTCGTCGAGAAACTCGTCCGAGGATATTCGCGTGTCTTTGAGATCGCGTACGCGATTGATAATCGAGAGATCACCCGGCTTTACTTGATCCCTGGTTAATCCCCGCTTGTACAGCCAGTGGGCGGCGACACCAAACTCGGCTGTTCGATGCATGTCGTGAGTCCGGATCTGAATCTCGATTACTTTTCCGGCGTTCCCGATAACGGCCGTATGGAGGCTCTGATATTTGTTCGCCTTGGGCATCGCGATGTAGTCCTTAAATCGGCCTTCTATGGGAGGCCATAGGCGATGCACGAGACCGAGCATTTGATAACACTGATTTGTCGTGTCACAGAGGATACGAATTCCAAGCAGGTCGTAAATCTCGTGAATTTCCTTGCCGAGGCGGCGTAGTTTGTTGTAGATGCTGTAGAAATGCTTGGCTCGGGTTTCAACGACAACCGCAACCGACTCCTCTTCGGCGGCAGAGCGGATATTTTCTTTTATTTTTTGGAGGTAGCCCTCTCGTTCAGTTCGTTTGTCAGCGACGAGCTCACGTATCTGTTTATAGATATCCGGATGGAGATGCTTGAGCGAAAGATCCTCAAGCTCGTCTTTTAGCCAACTGATACCGAGGCGGCTCGCCAGCGGCGCGTAAATATCGAGCGTCTCCTGGGCGATTTCACGGCGACGACCGTCGCGCTTGTGCTGCAGCGTCCGCATGTTGTGAAGCTTGTCCGCCAGTTTGATCAGTATCACCCGAACGTCCTTGACCATCGCCAGAAGCATCTTCCGAATAGTCTCCGATTCCTGAACGTTGCGGTTCTGAGCCTTAACGCCGGCGATTTTGGTAACGCCGTAGACAAGTGACTCCACCTCGCGTCCAAACTTTCGCCGCAGTTCTGGACGGGTGAGGCCGGTATCCTCAAGAACGTCGTGAAGCAAGGCCGCGATCACGGTCGCGGTGTCGAGTTTCATCTCTATGAGGATTTCGGCGACCTGCAACGGATGAATAAAGTAGGGCTCACCTGAATCGCGTAGCTGTCCGCGATGGAGTTCTTCCGACAAACGGGCAGCGGCGACCATTCGTTCTTGATCCGCGGGGCTAAACGAGGAGATGAGATGTTCAAATTCCGCTACCGTCGTAATCATTCGCGCTAAATTTCGCTCTCTTTGGACACTTCGACAACTCGTTTCTGTCCGGCGATATCTTTATGGACCGACCCGCTAGTATACCCGACTTCTCCAAGGAATAGGGCCAGAAGGGTATCAGCCTGCGCGGGCGCGCACTCGACGATTAATCGACCGCCGCTCGCGAGCAACGCGAGCGCCGATCTTGCCAACTCGGGGTAGAGCGCCATGCCGTCGAGACCCGCCGCCAACGCTTCGCGCGGCTCGGTCCAGCCTCGTCCGAGAACCTCGTCGGCCTCCGTTTCGGACAGATACGGTGGATTTGCCGTGATAAGGTCAAAGCTGCCCGCCACTTCGTCAAGGAGATGGCTCATGCGTATTTCAACGGTGATCTTCTCATATCCGGCCAGAATGCGGTCGACGTTTCTCCGTGCCCAGTTGAGAGCCTCCGACGAGAAATCGGTCAGCACGAGCGCAATTTCACGGTCGCCGTCGGCGATCTCGCGAGCAACCGAAATGCCGATCGCACCCGATCCGGTACAGCAATCGGCGATGCGCAGGGTACGTCCGACCGTTTGACTCGAGCTGAGGTATTCGACCGCCCGTTCAACGACGGTCTCGGTTTCGGGGCGGGGCACCAGGACTCCCGGTCCGACGAGGAAATCGTCGTTCCAAAAGCCACGACGGCCGACGATATAGGCGATCGGTACTCCCGTTTGGCGTTTGTCTACGCCGCGGTCAAACCGCTCCTTAGCGATACCGGAAAAATAGGCGCCGGCGTCGATCAAGAGATCGGCGAGAAGCTCCTCGCGTTTGGTGCCCGTAGCCCATTCGGCAAGCAGCAGAGCATCGAGCCAGGAGCTCTCGCTACTCGAGAGCTTTCGCGCCGTAGCTACCAGGTACTCTCGAACGGTCATCCACCCTAAACGGAAAGCTGGTCTTCCGTCGCCTGAAACTGCAGAGCCTCGATGACCTCCTCGAGTTGCCCGGACATTATCTGGTCGAGCTTGTAGAGCGTCAGGTTTATACGATGATCGGTCAATCGACTCTGCGGAAAGTTATAGGTACGAATGCGCTCACTCCGGTCGCCGCTCCCGATCATCGTTCGGCGATGCTCGGCGATTTCTTCCTGTCGTTTTCGCTCCTCCATCTCAAATAGGCGCGCTTTGAGCACGCGGAGCGCTTTCGCCTTGTTTTTGTGTTGGCTTTTTTCGTCTTGGCAGGAAACGACAAGACCGGAGGGAACGTGGGTGACGCGAACGGCTGAATCGGTCGTGTTTACGCTTTGACCGCCGGGACCCGAAGAACGAAACACGTCTATTCGCAGGTCCTCCGGTTTAATCTCGACGTCGGCTTCCTCGGCCTCAGGCAGTACGGCGACCGTGACGGCCGACGTGTGGATTCGCCCGCCGCTTTCCGTAGTTGGAACCCGCTGCACACGATGCACACCGCTTTCGTACTTGAGCCGACTGTACACCTGTTTGCCTGAGATCGAGAAAGTGATTTCTTTAAAACCACCGATCTCGGTCTCGTTGGTCTCAAGGACCTCAGTCTTCCAACCGGTTTGTTCCGCGTAACGGGCATACATCCGGTACAGATCAGCGGCAAAAAGCGCCGCTTCGTCGCCGCCGGTGCCCGCCCGAATCTCCATAATCGTGTTTTTGTCGTCAAGCGGGTCAGGAGGGACGAGGAGAACACGAAGACGTTTCTCAACCTTTTCGCGCTCCTTTTCGAGTCCTTCGATCTCCATCTCGGCCAGGTCCCGAAGCTCCTGGTCGGACTCGTTCCCGGCTATTTCGCGATTCTCGGAGAGATTCTGCTCAATTTCCTCGAGCCGATCGGCAAAATAAACGATCTCGGATAATCGGGAGTGTTCTTTCATGACCGCCACTGCTCGAGTTTGATCCCGGTGTAGATCGGGATCGGCAACCTGTTTCTCTATCTCTGCAAAAGCCGCGCGGACTTCCTGTACTTTGTCGAGCACCGGACCTCCTTACGACGACCGTCGTGGTCGGAGAAAACCAAACAGGCTTCCGATAATTCCACCGGAGATATGGGCAAACTGCGACACAGAATCCTCACGCAGCGAGTTGGCTATTTCCTGGGCGAGAAACAACACCACGATTAGGATAAACGTCAACGGGATCCCTCCCTGGCGAATATTGGTAAAGGAACTCAGCAGTATCATCATAAAAACGACGCCGCTCGCCCCGAGCAGGCCCGTTGGTAGGAACAGGATGTTGAGCAGCCCGGTCACGACCGCCGTAACAACGATCATAATCGCCAGGCTTGCCGATCCGTATTTCTCTTCGAGAATCGGTCCGAGAAGCAAAATAAACGCGAAATTGCCCATCAAGTGACTCCAGCTGCTATGACCGGCGACGTGGGTGACGAGCCGCAGGTAGTCGACGGGATTTGCAGGATTCATCGTCGCGCCGACAATAAAAAATCCCTCGCGGAGTCCGGGGATGATCGTCTGTGTAAGCAGGAGGACCAGCGAGGATATTAGCGCGAAGGTCAGGGTTACCGGTGCGTTATACCGAATTCTCATTGGCAAACAGTACGGTCGCGGTTTGGTGGTGTCAAGCGCGGTGTGCAAACACCGTCAATTGCCGTATCTTAAACCAATGGAAAATGACGTCATGCGCAAGCCGGAATGGCTCAAGATAAAACTCAACACCAACGAGAACTACCGTACCCTCAAGAAACTGATGCGCGAGGAGCGCCTCCACACAGTCTGTGAGGAAGCCAAATGTCCCAACATCCACGAGTGCTGGGGCAAACATCGCACGGCGACGTTTATGATCCTCGGAGACACATGTACCCGGAGATGTCGATTCTGCGCGGTTAAAACCGGCCTTCCGGGCGCGGTCGATCGGGGTGAGCCGGTTCGGGTCGCTGAGTCCGTCGCTGAGATGCAACTCCGTCACGTCGTTATCACGATGGTTAACCGCGATGATTTGGCCGATGGGGGTGCGGAGATCCTCGCCGAAACGGTATTAAAGATTCGTGACTACGCCCCGGAGTGTACCGTCGAGGTGTTGACCAGCGATTTTTTGGGTCGCGAAGAGAGTATACGTCTGGTCGGTCGGGCACGCCCGGAGATCCTCAGCCATAACCTCGAAACCGTGCGGCGTCTGACTAAACAGGTGCGGTCGCGCAGTTCGTACGATCGTTCGCTCGAAGTACTCGGCGCGTTTTCGCAGTTTGGCGACCATTCGGCGGTGAAGTCGAGCCTTATGCTCGGCTTGGGCGAGTCTCGCGACGAAGTTATCGAAGCACTCAAAGACCTCCGCGCGTCCGGCGTAGGAATTGTCAATCTCGGCCAGTACCTTCAGCCGTCGCGGACACATCTCCCGGTACAACGTTATTGGCGCCCCGAGGAGTTTGACGATCTGCGTGAGCAGGCGTTGGCGATAGGGTTTGCGCATTGTGATGCCGGACCGCTCGTGCGCTCGTCCTACCACGCCGGTGAGGGCTACGAGACGTATCGAAAGGCGGTTCATCCGTTGTACCAGAAATAGAAAAATATCCCTAAAAGCTGTTACCAGAGACGCTTAGCGTTGTTTGTATAAATGAGTCAGCAGCTTTTGTGGCCTGCGGGGTTTACCTCCTTTCCTCGCAGGCCTTCTTTTTTTTCTACGACACTTCAGCGATACGCCGGTAAGACGTTCCTCGTTCACCGGGAACCGCCACCACAAGGTACATACTTGTTACCGACATGCGAATCGTAGGAATCGATATGTTCCGTACCTGGGCGACACCGCGACCGCGTCGATAGGCGATCGTAACGTGGGGTGAGAACGCTCGCACATCCGGTTTTGCAAAAGCGACCAGATCAACTAAACGTGCCCGTGAGGCCCGCAGACCCGGCGTCGTTTGGCCGCTTCGGGTAAGTGCGACGACACGGCCGCGTCGATTTGGCGGGAACGTTCCAACGGTGTCAAACTCGAGAGCCCCGGCGTTACCGAGGTTTACCGTTGCGGCCCATTTTGCAAACGCTCCGACGACAGAATCGATTACCGCGTTTTCGTGGTCACCGATGTACAGGTACGTGCAATGCCGTTTGTCGGATCTGACAAATCGATACTGAGATTCCGGGAAACTGGGTCGTGCCGATTCAACAGCCGCGTCGATCGTATCGGCTGTCTCGGGATCCGGGAAAATCGCGACGAACAGATTCATACCGGCTATAGTGTACACCTATGAAAGATCGCGTCGCGAAACTTGAGGAACAGGTTCGTTATCATCAAGATCGTTATTACAACGATCAGCCCGAAATAGACGATGCGGAGTTTGACAAGCTCTGGGACGAACTACGGCGTCTCGATCCGGAAAATGCGGTGTTCTCAGAGGTCGGGGTCGATCGCAGCATACGGTTTACCAAACGTGAGCACATAATGCCCATGGGGAGCCAGGATAAAGCGTCCGATCCTGCGGCGTTTCGTGCCTGGGCGGTCAAGATCGGTCATCCGCAGTTTATCGTCCAGTTCAAACTTGACGGCGCCAGTATCGAGCTGCAGTACGAGAACGGTACGCTGCTCCACGGCGTCACGCGCGGCGACGGACGGGTCGGCGACGATATCACTCCCAACGTACGACGAATGGGCGGAGCGATCGCTCAACTCGCCGATACGTTCTCCGGGGCGGTTCGTGGCGAGGTGATTATGGAGCATAAAATCCACAGCCGCTATTACAGCGATAAAGCCAACTGTCGAAACGCCGCAAATGGCCTGATGAAACGAAAGGACGGTGTTGGCGCCGAGCACCTTCGGATACTCGTCTACGACGCGGTGGCCCGCGATTCTCGCTTTGAAGACGAACTCGCCAAGCTCGCATGGCTCGAGAAACAGACGTTTTCCGTGGTTCCGTTTGAACTCTACGACGATCCCGATGAGGTCGTCGGGTATCGTGACGTCATCCAGGAAAAACGACGCGATCTCGACTACGACATCGACGGTCTGGTCGTCAAAGGCGTCGAGATAGACGAGATCGACATGCGGCGAGCGCGCCCGCAGAAGCAGATTGCGTTCAAATTTTCACCCGAGGAGGAAGCAAGCGTTGTTCGCGACGTCGAGTGGGGTACCACCGGCGCGACCTTTACTCCGGTTGCGATTCTTGATCCGGTACGCATCGCGGGAACGACCGTGCGACGGGCCAGTCTCGTGCATCCCGAGATAATTGCCGCACTTGAACTAAAGATCGGCAGTGAGGTTATCGTCAGCAAACGCGGCGATATAATTCCAAAAGTTGAGCGACTCATCCGAAACGGCCAGGAGACCGTCGACATCATAATCCCAGAAGTATGCGATCGCTGCGAAACGATCCTTGTGAACGAAGGTAAACGTCTTTACTGTCCAAATCTAGAGTGCCCGCGCCGACTCTTTCATCGCTTACGGAAATGGCTCGACACCTTGGAAGTTCGCGATTTTGGTGACGTCCTTTTAGGGAGGTTGTACGACGAAGGTCGCGTGCGGGAGATCGCCGATTTGTACAACGTGACGGTCGACGAGATAGCCGCGTACGACGGTATGGGGGAAATCAGCGCAACGCGCGCGCTTGGTAATTTGCGGGAGATCCGCGAGATCACGCTTCCGAAGTTTATTGCGGGCTTTGATATCGAGGGGATCGCCGAGCTCACGATCGCTAAAATAGTTGAAGCCGGTTTTGACACGCTCGAGAAGATCAGATCGGCCGCGGTCGAGGATCTGGTCAAAGCAGACGGAGTTGCCGAGAAGACCGCGGAAGTCGTTGGCACCGGACTGGCGGTACTTCACGATCAGATGGACCGTCTCATCGAATCCGGGGCTGTCGCCATAACGGTGTCGGAGCCCAGTGACGGGGTTCTCGCCGGACGATCGTTTTGCTTCACCGGTTCGTTAAATCGAACATCGCGTTCCGAGGTAGAAAAGCTGGTCCGCGCCGCTGGTGGCACGGTCAAAAGCTCGGTATCGGCGATACTGGACTATCTCGTGACGAACTCGCCCGATTCGGGATCGTCAAAAGCAAAAAAAGCGCAGACGCTCGGTATCGCGATAATTTCCGAGGACGCCTTCTTTGATATGTTGGGCCTGGACTAAATTCTATCTTGTGGAAGCCTGCAACTGTCTGTAGGATATAGATATGTCTGAGTATCTCCGCACACAGATTGAAGAGTTTTACTTACCCAGACAGTTGGTTGACGCGATTCTTGAAGTCGGCGGCATACCAAAAGAGAGCGAAGAAGCAGAGATCGGTATCGGTTTTATCGATATCGCCAACTACACCTTTCTTTCCAAGTTCCTGACTCCAAAAGAAAACCAAGAGGTCCTCAACGGTCTGTACACAGCGTTTAACAGCGTCCTTCGCCGTCATGGCGGCTATCTCAACAAGATCGAAGGGGATTCGCTGATGTTTCACTACGGCGGCGTAATCGACGCCAAAGCCCGCCGTATTGAGGATCGCGACAAATTGCGACTCTACATCGCGCGTGAACTTTTCTACACCTGTATCGAGATGCAGCGCGTGAGCGTCCACTTCAACAACGCGGATCATCGTTTTCTCGATGACGCGGCGAGCGACGCCGATCGGCGCGCATTGGAACAGGCCTTTGCCATAATGAAACGGTTGAGAAGTGATGACGCCGTTGCCGATCCGCTCAGCGCAATGTTTCAAATACGCATTCGCGTCGGGGCAAACCTTGGCGAGGTCACGATCGGTAACTTTGGCCCCGAGGGCGGACGCCAATGGGACGTAATCGGAATGCCGGTTATAGATGCCAAGCGGATGGAGACTACCGCTCCGATCGGCGGTCTGCGTATCTCGCGCACCTACTTTGAGATTCTCGATCGCCACGGAATTGCGGACGAGTACTATCAACGGTTCAAGCGAGAAGCGGAGATCCTCGGCAGTCGCTACGCAGCGATGTCTAAAGACGAGTTGTTTGCCGTTCGCACCGTTATAATCCAGGAAAAGGGAAACGCGAGCTACGACACCTGTAGTATTCAGGTAAACCCGTCGCTACCCGAGCAGATCGCCCGGCAGGTCGGGTCGTTGCTGGAGCATGGGAGATACGGCGCGGAGCAGATTGTTGATCTCGTCCGCTATTATCGAGGAAATCGATACGTTATCGAGGCGGTCGAGGATGTACTCGGCAACCGTGGTGTTGCCATCCGACGCACCGATGCGCTCGAGTTGATGTATCCCAAGCGGTTTTCCCGGATGATTGCCGACGTCGAAAACGATCGATCGGCCCTCGAGCAGGACCTCGCCGAAACGACGCAGCTTTTTGATATTCTCAATAAGCTCGGCCGCTATCAGGACATCATCAACAGACCCGTAGACGAGGCGATGGAGCAAACACCGTATTCGACCTACGACGAGTACGTCCGGCTCGCCAAGGCAAAGCGAGCTCATTTGTACGAGTCGATGAAAATCGAGATGGCGCAGCGGGCCTATTTTCATAACGTCGTATTTCCGATGGTGTTCGATTCAATTTTTGCGTCGATACTGGAACACCAGACGGCGGAAGAAGACCTCGAAATGTTAACAAGCTAGTGGCCGCGTCTCGGACGCCGTCGCTATCTTTTCCTCATGGGTTCATTTACCAATAAGAATTTTCTTGTCGTCGGTGGTTCCACCGGAATCGGCCTCGAATGTGCTCGTCTCCTTGCGGAGGACGGCGCGCAGGTAATCTCGTGGTCGAGAACCGGAAGCAACGAGGCGATCACTAGGGTGAGCGACATCTCGGGAGTCGACGTGACGCAATCCGTTGAGGAAGCAGCGGCTACGCTCCCGGATAGTATTCACGGTCTGATTTATGCGCCGGGATCTATCCCACTTGGAGCGTTTGCGCGCCTGTCTCCTGAGGTCTTTCTGGAGACCTATGATCTCAACGTTGTTGGCGCGGTCAGGGTTATCCAAGCGATTCAGGCGCGTCTTCTCGCGGCTGAAGGATCCGCGATTGTTCTTTTCTCCACCGTTGCCGCCGGCCGGGGGATGCAGTTCCATACCTCGATCGGAGCCGCAAAAGCCGCGCTGGAAGGATTTGCCAGGAGTTACGCGGCTGAGTTCGCGGCAAAACAAGTTCGCTGCAACGTTGTTGCTCCGTCTCTTACCGATACTCCGCTTGCGGAACGACTTCTCTCAAACGAAAAGAAGCAGGAGGCCGCGGCCGCTCGACATCCTCTCGCTCGCGTCGGAACCGTCGGCGATATCGCGCGAGCCGCGTTGTTTCTCGCCGATCCGCTCAACGATTGGATTACGGGACAGATCCTTCACGTCGACGGTGGGTTAGACGCTTTGTCCGGCTTGTAAATATCTCAAGAGCGAGGGGGTAATCCGGCGCCCGGCCAAGTGGGCGCCGATTATGTTGCGCGCCGGGGGTCCCAGCTCGAGTTCGGCAAGTCCGCCGGAGAGATACAGACCGTCTACCCAAGAAAGATCGCGCCGCGGGACCGGAAATCCGTCTGCAGACGTCGGAGCGTTGAGTTCAGCGGTGATCCGTTCGACGAGATCGATCGCCGGAACCTCGCGACGAAAACCGGTGCAGAGGATAAGTCGATCAAACTCCTCTTTGATCCGGCGGTTCTTTGCCTGTCCGACCACCGCGATACGACCTCCAGCGCGTCTGGCGAAACTCGAATCGATGCGCGCGACCGCGATTTTGCCGCGTTGGATCAGATTCTCCAAACGAACGGCAAGATCGGAAGGAACACTTCCGGGACGGCGGCTCCGGGTGATAAGCGTCCGGCGGTCGGAGTAATCAGCTATCTCAGGAAAGGCAGTCTGACAGCGGGGACCGATAAAACACGGATCAGCGTCGAACTGGTGGATACTGTTTCTATCTCGACGCCACCACGTTAACGAGACCGGGGAACGTGCGAAGCGCAGAATGAGGTGGGCGGCCGCGATACCACCACCGAGAAACAGGACGGAACTACCGGGCGACGGCGGTGTCGGATCAAAACCGAGGCGGTGGATGTGATCGACCATCGGTGGGGCGTAGCGTTCGAATGACTTCGGGATATTGGGCCGAGGTTGGCCGGGAGCGAGAATGACCGCCTCGCTTTGGATCTGTTGATCGTCGCCGAGGGTCAGCACAAAATGATCGTTTTCTCGATGAACTACCTCAACCCGCCCCCGGACAAATGAAAACCGATCGGTCGACAATTTGGCCAGTTGCACGCGTGCGTTGTGGGCAAAGACATCGGTCGCGGGACGATGATACGGCGGATCGTGCCACCGCTGACCGTCGTATTGGCGCTCCGCAAACTGTCTCAGCGCGTAGAGTTGGGGCGAGACGCCATGTGAAGCGGGAGATCGAAGAAACTCCATTGTGCAGTTGCGCGTTCGCGTCTGCCACGCCGTCAACGGTTCAGTGTGTGGATCGATTACGGCAACGCGGCCGATCTTTTTACTCTCGCTTAGCCGGAGGGCATGGTGAACACCGTGGACGCCGGCACCGACGATTGCGACGGAGAAGCGAATTGCCGGATGAGCTTTCATATAGCTATTCTCTTAATATGACTAAACGTGTCAGCAAAACGTTCCGTTACATCGTTCTGTTTGCTGTGGTCATTGCGTTGGCCGCGTGCAACAGCGTCGAATCGGCTCAACCGCTCGAGAACTCGCAACCGGAGCCCTCCTTGTCGCCGCGAGACGTGGTCGAGATCCAACTCCTTGCGCTCGGAAACAATGGAGAATCGGACGATGGAATCGAGATCGCGTTTCGATTTGCAAGTCCCGCAAATCGATCGATGACCGGTCCGATTGAGCGATTTACCAGCATGATCAAAAGCGGAATCTACCAGATCATGCTTGATTATAGTCGGGCCGAATACGCCGACACGGTTGTCCGCGGCGACCGAGCAGTTCAACGGGTCGCGCTGTACCAGGGCGACGACATCGTCGTCTTCGACTTTATACTCGAACGTCAGGATAGCGCTCCGTACGAAGATTGTTGGATGACGTCGGGTGTCGTGTTTGTGGGCACGGGACGCTCAGCGGAACAGACGCAGACAATCTAAGCTCTTTTTTCCGACGCGTTACTTCGGGTCTTTACGGATTGCGTCGCCAAAGCTGTCCCAGGCGGAGTCGATCTGCTTCTTTGAGTACGGCCGCTTTTTAACCTCGGTATTTGGTACCGATCTTCGCCGGCGCGGTCGTTCGACTCGCGGTGGGCGCGCGCTCGACGATGGTCGCCGACCTGCCTGTCGTTTACTGCGACGTGGTTCTACGCGAGCCGGCGCGTCGTAGGTACGGCTGGACGACGGAGTAATGCCGGTCCCAATGAATTTACCGCGGAGTGAGTCGTACTTACCCGACAAACGAATCCAAATCCTTCGAATGATCGGTAGCTTTTCAAACGCGTGCTCAAAAATCTCGGTGAGCCGGAGGCTGAACCACTCGCGTAACGGCAGCGGTTTGAGAGTGTCGGGATCGAAGTAAAGTGACAATCGGTCCTTGAGTTCATGGACGCTACCCGCCAGTTTGTTCTGCTTAGCGTGCAAAATCATCGCTTCGGCCAGAATCCCCGGGTTTTTTATCATTGCGGCCAGGTATTCCGACCTGGAACGAACGCTCGACGCGATCGCAGCTTCAAAGTTCTCGACACTGAGAAACGCGTTGTCCGTCCGGCGCGTTGCCCCACGAAGGCTGCGCTCCATTCGAAGAATAAACTCCGCTTTGAGATCAACCTCGATCTCGTGAAAGTGCTCGATAAACATCGGGAAAACGTTGTCCCGATGGATATAACGTTGATCAAGTCGAACGATCGTCGGAAGCGACTTTCGATCGCGCGCGTCAACAAAAATTGTGAAAAAGCGGTCCTTAAACGCGGCGATGCGATCGCCGTACTTCTCTTTCTGGGTCTCAAATATGTTGTCGAGTCCCTGCTCGTCGATGATCCCTTCGGGAGCGTCCTTGATCGCCAGGGCGATCGCCTCGTGATCAAGGTTTTGCTCTTCGGCAAGACGTTTCTTCTCTTCCGCCTCGGCGAGCTGCGCTTCGACAAGCGCGCGGACGATCCACGCGGCGTGAAAAAACAGCGGGCTGACCGAAACGTTGCGATTGTGGGTGAGATCGGCGCGTTTTTCGATGACCGTTGACGCAAACTGATGCCAAAAAGACGGTTCCTTGCCGGATATTTTGTCCTTTAAGTTAAGCAAGCTCGAATCGAGAAGCTTGGCTATCGCTCCAAGCAGACTTGTGCTCGAAAGATGATGTCGCATTTTGAGGATAGCGAGGTTCAGAAACGGTCGCAGCTTGTCGGAGTTGACAAGAATCTGCTCGTCGTCGAGAACCGGGATCGCAAGCGCCTTGGCGCTCTTCTTCTCACCCGAAAAGAACTGCGCGATCTCATTTGAGGTCACAACGTGGAACACGCCCGGGGGGACTCCATCAAACTCACTGCGGAGAGTCGAAAGAAAGGGAAATGGATTTGTGATCGATTCGATCATATCGACGAAGTACTCTTCGACGAGCTCCCGGTAGAAAACGGGATCGTGTTGCTCGGTGAGAATAATCGAAGAGCGACGACGCTCGCCCTCGCGATACTCCGACCTGAGCAGGCCGAGGCGGCGTTGTTTGAGTTTATCCATAATCGAGGCAACGTCTGCCGCGGTGGAACTGTCCTCGCGGCTTATGATCGCCGCAAAACGTTCGTACGGTATTTTTGGTTGCCAGTTCTGACAGAGCTTGTGAAACACGTCTCGTTCACCGGGCGAAAAGGTTCCGAGTTGCGAAAGAAACTGTTCCCGGTGTTTTTCATCATAGGCGAGGTACTTCGGCTGACCGACTCTATCCATCAATCAAATAATACCGCGATCAGCTATTCTTCGCATATACTACCACTTGTAACAAAGTGCTAACGAAACGTACACACAATAGCCAGGTGACGGAGCTGAGCTTTCACGATCGTATTCTTAACGAACTCTACACCCGATCACCGACGAGAGAATTGACGGTCCAGGATCGTCTGGTCGTGTTTAGCGATCTCCATATGGGCAACGGATCGCGCCTCGACGACTTTAGGGCGAATGCCGATCTGTTTACGACAGTCTTGCGCGACTACTACGGTCAACAGCGCTTTCATTTGGTGTTGAACGGCGACGTCGAGGAGCTACAGCGCTTCTCGATGCGCGAGATCGTTCGGCAATGGCCCGCTGTGTACGAGAGTTTCGGAGTGTTTGCCCAACGTAACGATCTGACGCGGATAGTCGGAAACCACGATCTCGAGTTGCTTGAGGGCGGTCCACATATTCAAAAATTTCGCGATCGGAATATCGCGCCGGAGACCTATTCAGGCGAGGTTATCGAGGGCTTACGCCTGCAGAATCATTTTGGAACGATCTTTATCTTTCACGGTCATCAGACAAACCGCTGGTACGTAAACCATAACCATTTAGTGCGTGCCGCACTCCGATATCTGGCAAACCCCTTGCGGATCCGCAATTACACGGTGGCGGCCAGTAGTCGAAAGCGGTTTAAGACCGAGCGACGAGTATACGAGTTTGCCAGTCGACAGAAGGTCCTGGCGATAATCGGGCACACGCATCGTCCTTTATTTGAATCGATGTCCAAGATGGACTTAATCCAGTTTGAGATAGAGCGTTTGTGTCGCAAGTATCCCCGAAGTAAAAAGCAAGAGGAAATCCAAAGGCGTATCGAGCACCTCAAAAGCGAGTTGCTCGACATCAGCAACGGCGGAGGTTCCCATACAAGCGAGCAGAGCCTGTACCAGGAGCACCTATTGGTGCCGACGATGTTTAACTCGGGCTGCGTACTCGGAAAACGCGGTATGACCAGTTTAGAGATAGCCGACGGAGAACTGCGCCTGGTTTATTGGTACGACTCGCGGCGCGAGCAGAAACATATGCTATATCGCGCCCGTGACCCGATAAATCTCGCCGGAACAAGTTACAACCGCGTTGTAATCAAGCAGGACAATCTCGACTATATCTTTAGTCGCGTTGAACTTCTTGCCTAATGGTTTAACATTGACCTATATTACATGGGCACTGGAGAGGTATGCCCAGCCATTTCGACGGATCCGCGGAAGAAAAGCGAGCGCTTTCCCTGTTTATCGCGATTACGCGGGCTTCGGAAAGCGTTCAACGACGAGCCTTGGAAACTGCTCCCTTGCCGGATGATCTAACGATCTCTCAGTTCGCCGTTCTCGAGGCTCTGTTTCATCTCGGGAGCATGTGTCAGGCCGATATCGCGAGAAAAATCATGAAGACAAAGGGCAACATCAGCCTTGTCGTCGAAAACCTGATTAAACGAGACTACGTAACCCGTACACGGGATGAAAACGACCGACGTCGCATGATGCTTGAGCTGACCCCGACCGGTAGGCGCCTTATCGCCGACTACTTCCCGAGCGTCGCCCAGGGCTTTGTAGCGGCGATGGCGGCGCTCGACGCGTCGGAACAGACCGCTTTAACTCGGCTCGCGAAAAAGCTCGGACACGGCGACGTCTACGCCGGTTCGACGCTTGGCGAGAAGTAGCGCAGCCGCAACTTCTGCAATCCCCACGCCAGCGCGTAGACGGCGATTCCGACCGGGAGTAGCGCATAGGTCGCGACAGGTCCCAGCGATAACCAGTCGCTCACGACATTCGGGAGAAAAAACAGCCCGCTCGCCAGGAGAAATATCGGAATCTCGTACCATCGATTTGACGTCAGAAACCAACCCTGTACCGCATTGGTAAACGCCAGTACGCCAAACACCGCAGTGATAAACACGTAGATGCCCTGGAACCAACCTTCCGATCCAACGAGCAACAACATCGGATTAAAAACAAACATAAAGGGTATGACCGCCGTTCGGAGGTCGTAGATAAAGCCCTTTACGCCGGTCGGAATCGGATCAGACTTGGCGATCGCCGCCGCCGCGTAGGCGGCCAGACCAACCGGCGGCGTGTCGTCGGCGAGAATACCGAAGTAAAAACAGAACAAGTGCGCCGCGATCGCCGGTATCACCAGGCCGACGTTGCCGCCGAGTTGAGTGATAACCGGGACGGTTATCGAGGCCATAACGATGTAGGTGGCCGTCGTCGGGAGTCCCATCCCAATCACGAGACTGACAAACGCCGTGATAAACAGGAGGAGAAATACGTTGCCCATCGAGAGGACCTCTACAACCTGGACGATACGGCTCCCGATCCCCATGTTGACGATACCGACGATAATTCCGGCTGTTGCGGTTGCGAGGGCTACCGGAAGCATGTTTTTACTACCGGTAATCAAACCAGTGCCGAGCTCGCTGACCAAGCGTTTTAGCGTCGGTGCAACCTTTTCGCCGGCGCGTCGCGCAAGGAACACCTCGCGAACAAAGTAGATTGCGACGAGGATGACGATCGCATTAAAAACCGCCAGATTCGGCGATCGCCGCAGCACCGCCAACTCGTAGATCAGAATGACCAGCGGAATAAAGTGATGGTACCCTTTGGCGATAACCTCGCGAAAGCGTGGAATCTCCGGATCCGGGAGACCTTTGAGACCGAGTTTGGAGGCCTCGAGGTGGGTTATATAAAAAAGAGCGATGTAGCTCACAAACGCGGGGATAAAGGCCGCGCGAATGACTTCGAAGTAAGACAAGGCGAGGTATTCGGCGATGATAAACGCCGCCGCTCCCATGATCGGAGGCATAAGTTGTCCGTTTGTACTGGCGGCGACTTCCGTAGCCGCGGCGGTTTTGGCGGGGTAGCCGACCTTCCTCATGAGCGGGATCGTAAAGGTTCCGGTTGTGACAACGTTGGCGATACTTGAACCGCTCACCAGTCCGGTAAATCCACTCGAAACGACCGCGGCCTTGGCTGGACCGCCTTTGTAGCGGCCGAGAAGAGAGATCGACACATCGTTAAAAAAGTGGCCGGCGCCAAAACGTTCAAGCAGCGCGCCGAATAGGACAAACAGGTAGACCGTCCGAGCCGAGACGTCGAGGGGTATACCGTAGATCCCCTCCGTCGAAAGCACGATTTGGCTTACGTACTTGGTAATGCTCACGCCCCGAAAGGCAAGGACACCGGGAAGATAGGGACCGAAAAACGCATAAAGTGAAAAGACGATAGCAATAATCACCATCGGCAATCCGATACCGCGGCGGGCGGCATCAAATAGCAGGACGATGAGTACAATACTCATCACGATATCGCGCGTGATCGGGATACCGAGGCGCGAGGTTATTCCCTCCCAATCGAGAACGATGTAAAGGGCGGCGATCACGCCGATGAGCGCGAGAAGAAGGTCGACAAACGGCGTGTGTTTTAGGGAGTGTAAGCCGGGGATGTCGTGGGCCCGTTTTCGCGTAAATGGGACGCCGAGAAAGACCAGCGCGATCGCAAACGCCAGGTGGATCGCCCGGATTGTCACGCTGTCGAGTATCACGAGTCGGGGCAAAGAGAGCTGAAACAACGCCCACGCCAGGGCGACAAACGATATCGCCAGGCGATCGACCCGGCGATGGACGCGAGTTATGCCGGTTTCCTCCTGAAGAATTCGCTCCAGTTCTCTATTCTCAACGTCTGACATCGATGATACTCCCGAGGTTAAAAAATAGCGGACGACGTCGTTAAACGTCGTCCGCGTTGCTACGTACCGTAGTTGCTACGGAAGGAGGTCCGGGTTGATCATGTCGATCATTCCCGCTTCCTCGTAGTAACGGATCGCTCCGGCGTGAAGCGGAGCGGAAAGACCCTCAAGCATGCTTTCGGGGGTCAACACCTGGTAAGCCGGATGAAGTGACTTAAAGTCCTCAAAGTTCTCGAAGACCTCTTTGGTGATCGCGTATACAACGTCGTCGGATACGTCCGCGCTGGTAACGAGCGTTGCTTTAACACCAATCGTCGTCGCGTCCGCTTCGTTGGCGGCCTGCGGATACAACGATGCCGGGATCGTGCTCGCCGCGTAGTACGGGAACTCGCCGAGGAGATCCTCTACGCCGGATCCGACGATATCGACGATCCGGACGGCGATTCGTCCACTGGTCGCTTCCGTGATATTACCGTTAGGGTGACCGACGGTGTAGAAGAACGCGTCAATACGTCCGTCCTGGAGAAGGCCAGGCGCTTCAACTGCACGAACCTGCTCGGCGTTGATGTCGTCTTCGCTCATACCAAAAGCCGATAGAACGTCACGGCTGTTCTGGAGCTGACCGGAGCCTGGGTTACCGATGTTGACGCGAAGGCCGGCGAGGTCCTCGACGCCTGATACGCCGCTGTCGGCTGAGGCGATGAGGGTGATCGATTCCGGATGAATCGAGAAAACCGAACGAAGTGCTTCCTGGGCACCGGCGGATTCCCATTCAGCCAATCCGTTGATCGCCTGGAATTGGCGGTCCGATTGGGCGATGCCAAACTCGAGGTCACCGTTGAGGACGGAGTTGATGTTAAAAACGCTGCCAGCGGTCGACTCAACCGAAGCTCGAATCCCGTACTGGTCGCTTTGTGCGTTTACCATGCGGCTTATCGCTCCGCCGGTCGGATAATATACGCCGGTTACCCCTCCGGTACCGATGGTTACAAACGTCGTGCCGTCGCCTTGAGCCGGAGCGGCTTCTTCGGCGTTGTCACACCCGATGAGTGCGATCGCGGCGATGACAGCGATGCCAATGATCAGTGCTTTGCGCATAGATTCCCCCTTATAGAAATTTCTACATAAACATGCACAAGTTTCGCCCAAATAGGCAAGGGGGCCGCTCAAAGCGTATATATTTATGCAGATCGCTCGACGGCGACGCGGGTCCATCTTCGGCTGCGATAACCGGCAAATAGAATTATGGCGTGTCCGATCTGATACACGGTAAATCCAGCCCAGGCGCCGCGATACCCGAGGTCGAGGAGGAATATCGCAACCGCCGGTAAGACGACGATTCCAATAAGGTTGGTAATCGCCTCGCTCCCAAGAACAAAACGTCCCCATCCGTTATGGGTAAATATGATCTCGAGTGAGTACGCAACGATTTCGACCAAATAGAATACGGAGAAAAACCGAAATCCCGCGATCGCGAGAGCTAGGGCCGGACCCGACAGACTAAAAACGCCGGCAACCGTGGCTGGAATTGAAATGACGACGATGAGTATCGTCCCGCCGATAAGGGCCGCGATTCGCTGTTGCGCACGCACGATCTCAATCGCGCCCGGCGTGTCGTCGCGACCCAGTGCATTGCCGACGAGGATCGCAGCGCCGTTGGCAAAACCACCGACGAGCGTCTTGTTGATACGATACGTCGCAAAAATAACGTGGGTAACGGCCTGGTAGACGGCGCCAAGGGTCCCAAGCATCGCCTGGTACAACAGGACAACGGTCATCGCGATCGCATTTTGAATTGCGACCGGCGCACCAATCCGGATTATGCGTCCGACGAGAACCGGAACGGGCCTCGGCCAATCAAACGTCTTTATCGCGACGGCTCCGAGGATTGCCAGGTAGATGACGCGAGCGACTGCGGTGCCGATCGCCGCTCCCGTTACTCCGAGCGCGGGTATACCGCGGAATCCGAAGATAAAAATCGCGTTGAGCAACACGTTTAAGACGTTACTGACTACGATCCCGACCATGACGATACTCGTTCGGTGGATAGCCGACAACGCGCCCCGCAGGGCGGCCGCGAGACCGACGATCGGAAAGGCGAGGGCATTGATCAATACGTAGGGCACGGCTATCGGTGCTAACTCCGGCGCGAGGACCGGCAGTAGGACGGGCGCGGCGAGGGCCAGAAGGAGCGCGGCACCACCCGCAATCGCGCCGGCAAGGAGCCCGCTCGACGCGACCTCACCAATTGAGGTGCCGAGTTGGCCGTCGCGTCCAAATCTTCGACTGGCGATCGCTTGCACGCCGAGCGCAACCGGCCAGATAAACATCTCGTGGACGTTTGTATAGAGTGTCGCGATCGCTATTGCCGCAAGAGGTTCAACGCCCAGACGGCCAACCATAGCCGAGTCCGCAAGACGGTAGATGTACATCGCTAGGTTGCTGCCGAGAAGTGGGGCACCGAGGCGTAGCACAGATCTCTGGGCGTTGGTTGGCATTGTGCGCGAGTATACACGGCCAACCTCGCGCATGCTAAGATGCCGAATGGAAGTTCCCGAGTACCTCTCCCTCATGGCCGAGATCGCCGTCGGCGGACTCAATATCCAAGGCGGGCAATGCCTCATTATTCGGGTGGAACCCGAGAATATCGATGCGGCCCAGGCAGTTGCGACCGCTGCGTATCGAAACGGCGCGGCGTACGTTGATTTCGAGTTTACCGCCGACCGACTCACGCGAACGCGAATCGAGAACAGCGAGGAGCGTTTTCTTGACTTTGTCCCCGCCTACCGTCGCTCACGCCACTCTGAGATACTCGACGAGAAATGGGCGCTGTTGTCGCTAAAGTCGCCGTACGATCCACGTGCGCTGGATGGTGTGGATATCGACAAAGCCGCCCGCTTGACCCGAGCGTACGGCGAAACCGATCGGGAGTACCGGCGAGCAGTCGCTTCGGACCAGATTCAATGGTTGGTCATGGCCGTGCCGTCGATCCCGTGGGCGTCCTATATCTTTGACTGTCCACCGGACGAGCGCGCCCTTAAGCGTATGTGGGAAGTATTTAGCCCCATTCTCCGTCTCAATGACGAGAATCCGGTGAGGTTTTGGCGAGATCACGTGGACGAGCTCGATCGTCGGGCGCAGGTGCTCAACGATCTCGAGATCGCGGAGCTGCACTTTCGCGACGAGGGCACCGATTTGCGGATCGGCCTGCACTCACGGGCCCGATGGGTTGGCGGTGGCGCCAAAACGCCCGATGGAACGCAGTTTATCGCCAATATCCCAACCGAAGAGGTCTTTACCGCTCCCGATGCGCGGACGACGACGGGGAGAGTGGCGATCACAAAACCGGTCCGCATTCTCGGGTCACTCGTCAAGGATGGCTGGCTTGATTTTTCCGACGGTCGCGTCGTTCGATCTGGAGCGACGGAGGGCGCCGACGCGCTCGATCGTTTCCTCGCTCTCGAGGAAGGCAATCGACGGCTCGGCGAGGTGGCGCTGGTCGACCGTTCCTCTCCAATCGCTCGCTCCGGCGTCATCTTTCAGAACACGTTATTCGACGAGAACGCGGCATGTCATATCGCGCTCGGTTTTGCATTTCCGGACTGCCTGGAAGGGGGCGGTGAACTCGCTGATTCGGAGTACGAAAGCTTTGGGCTCAACCTGAGCGGGTACCACAACGACGTGATGATATCCGGTGAGGCGACAAACGTAAGCGCGCGCCTGGCCGACGGTTCGACTCGCGAAATTATCGTCGCCGGAGAGATCGTTATATGAGTTTGCGGGTAGATCCGGAAGCGCGAGCGCTCATCGTCGATTTGGACGGTACGCTCCTCGACACGAAAGACGCGCATTTCCTCGCCTGGCGAGAGTCTCTTGATGATCTGGGAGTGGAGCTACGGCGCGAGCAGTTTGACCGTTTTTGGGGACGGACGACCGAGGATGTACTCGCGCGACTAGGCGAGAACGGAACGGTGATCGATGCTGCTCGCTTTTCGATGGCGAAGGACCAGGCGTATGTTCGCCACGTCCCCCGAATCAGCCCGTTTCCGATAACACTTGCGCTGGTCGAGGCTCATTCCGGTCAAATGCCGATAGCCGCGGCGACCAATGAGGGAATCGGAGTTGCCAACATCGTTCTACGAGGGACGGGACTCGCCCATCTCTTTACCACCCTGGTCACGGCGGATGATGTGAACGAGCCCAAACCCGCTCCCGATATCTTTCTCGAGGCCGCCGCACGACTTGGCGTTCCCGTCGGGCAGTGTCAGGTTCTCGAAGATTCCGACGTCGGAATCGAAGCGGCGCGTCGAGCCGGAGCGATCGCGACCGACGTACGTCCGTTTCTCGGCTAGTCGGATGTACCGCGCCGCGATCGTCGGATTGGGACGAATCGCCTCTTTGTTGGAGGACGATCCGCTCCGAGAGAAGCCCGCGACCCACGCCGGAGCGATCCACGCCAATCCGGCATGCGAGATCGCCGGCGGTTTTGATACAAGCGCGGAGCGTCGCGAGGCGTTTGCCCAACGATGGAACGCCCCTGGTTATTCGACGGTCGAGAGCCTACTGGAGGAGACCAAACCTCAGATTGTCGTCGTTGCGACCCACCCCGATAGTCATGAGAAATACGTCGCCTGCGCGGTCGATCGATCGATTCCAGTCGTAATATGCGAAAAACCGCTCGCCCACAGTTATCGCTCGGCGCGTCGCATTGTCGCTCGCGAGAAACAAGGGCGGACGCGCATCGTTGTGAATCACGAACGTCGCTTCTCCCGCGACTATTTGCTTGCCGCTGAAGCGGTAGAAACCGGGGAGTTTGGGAATTTGCTCTCCGTCCACGGCCGGCTTTTTTTTGGGCGTACTGCTCGTCGTGACAGGGTCTTTCTACACGACGGAACGCACCTTTTGGACGCGATCGCGTATCTGTGCGCCGATACGGTCGAGCTAAAGAAGCGCTACGGCGCGATCAAGACGAATCGTGGATCGACGTTTTTTATCGGTCGACTCGCAAAGCGGGGAGTGCCGGTTACGATAGAGCACGGCTCCGAGCGCGACTATTTGGTCTTCGAGATCGTCTTGTCGTTTGAAAGCGGTGAGATTTGCGTGGGGAATGGTGAGTTTACCTGGCGGCGATCCAAAGAAAGCCCGTACTACAGCGCCTACCGCTCGCTTTCCGACTCGATCCGGAGACGACCGGAACCGTCCGGATACTTTTCCGGTGTCGTTGCGGAAGCGATCGCCTTACTCCAGAATCCTCACCGTGAGAGCCGATCGAGTGCGGCCGACGCGCTCGGCGCGATGCGCGTCATAGCGCGCGCACGAAGGTGGACGTGGTAAGAGAATGGAACGATTAATCGCGCTTCTTTGGCGCAGTCCGGCACGGGTCGTCGTACTCAGTTTTGCATGTACGGCGCTCGTCGGCGCCGCGCTTCTCATGCTTCCGTTTGCGACCGTCCCGGGGATTTCTCTAACCTTCTTGGACGCCCTCTTTACCGCTGTATCCGCCGTATGTGTAACCGGCCTGATCGTTGTCGACACGCCGGAGACGTTTGCGCTGTTTGGCCGAATCGTCATCCTTATGCTGATCCAGATCGGCGGACTCGGAATAATGGCGTTTTCGCTGGCGAGCGTAACGCTGATACGCCAGAGGCTCACCGCGAGCGAGGCTGAACTTCTTTCCTTTATGTTGAATCAGCGCAACCGCGCCCGGGTCAAAAGCCAGCTCAACGAGGTATTTATCTACACGATTATGTTCGAGCTTATCGGCGCCGTGATTCTCACCCTCGCCATGAGGCGCCACGCCGGTTCGCTTCTCGAGGCATTTGGACTTGGACTCTTTCACGCCGTAAGCGCGTTCTGCAACGCCGGTTTTGCGCTCTTTTCGGACAGCCTCGAGCAGTTCTCGGCATCGTTCGCGGTAAATATGACCGTAATCGTCCTAATCATCGCCGGCGGTATCGGTTTCTCAACGATGATCCTCTTTGAAGAGGAAGTAGGAGTTCTCCTTCGGCGGAGAGGAAAACGCGGTACGCCGCCGGGTCGTTTATTCAGACGATCCGCGGCGACGAGAACGGCGGTGTCGGGGACCGTCGCGCTGGTCGCGATTGGATGTGTCCTCGTTTACCTGTTTGAAGCACGCGGCGTTCTCGCGGAACGAAGCCTCTCTGAGAAGTACCTCGCGGCGTTGTTTCAATCCGTTACCCTGCGGACGGCGGGCTTTAACACGGTTCCGTTTGGAAGTCTCGCGCTCTCGACCGTCCTGATCATGATTCCGTTTATGTTTGTCGGCGGCGCGTCCGGCGGAACGGCGGGAGGCATTAAGATCGGAACCATCGCCGTCCTGATTGCCGACTTTCGTCGCCACCTGCGTGGGGATCGCGACGCGTCGCTTTTTGGGCGACGAATCGATCGTAAAGTTGTCTCGCAGGCGATGGTTCTGGTGATTGCCGGGATTTCCGTCGCGTTTCTGGCGACGATCGTCCTCTCCGTGTCGGAAACTGCTCCGTTTGAGTCGCTCCTCTTTGAAGTTGTTTCGGCGATCGGTACGGTCGGACTGTCGGTCGGTATCACCGGCGCGCTCTCGCCGATCGGTCGACTGGTAATAATCGCGCTGATGTTTATCGGAAGGCTCGGACCGCTCACGCTGCTCACGGCGATTCAGCCACCGTCTGGGCATCGTGAACTGCGGTATCCCGAAAGTGACATAGTAGTTGGGTAGGAGGAGATATGGCCGAACGAGATAAGTCTATTGCGGTTCTTGGCTTGGGCGTATTTGGTCAATTTTTGTGCGAGGCCCTTGCCGAGACCGACGCCTACGTGATCGCGGTCGATAATTCGGAGCAGAACGTCGGTACGATCGACGGATTTGTCGACAAGAGCGTCGTTGGTGACGTCACGGATGCCCAGGTCCTCAAGGAAGCGGGGGTCGCGAGCTGTGATATCGCGGTTGTGGCGATCGGCGAACGCACTGAAGCGAGTATGATCGCGTCTATGACCGTTCAGGAGCTCGGCGTTCCGATTGTTTACGCCCGGGCGGTCTCCGAGGTTCATCGGCGAATACTCAACAAGCTGGGTGTTCTCGAGGTTGTTAATCCCGAGGCGCGTGAGGCGCGACGACTTGCCGTCGAACTCACACGCCAGGGCGCCGAGCGGCTTGTTGAACTCGAAGACGGGTACGCGTTTGTTGTTATGGGTATTCCCCGCGGTATGGTGGGCAAATCGCTGAGCGAGCTCGACATAAGGAATCGCTATGGGGTCAACATAGTCGGAATCCGGCGTCCTGAAGAGACCTACGACAGCGAGGGTGGGGCGCTTTTATTCACCCGATTTATCCTCCCGGAGGCGCAAACCGTTCTCGAAAAACAGGATCGAATCCTTGTTATCGCCCGCGACAATGATCTCCGGGCGATGACGCTCGCGGAAGACTGACATGGAAGTGGTATTTCTCAACCGGACGCGGGCCCGGACGGTGTTTGCCGTTTCTCTTGTGATCATCGTTGGACTGGTCGTTCTACTCGTATCGACCTACTCGGTCCTGCAGCACGCGAACGCAGAGAGGCTCGTCCTGCGCAACATCGAGATTGCGGCGGGACTGTTGCTGTGTGTCGGCGCCGCGATGATATCGGGGGCGATAATGACCGCGCGACGTTCACGACTCCTTGCGCAATCGTTGGAGCGGGCGTTTATCTCCGATCGTCGCCGCGGCGTCGGCCGGGGCGAGAGTCGTTTTACGGAGTTTGGCGATCTCGGCGCCGCGATCGGCGAGTACGGAAGGGCGCTCGAGCGCCGTACACGCAAGATCGTCGAGTACGCCGATGCCCTCGAGCGCACCCTGGCGCAAGTTCTCGCCGGAATCGAAGTTGAGGTAATCGTCCTCGACGGCGCTGGAAACGTTCGCGCGACGAGCCCCTCGGGTGAGGAGCTCATCGAGAAAACGCCCGACGGCTCACGGATTCTCGCGTGTACACCGCCGATCCACTCGGTTGTCCGGGGTGCGCTGTTCGGCGAGGCCGCTCAGGACGTTCGCGTCGGCAAGCAAAAGATGTACGCGTATCCGATCTTTGTTGATCGAGTCCGTAAAACCGAAGAACGAGCGCTCGCCTACCTGGTGTTGCTGCCGCGAGAGGGTGTCCGAACGATCGAAATAGGGCAATCCGCTGGCGGCGACCAAAACGTCGGCCTGGTGCGTTCGATCCTTGGTCGGTTCTCTACTCGTCGGCGTTAGGGTCCTCGTCAACGGTGTCGATCGGTAAATCGGTCGATTCGGGATCGTCTTCCTCGAGACTGCCCTCGATGCTTTCCTCGCTAAAACGGATCACGTCGATCTGGTTCTGGAGATCCAACATACGACGGGCCATCATCAGAGTCTCCACCGCGGGTTGAAAGCTCGGATCGAGTTCGACCGCTTCGAGACAGAGTTCTATCGTCCGCTCGAGGTTTCCGACCGCAAACGCTTCAAGTGCGTCGAGATAGAGCGAGCGCACCTGCTCGTCGCGATCACCGCGCCCGCGATCACCGAGCGGAAACGAGACACCGACGCTAAATCGGTCAAACGCCGTGAGCTGGGTCGTCATATCAAGCGTGTAGTTTACGTCGATCGTCATTCGATCGACGCCGACACTGCCCCCCATCGATATTCGCGGATTACCGCCTCGGAGAAGGAATCCGCCGCGCATGACAAAAAAATCGGTAACGGTGACCGCCGTTCCGACGGCAAATCCCGGAGACTCCGCCGGAGCCGACGAAAATGGGTTGAACGGAATGTTGACGTCGGCGGCAAGCAGAAGCGGGCGTATCGGCGAGTAGCCGATTCCCGTTGTCCAAACCGTCGGTAAGGGATCATCGCGAACGTTCGGCCCGAGGTTCTTGACGACCGTTCCGACCGAAAAGTTGCGATGGCGTGACGGATAGAACTTCAACAGGTCAAAACGCGTGAGGAGACCGACGTCTGTCATAACTCCGGCGCCGGCCACATCGTCGCCGGCATCAATTCCGGGTACCCGACGAGCTGCAAACTTGAGATTTGCACCCGCAGAGACACCGGAGAAATAAAAGTTGTCGAGAAAGTTGTAGGACAGATTGGCCGCGACGACGGTCTCGGTGTAGCGCGAGGTCGCCTGTTGGACGCCAAAGCTGTCGTACTCTGTAAACGGTACGTGAAGATACTTTCCGCCAACGGCAACGCCAAAGTCCTCGTATCTCGTGGTGTAGGCCAGACTTTCGATATTGGTATCGGCGATCCAGTTGTTATGAAAAAGGGCGATTTTTGTCTCTTCGATGTTGGAACTCGCCGCCGGGTTCGAATCGATAAAACTCGCGTCCCGCCCGACTGCGGTGTACGCCGTCCCCATCGCCTCATACTCGCCGCCAATCGGTATCAAGAGTGTCGGAAATGCAGTTAAGCCGGTGTTTTCGACGTCCTCGCTCCCCTCGGCGAGATCTCCGTACCAATCGTTATAGGACTCAGATACACCAACCGCGGACAAGGAAAGGGGTATTAGGGCGAGAAATACCGCGATCACGGTGTAGGCGGGACGCATCTGATTTTTATTCTATCCCGCCCATGCCGATTATTCTATACATGGTATTGTTTTGCGCCGATAGCTCATCGGGTCGTCGACGTGGTAAACTCCCAATGGGTAGGGGATGATAGACGGCCGCCGATTGACGATCGTAACGGCAATTCTCATATGCAGCGTATCGCTGGCTTCCTACGCGGGAGGCACGCCGGAGGACCCGATCCGCCAGGCCCGCGAGCTGGTAGCGGAAAATAGGATTAACGAAGCCATTCTTCTCCTTGAGCAGACGGTGCGTGACGATCCGGATCGAATTCTCGAGGCGGAAGCGCTGATGCGTACGATTCGCGAGATCCGCGGAGAGTACAACGTGTTGTTCGAACAGCTGATCGACAATCTGGTAAACAACCCGGATGACCTCGCTCGTACGCTCGAGATCATCGATACGATGGAGGAGCTTGACGAGTTTCCCAACGAGCGCGTAGTTCAGCAAATCCGGGACGCGCGAATCGTCGCCCAGCTCGCATTTGATCGGTCTCTGGTCGATGAGGCGATGGATGAGGCCCGCCAACTCGTTGCCGAAGCTCAGTACACCGCTGCCGTCGCGCGCTACCTCACGGTTCGCGAACTGCAACGCGATCGCTTTGACGAACGCGGCTACGGGGACATCTTTGTTGCATCGGTAAACGCCGCGGTCGAGCAGCTCGTTTTGTTGGCGGATTCGTTTGCTCAGGTGTTTGCCCCATATGAAACCGAGGGTAACCGTGTCCTCGATGTCGCCGAAGTCGACGTCCTTGCGGTCCCACCGGCGTCGCTGGCGTCGTTCTTTTCTATCGCCGAGACCGTCTATGCGGCGGTCGAAGACGCCCGTGCCGTGTCAGCTGAGGTCTCCGTCCTAAAATCCCAAGTCCCGCTCCAATTTCCCGATGAACCGGTCGACTGGTATCTCAACATTCAGGAGTTTATCTCTCGCGGTCGACCCGAGTTTCGCGACGAGGAGGGGATCCAGAATACGTTTGAATCGGCTTACCTGAGTTATCTTGATCGGCTCTCCGATAACGCCATTACGCAAGCGGACACGCTCTACGAGCAGGGTTTGGCCGCCGTCGCCACGGATCGTTACGATGTCGCCGGTACGCGCTTCGCTACCGCTTTGAGCGTCGCTACCTTATTGGAGCAAAGCTACGCGGCGACCGTCGGCGTTTTCCCCGACAACGCGGCGCCGATCGAAGCAGAGCAACTGCCCGGCCAAGTGGCTGGCCTTGTTGTCGACGCCCAGGCGCTGCAAGCCTCGCTTGCGAGTCTCGAGGAATTGAGCGGACCGATGACCGCGCTCGTCGACGCGCTCGGAGCGCGAATAAACAACCTCGCCTCGTTTGAAACGGTTAAAGAGGTCGCCGAGGGAGTCTATCTCTCGCTGCAAGACGGCTCGGCGTCGTGGCGATCTACGTTTGAGAGCTATGAAGCCGAGCCGTCCGACTTGGTCTCAGAGAGCACGCTCCGGCGTCTTGCCGAGGTGAGCACGCGTTGGGAGACCACGATAGCCCGCGTTGCGCGCGAGGAAGCGGAGGTGGCGGCGGGAATCTCTCAGTTGACGACCGCCGGTTCCGAGGAACTTCTTCCCGGTTTTACCGAGAGATTGACCGCCGCAGAGCCGCTCGTCGAGGGTGTACTCGACCAAAGCGCGGATGCCGAGTTGGCGCGCACGGTCAGGTTTCCCGACCGGGCGCTCGCGACGTTTGGCGAAATCTCCGCCGAGTTAACGACGCGGATCGCGCAGATCGTTGCCAGTCGAGAACGCCTCGAGAACGATTCCGCGTACATTCAGGATCTTGTTCCGATCGTCGAGGAGTACGCGCGTCTGGATCGTCTTCAGAACCGAATCCAGATCGTGCTTACCCGCGCCGATGAGGGCGCTGCCGAAGCCACGGCGCTTATTGCCCAGTCCGACGCACTTATTGCCGATGCGCAGCAGCGAATTGCCGACGCCCGCGCCGCGATCTCACAGCTCCAGGTTCCCGCGGCGCGCGCCAATTGGAACGACGCGCGCGAGGCCTACGTGGCCGCCTTTGATTTGCGTGAGGACACGGAGCTTCGCGCTGAGGCTGACGCGATCGTCCAGGACGTCGGTGTGCAGATTCGCGAGGCGGAAAACATCCTCGTCGTTCGCCGCGTTCGTGAACTCCTGACCGCGGCAAACACGCTGTACACCCAGGACGAGTACGTATCGGCCCGCGACACGCTGTTGGAAGCGCAACAGACCTGGGAGCAGACCAACGTCACCGACAACGTCGAGATACAGCGACTTTTGCAGTTGGTAACAGCCGCGCTCAGTCTTGACGAAGGCCGCGAACTCACGATCACCGATCCGCTCTATCCCGTCCTTGGTAATTACCTCAGTATCGCCCGCGAGGATTTTAATCGCGGACTACAGCTCTTTGAGGCCGGCTCCGCAGAAAGGGCGACGGTCCTCTTTGATCGGGCGATAGAAAACCTGGAGAACGTCCGCGCCGTTCGTCCGCTCAACTGGGACGCTCGACTTCTCGAATTGCGGATCACCCAAATCCAGAACGAAGATGACTTTGACGAGGTTTTTGCGGCCCGATATCGCCAGGCGGTCGCCGGCATCGACGATTTTGGCCCGTTGCAGGCCTACGGTGAGATTGAAGTGCTCGCCGAAATCAATCCCGATTTTCCCGGTATTCAGGAACAACTACGCCAGCTCGAGATCGCACTCAACCTCCGCCCCGATCCGGTGACCCAGGCGCGGCGTGGTGAGTCGGCCCAACTCTTTTCCCGGGCCCAAACACTCGCCCAGTCGGCAGGACAGGATGCCGCGGCCGCCGCTGTCACGCTCCTTGAGCAAGCGGTCGAGCTCGACCCAACCAACGGCAATGCGGCTTTCCTTTTGGACCAGTTGAGAATTCGCCTCGGCGGTCAGGCAACGGTCGCCCTGACCACCGCCGACGAGCTACAGTACCGACGTGCCGAAACACTGTTTAGTCAGGGCCGCGTCCTGCAGGCGCTGTCTATCGCCGAACAACTGCTTCAGACCGGGCAGAACAACGCTTATCCGCCCCTCGTGGATCTACGGCGTCGAATCGGGTTGAGGCTCGGCATCTAATGGTACGAAGAATAGGGCGAATCTCCGCCTGTTACGCCGCGCTACTGCTCGTGATCGCCTCGACGCCGGTCGTTGCGCAGAGCCGTCTTTTTTTTGAATCGCCCCGCGTCCTTGAGGGCAACCGGACGTTTTTCCCCGTTTTTCTCGATGGGGGAGATCGCCTTCTTGTCGCCTTTCAGGAGATCGAGCAAATCTCAGAGGAAGAAGGACAGTACTCGATCGCCTTTCTCGAGAGCCGACGAGGAGAACAGTGGCGTCGCCTGCCCGGCGAGCTCGGTCCGTTTACGTTCGGCGGGACCGCCGTCCCGGTAGCGTTTTCGGCGTTGGCGACCGCGAACGGCGCCTTGTACGTGGCGATAACGACCGACGCCGAACAGTCGGTTGTCTTCCGTACCGACAACCGAGTCGGAGACTTTACCGAAGTTCTGGCGGTCCGTACCGAGCAGACCAACGTTGCCCCACGACTCTTTGAAACAAGTGATGGCTCGATCCTGTTGTTTGTTAATCAGAATCTCAACGCGCGACAACAGATCGTCTACGTTCGCTCGCCCGACGGGATTACCTGGACCGCGCCGACCCCGCTCGATGACGACGCCGAAATCGGGCTGACCTTTCTCCCCAGCCATACCGCAATCGGCGGTCGCGATATCGTTGTCTACCAAGGACTCAACATCGTCGAACGCAGCACCTATCAGCTGTACCTCAAGACCAGCGACGATGGTGGGGCGACGTGGTCGGAAAGCACGCGGATCACCGAGTTTGTCGATTCCTCGATCGGCGATAATCCCGATTCCTTTGACAATCAACGCCCCGATGTCGCCACCCGTCCCGACGGCAACGGATTTTTCCTGGCCTGGGAACGACGCTTTCAAAACGGCAGCCCGCAGGTCTACATCCGCGGGTTTTCCGCCGATGCCACGCCCGACGGGTTTCTCGAAGAGGTCACCGGCCGATTCGATCTCGCGCGGTCCCCTCGAATCGTATTTGACGGCGACGAACCGGTGCTCCTGTGGTTTACCAATCCGCAGGGTAACAGTCGTATCGTCCTCGGGCGACGTGTCGGATTCCGCTGGGAGCGCGAAACGCTGAGTCCGATCGGCGGACAGGCGACCTTTGCCGAACCCACCGTCTTTAACGATCGCATCCACCTCGTATGGCAGCGGCGAACCGGCGAGGATGGTTCAGAGATCGTCTACGTCGAACCGGATCAGACGGTGGCCGCGCCGCAGATCGTTCCGATAAACTTCAGGGCCGGTTTGCGGAGTTCGTCGACCGCGCCGCGTTTTTCGGTTATTGATCCTGACGATGCGTCCGGAATTCGCGGATATTCATTTTCGTGGTCGCGATCGCCGCGGGCAAACGTTCCGGAAGAGGTGATGCAACGTGTACCTAATCGCGAAGTTGCCCAAACCGCGGACGAGGACGGAGCGTGGTACCTCCGGGTTCGCGCCTCGGATTTTGCGGGAAACTGGTCCGAGCCGGCGACGATAGAGTTCTTTCGCGATAACACACCGCCCGGACCTGTCGTTTTTCCGCCT
This sequence comes from Alkalispirochaeta sp., assembly GCA_965601745.1. Taxonomy (GTDB): domain Bacteria; phylum Spirochaetota; class Spirochaetia; order DSM-27196; family Alkalispirochaetaceae. The sequence goes on from OZ271836.1 coordinate 1,029,897, forward strand.
CCGCGGGTCGACGAGAACGGGTACTTGTTTGCCAATACGTTCCAGCTGAGGTGGAATCCTCCGGTAGACGAGATAGATCTTGGGGGATATGCGACCAGACTCGATTTTCTCTCGGCGTTGACCGACGAGTTTCCGGAGCAACTTCCCGAGTTTCCAGTCGCGGACACGATCACCTCGGTCGCTCCGACGGCCGGTGGGACAAATCTTGACAACGGTATATGGGTGCTATCGGTGGCGGCGATCGACGCCGTGGGAAACGTCGGGCCGGTTGAGCGACTCCCGCTTCGCCTCAACAAGTACGTTCCGGTGACGAGAGTGTTTGACGCCCGGATAGCCGAAGACATGCTCGGTCGGTACCTCGTTACGATCATCGGACGCGGCTTTGACAGTAACGGTTCGATTCGGCAGGTCGTCCTCGACCGCGACGGAAGTCCTCCGTACGACTACGAGTTTACCGCCTGGCGGGACGAGTTTGTCGTCGAAAACGATCGCCAAATCGGGTCGTTGCAGATCGATGAGATCGAAACCGGCGAATACCGTATTGGTCTGTTGCATCCCGAACGCGGAATGTTTATCGCCGACAGAGTCCTCGATCTTCGTCGCCGCGGAACGATAAAGTTCGGCGACTTCCGTCCCGTATTTCGTCCGCTATACCAGCAGGTCGGTCATTCGACGGTCCGGGTTCAGACGATCGATGTCGTGTTTTGGCTCGTCGTAGCAGTGGCGATTGGAATGATAGCGATCTCCGCGACCCGTCTCGTCGCGATCGGCGGCGAGATCAGGCGTCTCAACCTTGAGGCGCGCGCGCTTATCGAAGGGCGGACGCGGAGTCAGATAGAGTCGAGTGTCGAAAGGACCAGAAAAATGAAAACAAAGGGGATCGGTCTCCGGATCAAGTTTGCCTTCTTTGTCGTACTTCTCGTTATCGCGATAGTCGCCCTTGTCGCCGTGATTCTGGGACGGAACGTGTTGGAACGCCAGGAGCGAATTCTCGTCGACGGCTTGCGCGATCGAGTCGAGCTGCTCGTCGAAGGGTTGGTTGCCGGCGCGCGTCCTGCGTTGCAGAACCCGCAGCTCAACCTCGATCAGTTGCAAACGCTCGCCGCGCAGGGTGAGGCGATGGCAGAGGCGTTGTACGTCACGGTCAGCGGAATAGATGCCCAGGGCAATCTGGGCGTTATCTACGGGACAAGTGATCCGGCGGTGATCGAGGCCCAACCGGGAGAGGAGTCAGACCGTCGTATCGATACCGATACCTACATTCTAGGTATTTCTCGACTACAGGACGAGATCGGTGGGCAAATTGAAACGCTGGCCGGCGAGCTGAACTCTGCGGCGATTCAGGATCTGGGTGAGATTCCCGCGGAACTTGAGCGCTTGTCGCAGGAGGCCCAGCGGTTGATCCTCCAGGGTGCAGGCGAGAATGAAATCGCCGATATCGACGAAATCCGAACCCAGCTACTGGCGCAATCACGCGATCGGCTCACCGAGATCGCCGGTCCAATCCAAAGTGTCCCGCTTTTTGATACCGCTGAGCTCGATCGTGAGCAGACGAGTTATCTGTTCTTTAAACCGGTTCTCGATATCGTTCCCGGTGGCGGAGCGGAGTTTGTGAATTACTACCGCGGAACGATTCGTGTCTCGGTCTCGACGCAGTTGATCCTCGATGAAATAGACTCGACGCGGCGCGAGATAATCATCACGACGATCGTAATCGCCGCGATCGCCGTCGCCCTCGGCGTGGTCGGCGCCTACATCCTCGCGACGGTCGTTGTAATTCCGATAAACCGACTCGTCGATCTGGTAACATTTATCAGCGAGACGGAGGACAAGGAACAACTGCACGGACGCGGGCTTGTCATGAAATCAGGGGACGAATTAAACGTTCTGGCAAACTCGATAAACCAGATGATGGAAGGCCTCGCCAAAGCCGCTGCTACCGACAAGGACATTCGCTTTGGTAAAGAAACGCAGAAGGCGTTTATCCCGCTGGAACCGATCACCGACGATACCAAGCGGGTATCCGGGGAGTTTGATGAGCCGGAGATCTATTTCTTTGGTTATTACGAGGGCGCCAAAGGTGTCTCAGGCGACTACTTTACCTATCGTAAGCTCAACGATCGTTACTACGCCGTGATTAAGTGCGACGTTGCCGGTAAGGGTATTCCGGCGGCGCTGATCATGGTCCAGGTCGCGACGATTTTCCAGGACTATTTCCGCGAATGGTCGGTCAAACGGCCCGGATTTGACGTTTCCAACCTGATTTTGAGGATGAACGACATCATCGTCGAACAACGGTTTAAAGGTCGATTTGCGGCGCTCACGGCGGGGATTCTCGATGCCAAGACGGGATCATTTTACACGGCCAACGCCGGTGATACGACGCTACACGTCTATCGGGACGTGCAAACGGCAGTGGAGGAACTCAAGCTCCCGGGTGGACCCGCGGCCGGAGTGATGTCGCGTGAAGATAACCCGATGATTTCGTATCCGCAGCACTCGCTCAAGATCGAGTCCGGAGATACCTTGCTTCTGTTCACTGACGGCCTGGAAGAGGCGCAGCGAGTTATTCGCGATCGCGAGTTTAAACCGCTCGTCGCGGATGACGCGATGGTCGAAAACGCGTCGGGCGCGGAGGGAGTCGTCGTCGGGCAGTCATTTCAGGAGTTTTCGAACGACCGAGTTCACGCCTTGGTGTCGGCAGTAAAACGACGGGAACGGTACCGACTCGTCCGCTTTCTCAATCCAGTCGAGGATGAGGTACTTGAGTTCGATTTTACCAGTTGTACCAACACGACCCGCGATGCGGTTCTCGCCGTCGTCGCTGCCGAACGTTTGTTTCGAATGTATCCTCATCCCGAGGCCGGTCCCGACGACCGAGTGCGCATCGATCGCCAAACAAACGACTTTCTGCGCACCCACTTTATTCAGTTTGACCGCTATTTCTCTCACCTTGTCGAGCTAAAAGAGGAGAACGTGCGGCCCGACGACGAGTACGTGACCTATTCGCACATCCGCCAGGACGAGCAGTTTGACGATATTACGATGCTGGCGGTAGAGCGAAAACGCCTCTAATTTATGTGCTCTTCGCCAGCAGCGAATGCATCGTTACGAGCGCAGGTACGACCATTCCCGTTTCGATTTTACCGTCAAATCGTCCGGTGCCCCGTCCTTTACGGAGCGATCGTTCGAGACCACGATACGGAGCGGCGTGAATAAGCGCGCGCAGATATTCGATAATTCGAGCTGTTTTGGCGGGATCCTTGGCGCGGATCTCCCGGGCGAGCTCGGCGAGCTCTGTTGAGGCGACGGCGCTCGCATGATCAGTTTCCTCGAGTCGGTGAAGCAGTTCTTCCACCGCCACGACGTATGAGTCCTCAGAAAAAACCACGCTGTCTACGCGAGAACGAATCATTACGCGTTTTTGACCGGCGACCTTTGATTGCTCAAATCGGCGCCCGACAAGGATAAACACTACGATTCCAACCCCAAGCGATATGAGCGTTTCGTCGATGACCGGAATCGGGTCGCGAATCACGATCGCCATAAAGAGAAAGGTGAGCATAAACGCGCCGGCGGCTATCAAGAAGCGCGGAATAAAACGTTGTTCGTTGATCCAATCGCGGACATCGTTTTCGATGCGCCGATAGAGTTCGTTTCGCAACAGGGTCAGTGATTCCACGCGCGGTTCCCGACCGTAGGATCCTGACAGCGCAGTTTCTTGTCGGACTAAATCGGTGCTACCGCGTCGGACGAATGGATGAAGAAAGATCGGTGTTCCATCGCGACGAGCGAGATGAAACAAAGTGATCGTATCAGTCGACTGCATGGCCAAAAGGTACGGGTCGAGCGCGCGAGCGTCAATCTTCGCGACGGTGGGCGCGCTCGGGCGTAAACGCGGGAATGCACACCGCCCAGTACTCCGATTCCTCCCTAAATGGATTGCCGTATCGAACCGAGGTTCCGCGGGGAACAAGAATAGACTCGCCCGCGCCGACGACGATCGTCTCTCCTTCGAGATCAACCTGTATTCGACCGCGGACGACGAGTGTGTACTCGTCAAAGTCGGGTTGTTGCGTTGGCTCGGTCCAGTGAGGCGGTGCCACCATGTGAGCTACGCTTCGATCCTCGTTCCCGACCGAGGCTTTTCCAAAATGTTCTTCAATAAGCTTGCCATCTCCCGTTGGAACGACAAACGGTTTTTGCTGATGGATTACCGGTGTGGACATGCTTTGACCTCCGCATTTTTCGGTGTACGATCAAAAAAGATGATTCGTACTAATCTCGGACGGGTTCCCGAATCCTCACGCGTCCTTCCGACCGCCGCACCACTGGCGTTCCATCATGATAATACCGACCGGGCTCTCCTTCTACTCCACGGCTACACCGGATACGCGGGTGACATGCGCTTTCTGGCCGAAAAGTTGTTTGCAACGGGTATGTCGGTTGTCGTGCCGCGGTACCCCGGGCACGGGACAAATGCGCGAGATTTTCGTCGTTCGGGATGGCGTGATTGGTGGCGGCGGGGCATCGATGCCTATCTTGAACTCGCATCCCGCTACCGTTCGGTTTCGGTGGCTGGATTGTCGATGGGCGGGGTTATCGCCACGCTGATCGCCTCGCAGTTTGAGGTCGAGCGGCTTGCGTTGTACGCGCCGGCCTTTGTCGTTTCAAATCCTGCTATATCGCTCACGCCCGTGTTCCGATTCCTTGTTCCACCGTTTAGGACCGGTGAGCCACAAGAGTATCCCGATGATCCCGACCGGGAGTTTCTGAGTCGAGAGTATTGGAACCATAACTGGCCGGATAAGGCGTACGATCTATATGTCCTCATCCGAAAGGCCCGACGCGTCCTCGGGAGCGTTGCGGTACCGACACTACTCGTCGTTTCACGGGTGGATGGTACGGTACCGTTTTCCGTCCGTGATCTCGTCGCCAAACGGATAGGTTCCTCCAAGCTTGAGACCGTCGTCCTTGAGGAATCAGATCACGTTGTCACTAACGGCGTCGAGCGCGATACCGTTGCCGAAGAGTCGATCCGCTTCTTTGCCAAATCCTAATCACCTCCTGCTCCAACGCCGATATCTCATAATATGAGACGAATCTTCCTCGTTATTCTGGTTGTGGGTTGGGGATTAGGATCTATTTGGGGGCAGGCGATCGGCCAGCGGACGATCGTCAACGAAGAGCAATCACCGATCGTTTATATCCAGTTGGCAGGTGCCCGCGCGGCAGAAATCGGGACGCGTACCGCGGCGATCCAGCTCCTCGGTTCCGGTCGTCATCGCCTCGAAACCGTTGCCCCGAACGGAATGTGGCGAGTTGGAACGGATCCGACGACCCTTGTCGGCTATTTTGTCGGTGGCCAAGCTGCCGTTGGCTATCGCCTCTTTGTTGTTGAACTCGGCCGCGGCGACAGACCCATTACGATCTCGCGACGGAATCTTCTCGCCACAACGACCGGAGAAACGGTTGGCCTTGCGCCATGGGAGTTGCCGGAACGCGCCGAGCCCGTTTTGGTCGACGGTAACGCGATTGAATGGCAGGACGTCGATCCGTTGCTCCGCTTGGCGTACTTTGCCACGCCGAAACGAATCGAAGACGGCACAAACGGTAGCGAGCTGCGGGCAAGCCAGGCGCAGCTGTGGAATCGCGGCGGTACCGCGGTGATAACGATGTCATCGGCCGCCGGGGCGCAGGCGTGGTACGTCGCCATCCGGACTCGCAACGATATATCCGACGGCACCGCTTACCATCTCCGCGTCTACGAGCGACGCTCGGAGTCGTCGGTGCCGATCGCCGAGTTTTCGGCGCTCGTGGACGCGGAAAGTGGCCCCGTCGTCCTTTCCCGCGCCGACGGATCGGTGTCGCTCGCCGGTGAATACGCACTTTCTCAGGACTTTATCGAGATCGAGATCGATCGGCGGGTTCTCGAGGGGCTCGTCGACAACGTGTTTCGCTCGAACGCGTCGTTTGATATCGCCTCCTCTCGACGGATGGAGTCTCGCTCGGAGCGGTTTAGTCACGGGACGGTGTTGTTCAGCGACGTCACGAGATGAGGCGTTTCTACTGCGAGAATTGCGGCGCGGAAGTCGCCGAGGATTCCGATATATGCCCCGAATGCGGGGCATTTTTTGTTGCGATTAAGTGTCCGCGCTGCAACTACCGCGGTAAAGCGCACGAGTTCCGATCGGGATGCCCACGCTGCGGGTATCTCGGACCGCCGAGCGAGGATAACTCGGTGACACTGAGGCGTCGAAGGACAAAAGGCCGTTTGACCGGCTTTTTTCGCTCGATTTCGCTCCCTTCCGGCACCGACTACAAACGTGCCGCTCGACCGCCGCGCTGGCTCTTCTGGATGGTGCTGTTTTTTCTCGCCGTTTCGTTTCTCGTGCTCGCGCGTGTCTACGTGAGATTGTAGGCTACCAAAGAAACTTCACCGTCGCTCTTCCGACGAGCGTTGATCCCCGATCGACAATTCCAAAGGTGAGGAAACTCGGAAGATCCGAAACGCGCAGTACAAGGTCTCCGCCAAACGCGACGTCAAGCTCGTCTCCCGGCGTGTGGCTCATCTCGCTGGACGCCGCAACGAGAAGGCGGGTTGTTTGAAATACCAAGGCGGCTCCGGTGGTAGTCGAATACTCAGGATCAGAGGGGCGTGAGATGTCGAGGCGCGCCCCCGGTTCCAGCGCCATTCCGAATCGACGGCGCGAAAACTCGAATAGAAGCGGTACGCTCGCGTCCAAGGTCCCGGCGGTCGTTTCGTCGATAGAACCGACGCCGGCGATGCCGCCGATTCGAGTGGTCACGGAGAGCATGTTGGATCGGGCACCGCGTCGCCATCCGGATAAAGCAAACGAACCGCCGAACAAGACGCTGCGATCGGTTCCGTCGGTCTCGGCACCGGCTGCGACGCCGGCCGTAATATATCCAAATTGCGCTATCGGAAACGACGCGATCGAAACGATCGGTAGTGCGGTGCCGTCATCTCGTGAAACAAAACCGGCGCCGGCGACAAAGCTGCGTAAGCCCGCGGCATCGGCGGGTAGGTGGACGAGCGACGTCCCGGGCCCGCGAAAATCGAGCGAGCGGGGTCTGACGCGGGCTTCCGGCGCAACCACGATCGATTCCGTTCTACTCTGTTCTCCGATCGTCAATTCGATCGCATAGGTTCCGGCAGGCAGATCGGGAGGCGCAATCCACTCGACGTCGTTGTCCGGTTCGGACACAACGCCGGAAAGCGAGAAAACGTCCGCCTCCGGCGTCATGATCCGCACATGATACGGACCGGGCGTCGTCGCGGTAAACGAGATACGTGCGCGGTTATACGGCGGCAGGCTCTCGGGTGAAATTTCGCGGGGAAACACCCCAAAGTCGACGATCGCAGGTTCGACCGGATCGAGTGCTATCGAAAGCTCAACCGTTGTGTCCTCGACTATCGTAAAAACTATCTGAGTCGGGGCATACCCAAACACGACGATCGTGCCTCGGTATCGGCCGACCGGTAGCGACGCGAGGGGGAGCGGGTATCGGCGCCCCGAAACGAGCAAATGGGCGTCGTCATCAACAATCCGGTCGCCAAACGAAATCTGAACGGAACCGCTCGGGATTACCAGCTCGATCTCTCTGGTTGTCTCTTTCCCGATCGGGAAAAAGATCCATTCCTCGTATGTCCGGTAACGGTCGAGTTCCACTTCGAGAAATCTACGTCCGGGATCGACGGGAAACTGCGCGAGCGGCGTCCTACCGATCTCTGCGCCGTCAAGACGGACGGTCGCCCCGACGGGATCGCTCGTCACGGTCAGCGATGTCAGCCGGCTACTCTGAGCTACCACCGGAGACGCCACGAGCACACAAAGTACACAAACGAGGATTACGCCGCGAGCAGACACAGGCTTAGTATAGCGGAGTGCGACGGCAACCGATACATTAGATATGGTGAGATCCTATCTCGTGATATCCATTCTCGTTCTCGTCGTTATCGGCCTGCCGGCTCAAGACGAAGGAATGGAGCTTCGGCGTGGCTTTCGGTCGCTACAGCTTGGCATGGAGTTTACGGAGACCCAGGAGGCGCTTGCCGACGACCTCGCGTTTTTCTACCGCGGGCCGGCCGATGTATCTCTACGCCCCTCCGACGGTCAAAACGTTATTGACAGTGCGGGTCGCGGATTTGTCGAACGTGGTTTGTTTCAGTTTCACGATGGTCGACTGTATACGATAGCGATATACCTAGATCATACCCAGTTGGACTACTTTCAGCTCTACGAGCAACTTAATGGAAGGTACGGCGATCCGCTTGAGCTCGATCCACGACGGGCTATTTGGGAAGACGACCAAACCAGGATTGAACTTGAACGGCCGCTCACCATACGGTTTCTCGACATGGAAACGTTTATTCGACGGCGTACGGAGCGTCGCCAACTTGACTCGGCGGCAATGATGAGCCGGGACTCGTTTCTTTCGGAGTTCTAGAAATGAAAATCGGCGTCATCGCGGTTTCTTTTTTTGTCCTCGTGAGTTCGTGCGCAAACTCAACGGACACCGTTGAGATCGTCGTCGGTGGTCATCAATTCAACGTTGAAATCGCCGCGACACCGGAGGAACGCGAGCAGGGATTGATGTTTCGCGAGGACCTACCCGATGACGGTGGGATGTTGTTTGTCTTTCCGCAAGCCGAGATGAGATCTTTCTGGATGAAAAACACGTCGATTCCCTTGACGATCGCCTACATCGGTTCCGACAGGCGGATTCTCGAGACGCATGACATGGTTCCGTACTCGCTGCAACCCGTTCGGTCACGGTTTCCGGCGAAGTACGCGTTGGAGGTTCGCCAGGGCCGCTTACTGGAGCTCGGTATCGGTCCGGGCGATGTCGTGAGTCTCCCCGAGTCGGTCGATTAAGTATCCGTCAGTTTCCCGAATCCGGTGGTTCGTCGTTGCCGGTAGTGAGATCGGGGAAAAGGTCAAACTCAACGGTCGTGGTTTCGTCCGATATTTCACCCGCGAGAATCTCAACTCGTTTTTCGATCTTTTGAAGCTCGGCCGAGAGCGTTTTTGACAGCGTCAATCCCTCTTCAAATAGTTTTGACGCTTTGTCGAGCGGCACGGTTCCGTCGCGTAACGTTTCACCTATCTCCTCGAGCCTCTTTAATCGTGTTTCAAAGTCCTTCACTCGGATTCTCCTTGACCGGCTTTGCCGGAATCTCGCCGTCGTCAAACTGAAGTAACAGCGTATTTCGCGTTTGGGCGTCCAGACGCCGCTGGACGATCTCGCGCGTATCGGCGTCGCGGACGATCGCGTAGCCCCGCTGGAGCGTTCGGAACGGTGACGCCCCCTCTATGCGCTCGACGACGAGGTCGAGGCGAACGCGATATCCTGTGACGAGGCTGCGAAAACCATCGTCTACACTGGCCCGGGCCTCGTCCAAGCGTTGATACCATGGAGCGGTAAAATTTCTAAAGCGATAGCCCAATTCAGCGGTGGAGAAGCGTTCTAATCGTTTTTTGAGGACGGCGACACGGGACACAAACGCGGATAAGCCGGGCGATATCGCCAGGTGAATTCGCCGGACAAGCTCGTCGCGCGACGGCGCGAGTGCTTCGGCGGCGGCCGACGGTGTCGGAACCCTCAGGTCAGCGGCGAAATCGGAGAGCGCCCAGTCGATTTCGTGTCCTACCGCCGACACAACCGGAATCGAAGATCCGTGTATCGCGCGCACAACCTCCTCGCTACTAAACGGTAGCAGGTCCTCAATACTCCCGCCGCCGCGGGAAACGACGATGACGTCTCCGAGCTGATTTCTGTTGGTGAAGCGTATGGCAGCTGAAATTCGCTCCGCGGCGTTATCCCCCTGTACCGGAACGGGGATGACCCGAAGGCGTAGCGGCGAGTCGCGCCCGGAGAGAACGCGTACGATGTCGCGAATCGCCGCGCCTGTCGGTGAGGTGATCACCGCGACCGATCGAGGCAGTAATGGAAGTGGTCGGTTGTTGGCGAACAGGCCCTCAGCAAGAAAGCGACGTTTATTCTCTTCGAGGATTGCAAGAATTCGTCCGTCACCGGCGCGGTCAAACTGTCGTACGATGAGTTGGTATGTCCCTCGTGGGGGATAGACATCTATGTCTCCACGCGCCCGCACCAGATCCCCGTCGGCCGGCGGAGGCATGTTCGGTGGCCGGTTTCGACGAAACATGACGCAGGACAAGGAGGCGCGCTCATCTTTTAGGACAAAATACCAGTGACCGGACGCGGCGGGTTTAAAGTTGGATATCTCGCCCTCGACCTCGATACCGCGAAACGAACCGCCGAGTAAGGACTTGATCTCATCCGTAATTTCCGAGACCTGGTAGATAACTGCCACGGGCTCAAGATTAGTCGTCTCTCATGACAGACTCAAGGCTTGTCGATAGTCTATAGAGAGATGATTCAGATCGTCGTTCTCAGCCACGCACCAAGCTCATACCTCAATCTGGCATACTCGAACGGACGCGACTCGATCGATTATCTTTCAGAGCGTCTTGTGCTCTTGTCGGCTGAACTCGCGACGCTCGCGCCGACCGCTGAGCGACCGCTTCTGCTGATCCCGGCGTCGACCGATCCCCCGCGTGGGAGCGAATCCTGGGAGATCTTGCGAGTCGAAGACGGGGAGTTTGGACCGGTGCTCTCGCAGTTAGACGCTCATCTCGACCAAGGCGTCGAACAGATCGCCTGGATCGATCTCAACGCCCCGTTTTTCCGTGTTGATCTTGCACTTTTCCTGTATCGCCTTCACACCGACAACTGGTGCGACTACACCTTCGGCGACGGGTTTCCATCGGGTTACGCTGTGCAGTGGTCGCGCCGAGATATCCTCAAGCCACTCAGCGCTCTTGCGGAGAGCCGAACAATTAAATGGAATCGCGATGCACTCTTTGAGACACTCAGCGTCGATATAAACGCGTTTGATATCGAAACGGAGGCCGCTCACGAAGACTGGGCGATGATGCGCGCCAATCTAACGGTTGAGACACGCGCGGATCTTGTGCTTTGTCGGCGCATCGTCGACAACGGCGTTTCGGGGGTCGGCGAGTTTCTTAAGCTCAGCCCGGATTCTGATCGCTTTCCCGATCACGAGGACCCGATGCTCAGGCTGTTGCTCGAAAAACCGGAGATACGTCGCACGACGCTCCGCTACGTCTACGCCCAGGTGACCGAGTCACTGGTTCAGCGCCCGTTTTGGACGCCGTGGGCCGACGAGCGTTGGGCGCCGTCGGCACGCCCCCGCGCAATGGAGGTCGATACGTGGCGCGAGATTATCGACGCTCTTTACCAGGAGACCCCTGAGTCGATCGTTTCGATCGGTTACCGCGGAGAACCGGCGTTACACCCCGCGATTCCGGATGTCCTCGGTGTAGCTGCTGATTATCCGTCGATGACATTTTACGTAGAGACCGACGGGACGTCCTGGGACGAGACCGGCGTCGCCGCGCTTATCAACATGGAAAACCTCGGCGCCGTCATCGTTACGATCGACGCTGTTGATAAAGCAAGTTACGAGAAAATGCGCGGTTCCGGGTACGATCGGGTGATAGAGTTTGTCGACACGCTTGCCGCGGCACGACCGGGCGTTGTGTACGTACAGGCGACGAGAATGGAAGAGAATGAAGAGCTCCTCCCCGTGTTTTACAAGATGTGGAACGAACGTCCCGGCGTCACACCGATTATCGAAAAGTACAACGGATTTGCCGGTCGATTACCCGATCGACGGCCCGCCGATTTAACACCGCTCGATCGCCCTGCGTGCGTTCACCTCGAACGCGATCTCGTTGTTCTCGTAGATGGGAGCGTCGTCCGCTGTCACCAAGACCTCGATCGCGAGGCGGTCCGCGGCGTGATTGGCAAAGACACCGTGGCGGAAATCTGGGAGCGCGGAGCGGTCGAGTTTGGCGATCACCTCGCGGGTCGCTATTCCGAGCTGTGCAGGTCCTGCGATGAATACTACACGTTTAACGTTTGACCATCAGATCGAGTACACCATCGTCGGCGACGTACCGACCGATCCCGGAGATAAACCGGCGATCGTCCTGCTCAATCGAAGTCCGCGGATGTTTCGCTCGGAGTACCTGTCGGCACTTATGGCGGCGGGATTTCGCGAGATCATATCGGTAGAGCCGGGTGAGAACGCGTACTCGGTCGAGTCTCTGGCGGGCGAGTTTCCGTACGTTCGATTTTTGCTGGTTTCCGAGGAAATCGATACGGGGACACAGATTGCTCTGGCGTTTGCCAACACCGGAGCGACAAGCGCGATCGTTACCTGGTCAACGATCGGACCGCCGGTGGGCACGGAACGAGCGAAAATGCGGCTCGAGGAGGAGGGCGTCGTCTGTGTCGCGCCACTCCTGCGCAACGAACGGGGGGAGGCGCTTCCGGTACGGATCACACCGATGCTCAGCAAACGGATGTTACGCGTGATGCGCCTGTCGATTCGGGGTGATACAACCTGTACGCTTTTTCTCGATGATTACGTCGGCTTGTACAACATAGCGCGATTTCGGGAATCGGGCGGGTTTGACCGCCAGATACCGGGACCGTTCTGGCAACTCGCGGATTTTGGGTTCAGGACATACCTTTGGGGATCGAGGATTCCGATCGTGACCGGATTCAAGATGGATTACCAGACTCTCCCGAATCCGGTGGACGAAACGGCAAAATCGGGGTATGCGCGATTCTACGCTCGAAACCTTGCCGTCCGTGTCAACGATCGCGAGGTCGGCATCCCGACGATGGCGGCGATCGGCTTTGCGCTGCGTTCGGGATTTGGCGTTCTCCGAACGATTCGGGTGTTTTCGGCGGCAAAAAAGTGGATAGAGGAAAACCGGGAGCGATTTATGATGGACGCACGAAAGCTGATCGATCAATGGGAAAACGAGGATGAGTAAAACAGCCGTCTTCTTACAAGTGCGATTGTCGTCGCAACGCCTCTATGGCAAGGCGTTGTTGGGGCTTTCCGGCAAGCCGGTCCTCTGGCACGCGATGCAGGCCCTGGTGCAGGTCCCGGCCGATACGTTTGCACTCTTAACCGATGAGGAAAGCTGCGACGATCTGCGTCCGTGGGCCAAATCATGTGGTTTTGACGTTTTTGCCGGCGATCCGGAGGACGTGCTCGAACGATACTGTGCCGCGATTCGCTATTACGGGGTAGACGAGGTCGTTCGGGCCACCGGCGACAATCCGCTTGTTTCCGGTCGACTTGCGTCCGAGGTCCTCGATCTGCGCCGTTCCGCCGGCGCGGATTACGCGGGAATTACGGGAACGCCGTACGGAACCGGTGTGGAAGTACTCAACGCGTATGCGTTGATCGACCTTGCTTCGTGGACTCATGAACAGTACGATCGAGAGCATGTGACGCCGGGTCTGTATCGAAATCCCGATCGATATACGGTCTCGTTGACGACGACCAAGAACGCATGGTATCTCCCGGAACTCCGCGTAACGCTTGATACACCGGAAGATTACGCCTGGTTAACGGCGGTTTTCTCGCGCCTGTATCGCGGAGAACCGATCGAGATCGACCAGCTTGTCGCGTTTGCCCAGGATCACCAGGAGAGTAGTGCGTAGACGCATTCTGGTACTGGCCGAGCACCGGATCGGCCATGGAAACGGCCATATGTATCGTTGTGCGCGCCTCGTTCCCCTTCTCGATGGCGAGGTCGAATGGCTGCTTCCCGAGAAGGCACAACCGGGTTTTCGCTCGCGCGACGAGATGCGTGCCACAAGCGCCGCGCCGGGCAACTCCGTACGATGGATCGATAAGCCCACCGGTAGATACGACCTCGCGATTCTCGACAAGCGAGAGAGCGACCGAACCGAGCTTGAGTCACTTGGCGATGTCGCCATGACGATCGGGATCGACCTTGGCGGTGAGGCCCGCGATTATTGCTCGTACCTCATCGATACCTTACCAACCGCACCAGGGGTACAGTCGCCCAATGTGGCCGACGCCGGTTTGCTGACGCTTCCGAGCGCGGTGAGCGACCAATGGCCAAGCGAACCCAAACGCGTGCTTATCGTATTCGGCGGCGAGTCGGACGGACGCGATGCCGTCGCCGCGGCGCGCGAGCTTGCGGAAATGACTGGGCTGTCGGTGACCGCGGCCGTGCAGAGGACGGTCGACGTAGTCAGTGGCGACGTCGCGCAATTAGTGGCTCCCGGTGACCTCGCCGAACACCTCTGGGAGTTTGATCTCGTCGTGACCCATTTTGGTCTGACCGCGTACGAGGCCGCCTGGGCACGGTGCCCGGTAATTTGTATAAATCCATCTCGATACCATGAGCTTCTGGCCAACCAGGCCGGACTCGTGTGTGCGGATGATATCCCGGCGGTCGCAAAGTCCCTGGAGCGATTCGAGCGGGTCGTCGAGCGGACAAAGTCCGTCCGTCCGACCGGGCGCGCCGATCTCGCCGCTTTGATAAATACCTTGGCCGTTCCCGATCGAACGACGCCGCCGAGCGGAGGCGAGCGCCTTCAGCCGGCACGGGAACGCTACGCCGAGCGCACCTTTTTCGAGAATCGGCACGACAATCTGTACTTTCAGACCAACTACCGGGGCGTTGAGGTCCGCTACAACCACGACTATTTCTTTCAGGAATACCGCGACCAATACGGGAGAACGTACCTCGAGGATTTTGAGCACATCGCAGCGATCGGAGGACGGAGGCTGGACGACATCGAACGCGTTCGATCGCATCGACTCAAGGGGGCCAAACTGCTGGATATAGGTTGCGCCTATGGCCCGTTTATCAAGACTGCAGCCGAGCGTGGATGCCGGGTCTGCGGGGTCGATGTGTCCTGTGATGCGGTCGACTACGCGCGAGAAGAACTCGGTTTGACCGCCGTCTGTACCGATATTCGCCAAATAGATCCGAACGAGATCGATGCTCCGTTTGACGTCGTGACGATGTGGTACGTGATTGAACATTTTGTCGACCTCGATGATGTCCTGCCCACGGTCCGGAGTCTTATCGTCCCCGGTGGAACGTTCGCTTTTTCTACACCGAACATCGCCGGCATATCGGGTCGCAGCGACAGACGCGAGTTCCTCAGGAGAAGTCCGGACGACCACTACACCATTTGGTCCCCCGAAAGCGCGCGAAAAGTTCTGAAGCGATTCGGTTTTGTTGTTAAGAGCGTACGAGTCACCGGTCACCACCCGGAGCGCTTTAAAAACCTGCCCGTAACGCCGCAACGATTGGAGCGAGGCGCAATACGATCCGCCGTCGCGCTTTGGTCGCGCCTGCGCGGACTCGGTGATACCTTTGAAGTCGTTGCGGAGGCGTGTTGATGGACAAAATGCGGTCGATTCTGCTCTTAGGCGGCGGATTGATGCAGATGCCCGCGATACGGGCGGCAAAAAAACTCGGGCTCACTATTCATCTTGCCGACGGTAATCCGGCGTGCCGCGCGCGTGCCGACGCCGACGTGTTTCACCACATCGACCTCAAGGACGCCGAGGCGCTTTCCGCGCGCGCTTCCTCGATTCCTAACTTGACGGCGGTGTTTACCGCAGGAACCGACTTTTCTTCAAGTGTCGCTTTTGTTGCCGAAGAACACGGTCTTCCCGGCATACCCTACGACATCGCGATGCGCGCGACCGATAAGGCACGGATGCGCACCGTTCTGGCTGCCGCGGGCGTCGAGGTCCCAAAGTACGTCCCAATCGAAAACCAATCCGCCGTGGACTACGAGAGGATTGGTTTGGCTCTACCCCTCGTGGTTAAACCGGTCGACAACATGGGAGCGCGAGGAGTCGTTCGAGTTGACAATTATAACGCGCTCCCCCAGCGCGTAGAAGAGGCGATTAGTCTCTCGCGATCCGGACGGGCGATAGTCGAAGAGCTCATCGTTGGTCAGGAGTACAGCCTCGACGCAATCGTCACGGAAGACACGATTCGGGTAACGGGGATCGGGATCCGCCACATTTTCTTTGAACCGTATTTTGTCGAGCTCGGGCATACGATACCCGCCCCGCTTACCGACGATGAGCGAGCTGCGTTGGAACAAACGTTTATCGATGCAATTCGGGCGATCGGTATCACGCGGGGAGCGGCTAAAGGGGACATATTTCTCCGACGCGATGGCGATGGAAAACCGGTCGCGGTCGTCGGCGAGATCGCCGCCCGATTATCCGGGGGCTTTATGTCGGGTTGGACCTATCCCCACGCCACCGAGGTACCCCTGACGGAGATCGGCATTCGGGTTGCCCTCGGAGAGGACGTCCCCGATTCGCTCTTTACAGAGGTTTCGGGGAAGATTACCGCCGAACGCGCACTTATCTCTGCGCCGGGCAAGGTAATCGAAGTGCTCGGTCGGGATGAGGCGTGGACGACCGGAGGTGAGGAACTACGGGAACTGTTTGTTCACTGCCATCCCGGCGATCTTGTCGGTCCACCCAGCAACAACGTCCAGAAGATTGCCAACGCGATTTCGACCGGTTCCGACGCAGCGACCGCGGATCGCTCGGCTGTTGGAACACTCGGGAGGCTGGTGGCCAGACTCGAAGTTGGCCGAGGCGAGACTGAACGCTTTTTGTTTCTTGACGGTTGGAATAGCATCTATGCGCGATACTCTGGGTACGACGGGGTGGCAGGACCGCTTTCGGACCTGCCGAATATGGCGCAGATAGAATCGACCACGGGTGTCGAAGTTCGACAGCTACCGGACGATCAGCGCCTTTCCACGGAGAACATCGCCGAACCCGCGACCGAAGTGCTCGATCGCTGCCTTGCCGAGCGCCTCGTTACGTGGAATCCCGACGCCCTGGACGGACCCACCGTCTTGTTTTGGCGTGCGTTTATGGCGGCCGGGATCCAAGGTGTTTGGTACATAAACGATGCCGTCAACGCGTCCGGCTGGGCGGCGCTTTTTGCCCGGCTTGTTGCGCTTGAGGAGAACGATACATGAGCAGAGGTCGCCGAGCGAAATTTATCCTCTTTCTGGGCGTTGTGCTCGCGATGGGGTCGTTTGCGCAAAACGCGATCCCGCTCGCAGAGTTTCTCGAGGATACCAACTTGCGGACGCAGTGGGATCCGTATCGCCAACGTGGCTCGATCGTGCGTGGCTCGACCTCGCTCTCGTTCTCGCTTGACGGAGGGATGGTCCTCCAGGATTACCAGATCATTCATCGAGTCGAGGGGCCCTTTCTCGAGGGGTCTGAGGTTATCTTGCCGCCCGAATTTGTTGCCCTGGCGCGGCGCCTCTTTCCGCCTGAGGCTGCGACTCGACGCGTTACCGCGATCTACATCGATCCCGGCCACGGCGGACGCGACCCCGGGGCGATCGGCCGTCACGCGATTGACGGTGAACGACGTCAGTTACAAGAAAAGGACGTTGTACTGTCTGTCTCGCTCGCGCTGGCCGAGATGCTCAGACGCCGCTATCCGGACAAGCAGATCGTGATGTCGCGTTCCGAGGACGTATATCTCACTCTCGAAGAACGAACACGACGGGCGAACGCTATCGAGACCGCAGCCAACGAGGCGGTTGTATTTGTGTCGATCCACGCCAACGCCTCGCTCAATCGCGAAGCAAATGGATTTGAGGTATGGTATCTGCCCTCGGAGTATCGCCGCGACAACCTGGTTAGTGCCGAGGAGCTCGGTGTCGAGGATCCGGCGCTGTTGAGTATTCTCAACACGATGCGCGAGGAGGAAATAACGATCGAGAGCGTCTTGCTTGCCAGAAACGTCCTCGCGGGGCTCGACGCGCGAATCGGCGATATTTCGCCCAATCGCGGTCTACGCGAAGAGAGTTGGTACGTCGTTCGGAACGCAAAGATGCCGTCGATTCTCGTCGAAGTAGGTTTTGTCACCGAGAGAAATGAGTTCCTCCGTCTACAAAACGCGCCGTACTTGCTCGAGCTCGCGCGCGGTATCTATACTGGCATCGAAAATTTTGTTCGTAACTTTGAAGGACTAACCGTTGAATGACCTGATTCGGCGCCATCCCTACGGATCGGCGGCTGTTGGAGCAATACTCCTCTTGCTTGTGATTCACTCCCTTGTGTTGTTGATTTGGCCGCCGCGCTTTGAAACGCGCCATTTCTGGTATCCAGACATCGCGGACGGGCCGCTTCATTCGGAGTGGCGCGAGGTACCGCGACGCGATACAGCGGAAGGCGCGATCGAAACCTATATCGAGGATCTTGTTCTGGGTCCCGTCACCCTCGGCGCGGTCCCGATCGTGCCCAAAGAAACTCGGGTAAATACCGTTGTCCTGACCGAAGACAACACCCTATATCTCGACTTAGATCGCGGAGTTCTGTTTGATACGGATCTCGCCTATGGATCAGTTGACGATCGACTGGCGTTGATCCAACGTAATCTGCGTCACAATTTCGGTTCCCTGGAGCAAATCGTTTTGACGATCGAGGGTCAACTCCCGAACGAGCCGCGATTTACTTCCGTTGGTCGTTGACAAAGATTCAACTGACGTTATAATTTTACGCAGGCTACTCAAAAATCAGGCGCTTTTAGCAAAGGAGACGTGGATGAGACGATTCGTCCTATTCGTTTTAATGACCATGCTGGTGATCGGCTTCGTCGTCGCAGAGGAAGCGGTGCTGATCGATTTTGCTCAGCTCGCAGCGGACTTCCCGGCTGATGACCCGACACAGAACGAGCGGACGCTGGTTGACTACAGCTCAGCCGCCGGTTCCAGCTATACGGAAGAAGAAAGAGCCGAGATGAAAATTTCTCTGGCGATCAACCAGTGGGAAATCGATCTCGCCAGCTCCTCGCAGCGCGTCAACACCGTCGCCAACAGCCTCGTGCTTCCCGCGCCGGTCCGTGAAGGCGCGAGCGCATACGAAGGGCAGACTGTTCTCGGTGCCCGCGTTAACTTCCCGCTTGAACCGTTTAACTCATGGGCGCTCATCCGACCGCCGTTTGAGATTCCTGCCTATCAGGACCAGGACACGGTACAGCCCGACGGCAGCCTCCTCGTAGCACAGGAAGAGGTCGGTCGCGGCACCAAGTTCGACAACTTCGGTGTTGTTAAGAACGTCGGTGTACTTCGTTCAGTATCGATGAACGTGCACGGACTCAACTTTCCGCACGGGATCAGCGTGATTCTGCAGGACGAGAATAACGTCCAGCAGGAGATTTTTATGGGGTATCTCCGGTTCGACGGTTGGCGGACGCTTGAGTGGCGCAACCCCAACTACATCACTGAGGTTCGAAACCGCGAGCTTCGAGTGTTCCCGCTCTATCCCAACCTGACGCCGATGCGCAAGCTGATTGGTATCCGCATCTACCGCGACGGAGCGATGCAGGGTGGCGACTTTATCACCTACGTCAAAGACATCAACATCACCTTTGACCGCGCCGTCTTACAGCTTGAACGCGATATCAACGACGAGGCGATCTGGGGAATCCTCTCCGAGCGCGAGCGTGCGCGACGTGAGGCCGAGCTTCGAAACCTTGGAAATATTCAGGTACTACGCTTCCTCGAAGAGCGAAAGATGCATGATCCGGAAGCCGAAGGCACCGCCGAAGGCGACGTTTAGGATTCTGTCGTAGACATGCAAATTAAAGCCCCCGGTTTTCAGCCGGGGGTTTTTTGTGCCTTATCCAAAACCTTGACGGCGGTATTCAAAAGTATAAGAATTGAATCTGTATGAGTGACTACCTTGATCCCGCAAATGAAGAACTACTTCAGGATTTTTACGCCGAGGCCGAGCAGCAAGTCGAGACGGTAGAAAGCAACATACTTGTTCTGGAACGAGATACGTCCAATCGCGACGGTATCGACGAGATTTTTCGCGCCGCTCACACGCTTAAGGGTGGCGCGGCGACCGTCCAGATGGAAGAGCTTGCCGAGTTTACCCATTTGGTTGAGGACGCCCTCGATGCGATTAGGTCGGGATCAGTCGGCGTCGACGAAACGATCGTCGATCTCTTGCTAAATGCGATCGACATTATCAAGCAAATGCTCGAGTATCGAAAAAGCGGAGAAGTCTTCTCCGGCGATATATCGGATATCGAATCTGCGCTTGAGCGGATCCGGTCCGGTGAGGCCGGAGCGCCCGCGGATAAACAGCAGTCGCCGGCGGTTGCGGCAACGCCACAAGCAGCGCCGGCAACGGTAAACGAAGCGCTCAGTGAGTACGATGTGCTTGAACTTCGTGAGGCGGCAGGTGGCGCCACCAACATCTATCGGGTAACCGTCGATTTTGACGAGGATAATCCGATGAATACCGTCGGCGGTATTCAGGTCTTTGCGTCGCTCAAACAGCACGGCCAGGTACTACGAACGATTCCCGATTTCGACACCTTGTACGAAGACGTGTTTCAACCGCAGGTACAGTACTTTCTGGCCACGGACAAAGAGTTTGCGTCCTTTGAATCAAAAATCGCGATCTCAGACGTTGTATCGGCGCTGACGAGCGAGGAGTTGGGCGCGCTCGATACCGCCGCTCAGCCGGAACCGGCGGCTCCCAAGACCGCCGAGCCGGCTCCCGTTCAAGCGATCAAAGAGAAAGCAACGGCAGAGGGCCCGACCGACGATGCGGTCCCGGCCGATGATACTGCCCCGGCCGATGATACGGCCCCGACCCGTGAGGGCGCCCCCGCCGAGACCAAGTCGGTTGACCAGATCCAACGCGAGCACAAACGCGCCGCTCCGGCAAACTCCATATTGCGCGTTGACAGTCGTCGCATCGACGATTTGCTTAATCTCGTCAGCGAGACTGTTATCAACAAGGCCGGCTTTAACCAGATCAGCAACGCGTTTGCCCAGGTTCTCAGTGATTTTTCAGATGCGGAAAGCCAGTATCGCGATAGCCTTAAGAGTCTCTTTGACGCGCTTCCGACGTATCTGGAAGAGATTCGAAATGGCGCGTCGACCAAGGATATCCGTAATCGCGTTCAAGAGCGCTTTGCCGATCTTCCCGATGCGTTTTCAGGCGTTCACGGAGACCTCAAGGGCACTATTTCACGATTCAGGAGTTCGTCGCAGAACCTCGGCCGAATTGCCGGCGAATTGCAGGAAGGGGTCATGCGGATTCGCATGGTGCCGATTTCGCAGATTTTCTCGCGTTTCCCGCGCCTGGTACGAGATCTCTCTAAAACGCTCGGGAAGAAGATTAACCTCGAAATCGAGGGTGAGGAGACCGAGCTCGATAAGTCCGTTATCGAGGATCTGCTCGATCCCCTGATTCACTGTGTGCGAAACAGCATCGATCACGGTATCGAGGACACCGAGGAACGGCGTGCGGTCGGAAAAGACGAGATCGGGACGGTCTATCTACGGGCATCAAGTGAAGGCAACATGATCGTTATCGAGGTCGCCGACGACGGAGGCGGAATCGACGTCGATAGTGTTCGGTCTAAGGCGATCGATCGTGGATTGATTCATCCCAATAAACAACTATCCGATGTTGAGGCGTTTAACCTCATCTTTGATCCCGGGTTTTCGACGGCCAAAAAAGTCACCAACGTGTCCGGTCGTGGCGTCGGACTGGACGTCGTCAAACGTCAGATCGAAAAACTAAACGGCACCGTTACGGTCTGGTCGGTCGCTGGAGAAGGAACGCGCTTTACGATCAAGATTCCGCTGACGCTTGCGATTATACAGGGACTGCTGGTCAGGGTAGGCGACGAGATGTACGCGATACCGATAACCTCGGTTATCGAGAGCCATCGCATTCGCCCCGACGAGATCAAGCTCATCGATAACTACGAGGTATTTAACGTTCGCGACGACGTTGTTTCACTTATTCGTCTCAATCGACTGTTTCGGATTGAGACAAACGAACGGCCCGAGTATCACTACGTCGTTATTGTCGGGACAAGCGAACGCAAGATGGGTCTTATCGTGGACTCCCTCATCGGCGAGGAAGACGTTGTAATAAAACCTCTCCGCGATCATTTCACGACCTCACCGGGAATTGCCGGAGCAAACATAACCGGAGACGGTCGTGTTTCGCTTATAATTGATGTCAGCCAGCTACTCGAGCTCGGATTGCGGCGCGAGAAGGAAGCTCGTGCACAGCGCGAAATGACGATAAAGAAGTAGGCGGTAGGAAATATGGCCGACGTAAAAACCCTAATAGGTACAGCAACGACAGGTGACGAGTCGGAGAACGGAACGGTCGCCGACATCGTTGATTTTAAGATGGTGACTTTTTCGCTCGGCGGAAAAGACTATGGAATCGACATCATGCAGGTGAAGGAGATAGCCAAGTTTCATCAATTCACCTACGTCCCTAATACCGCTCCGTATGTCCGCGGCGTCTACAATCTCCGCGGCGAGATTATCTCCATCATCGACTTGCGCTTGCTGTTTAATCTTCCGGCGCCCGAGCGCGAGCCGGGAAAGGCGGAAAACGGGTTGATCCTGCGACTCGAGAATAACACCGTCGGCGTCATCGTCGATTCGATTGACCGCGTTGTCGGCTTGTCTTCATCGTCGATCCAGCCACCGCATCCCATATTTGGCGACATAAACATCAAGTACATTCAAGGCGTCGCCCAGTTTGAAAGCAGCCTCTACATCATCCTCGACGTTGAACGGGTCTTTGAGCGACCGGAGGAAGGAGATGCGTCCGCGGTGACCGCTCAGTTCGACGCCGACGCGGCAAGCGGAGCCACGGCTCCGAGTGTCGTTTCTGAAACCGCCGCGGCGTCGCCGGCGATTCCCGCCGGTGAGGTCGAGCAGGGATTCCTCGCTGAGGGCCTCGAAACGTACTCCGGCTATTACGTCAGCGACGTTAATCGGGAGTGGTTCTCGGGCCGAATAGACGATTGGCGGGCCGAACGCCAAGGAGCCGGATCTGAGCTACAGTTTGTAAACGCCAATGACGCCGACGCGTTCCTCAGGCCGTTCTTCTCGGTGCGTACGGGTGCATTTCTGGACGAACCGTACGCGCGGGCCATAGCCGATGCAATAGACACGAGCGACGACTCGGTTGTCCAGGTCTGGAATCCCGGTACTGGCCCCGGATACGAGGCGTACTCGCTAGCCGGCGCGCTTCTCGACAAGATCGGCGATCGCCAACTCAAGATTTGGGCCGGTGACAGCGATCTTTTGCGGATTTCAAACGCGCCAAACATGGTGTTCGCCGAACGTGACGTACCGAGTTATTTGCAGCCGTACCTCGTTGAGGGCACTAACGGACTCTCATTTAGCGAACGTGTTGCGCGGGCCATTCTGTTTGAGTTCAGCGACATCAGGAATCACACATCGATTCCTCGCGTGAACGCGATCATCGTCCGTGATGTGGTTTCGTTTTTGCCGGCTGAGGATCAGCAGCGTATCTTTGACGTGTTTGAGGAGCGACTAAAACCAGGCGGATTACTCGTTCTTGGCGATAACGAGCACGCGGCTGATTTGTCAATTTGGAAACCGATCGTAGATACAACTCCAAATATGTACCGGATAGGATAGGAGAACGAGCGATGAGAGTTGAATACATCAATCCCTTTGTTGAATCGGCGTACAACATACTCACAGAAGTGTTAAAGACGGAGGTGCAACGCGGGGAACTCTATCTCAAGAGTGCCGCGATGCCGATGTTGGGTGTGTCGGCGATTATCGGCCTCGCCGGCGATGTCGAGGGGCGCGTGCTCATCGATATGGAGAAAAAGACGGGAATCGGAATAGCGTCGGGGATGCTCGAGAGCATGGACATGGAGCCGGTGACCGAACTCAACGATATGGCGCGGGCGACGCTTACTGAACTGGCCAATATGATAACCGGACAGGCGGTGACCAAACTCCATAACCTCGGCTTTTCGTTTGACCTGACACCACCGGCGATTTTTACCGGCGATAACATGTCGATTTCTGATCCGGATTTTGAGGCGCTTATCGTGCCAATGGAAGTACCGATGGGCAAGGTAGAAATAAACGTTGCGATTCGTGAAAGGGCATAGCGTATGAGAACTAAACAGGACTTTCCGAGCATAAACGAACGACCCGCGGTTGGCGTTAAAGCCGATGGGACACCGTATCGTGTCCTTGTCGTCGACGACTCGATGTTTGTCACCAAACAAATTGGTCAGATACTGACGTCCGAGGGTTTCGAGGTCGCTGCCTCTGCGGGAAACGGGGAGGAAGGCGTCGAGAAGTACAAGGAACTCTATCCAAATGTCGACCTCGTTACGATGGACATAACGATGCCAAAAAAGGACGGAGTTACCGCTCTCGAAGAGATAATCGAGTTTGACAAGGACGCTCGCGTCGTCATGATCAGCGCTCTCGGCAAGCAGGATCTGGTAAAGAAAGCCTTGCTCATAGGGGCCAAAAACTATATAGTGAAGCCGCTCGACCGCAAGAAAGTGCTCGAGCGAATTGTCTCGGCGTTGTCGTGACGATCGGGCGGTTAGCTCAGTTGGTTAGAGTACATGCTTGACATGCATGGGGTCGGCAGTTCAAATCTGCCACCGCCCACAACACCGGCCCATGTGGCCGGTTTTTTTGTGACATGTGGGAACTAACAAAGTCGGAGACAGGCACAAGATCTCGGGTCCTGGGCGATGTTGAAGTCCTCATTGAGTCGCGCGCCGAGGGCACGTCGATAACCCTCTCGATCGGCGAAGATAAGACGTCGGCGCTGGTACCGAGTGTTACGATCGACGCGTTTACCCTCGTACCGGCAGTTCCCGATCGACCAGTTCTCTTTAAGTATAAAACGCCTTTGGCTCTCCTCCCGCATACAAGCGTGGAGGGTTGGTTTGTCGCACCGACATGGATTCGCGTGATCGTTGCCGAGGCCGGTGGATCCGAGGCGACGGTTATCGATCACCCGAGCGTACGATTAACCAAGACCTGGGTCGGGAGCAATGAGGCGGGCGAACCTGCGTATACCTATGCCGATTGCAGCAATGGCTGCCCCGAACCCGCACCGCACGAAACAACTGTTCCGTACCGAATCGTGAACTCGACCGGAGCGTTGCTCGAGCTGCAAAGCCTGCTTGTTCGGATGGTACACCTCGATCTCTTTTTACTCGATGACAAACTGACCACCAATCGAGTTCTCTTTGACTTCAAAGGAAAGGACCAGGAGAGTCGAATTAGCTTTCAGAAGAGTGCCGACGTGGAACGGACCGGTGGAAAAAAGGTCGCCGATGCTCGCACGGTCGTTACAAACGACATTATTAAGAAGAGCTTCTTCTGGATACGTGATCTCACAGGCTAAATAATGATTGGACGACTGACCACTGCGTTCGAACAGATCTCGTTGCGTGATATCGAACAGTTGCAACCGCTCCTCGTCGCGGCCATCGTCTTTTTTGCGGGCATGATCGTCGTCAGAATCTTCGCCCGGTTGTTTTCTCGACATATCCTTAAAACCGTACGCGATCAGTCGCGCGAGATGATTCGCAAGGCCGTGGTCTACGTCGGCGCCGTGATCCTCATCGTCGTCGCCCTGAGGGTTGCCGGGCTCGAGGTCACGGCCTTACTTGGCGCCGCGGGAGTAGTTGGTATCGCGGTAGGTATCGCCAGCCAGGCGAGTCTCAGCAACATTATCAGCGGTCTTTTCCTCGTGTCCGAGCGCTACTTCGAGATCGGTGATGTCGTTCGCGTTAACGGCAACGTAGGTGTAATCCATGCGATAGACCTCCTCTCGATCAAAATCAAGACGTTTGACAACGTCTTGGTGCGAATTCCCAATCAACAGATTATTGAGACCGATTTTGTAAATATCACCCGCTTTCCGATTCGACGCCAGGACTTCTCGCTGACGTTGCCATTTGAACTCGAAATCGACGACGCGTTTGCCGCCCTATCCGCTGCTGCGGCTCGCGTTCCGGAGGTGCTCGCGGATCCCGAGCCATTTATCATGTACACCGGACATACAGGTAACGGGTGGACCGTATTGCTCGGCGCCTGGTTTGAACGCACGGACTACGTTGCCGTGCGTAACGGAGTCGCCATGGAGCTTCAACGCGAGTTTCGCGATCGTGGAATTCGCGTCGCGGGTAATTTTATGCGCGTTAAACTGGAGAACGGACCGCCTTTTGACAACGCCGAGACGCAGGAATACACTAGATAGCGATGTTTAACTATTTGTCGACCGCGCCGCTCAACGAGATCGTTCGTTATGACAAACGCGAACGTGCCCCAGGCGAGTACGTCCAATATCGCGGGGCGGTTCGAAAACATCCATATGACGCTGGAAAGTTTATCCTGGTGAGCGCGCCCGTCGACGCCCACTCGCACTTCTACGAGTTTCGATTTGACAACGTCGTGTTCGCACGCGAAGTAAACCAGGTTGTCAGCGAGAGCGGTGAGACGATGCAAGTAGTGGATATCGGGATCGAAAAAGGGGCCCATGCGATCGAGATGCGGCCGTTCCAGGTCGAGTAAATCTCTTGACAGAACAGGGGCAAGTCGCTACAGTCTGCCAATCCTTAATCCCCTGTAGCTCAGCCGGTAGAGCGGGTGGCTGTTAACCACTAGGTCGTTGGTTCGAGTCCAACCGGGGGAGCTAAGAGCCTTCTCAATTGTGAGAGGGCTTTTTTTTTATTGGAACGAGCGTTGGACTCGAATCGAGCGAGCGCTGACCAACGGGAAGAAGAGCCGACAAGATGTCGGCGGCAGCGAGCGAGGCGGCCCGGACGCGACAGTCAGGACGAGTGGCGCGGGAGGGCGAGTCCAACCGGGGGAGCTAAGAGCCTTCTCTTTTGTGAGAGGGCTTTTTTTTATTAGAACGAGCGTTGGACTCGAAATGTGCGACGCCGGACGTGATCTGTTACCCGGGCGGTGCGTAAACCGCTCTGTGGACGATTCCGGTATTGAGTGCGTACCTTTCGGCCATGGCACGCATTGATAGAACTCCCAGAACATCAACGCCGAGGACAACGCTCGAGGAAACGGCGTGGATTCAACTCGACCAAGAAACGATCGAAATCCTTCGAATTCATGGTGAGGAGCGTTTCTTCAAAGCCGGCGACGTTTTCTTCGACGTAGGTCAGCAATCGTACGACTTTCTCTACCTCGCTGAGGGTTCTCTCGATATTGTTGACCGATCTGAGGATCGCGTGGTTGTCCATATTGCGGCAGGCAACTTTGTCGGTGAACTCGGTATGCTCATGGGCCAGAGGACCTTTTTTGCCGGAATTATCGGCTCCGACGCCCGCGCGATAGTCGTTCCTCGTCAGGAGTTTATCAACCTTATTGCAACGGTTCCCAAGATTGGCGACGTGATGATCACCGCGTTTACCGCACGCAGACGGCTGTTAATGGAATGGGGTGAGGGAGGATTGGTCATCATAGGAACTGACGGCGATGCGACGGCGCTACGCTTGCTCGAGTTCGCCGGTCGGAGTCGAATTCCCCATCGTTCCGTCGATCGGGCCGACAAGGAGGCGATCGAGGAGATCTCCGCGTATTGTCAGCTGCCCGAATCCGGCGCGGCGGCCGTCATCGGTCGCTCCAAAGTACTCGTCTCGCCGACGCCACGGGAACTCGCGAGAGCCATGGGACTTGATCTAGCCGCCGATTTGACTGATCCATTTGACGTAGTCGTAATCGGAGCGGGACCGGCCGGTCTCGCGTCTTCGGTCTATGCCGCCTCGGAAGGTTTAGACGTATTGGCGATCGAGGACACGGCTATTGGTGGTCAGGCCGGTACCTCGTCTCGAATAGAAAACTACCTGGGATTCCCATCAGGAATATCCGGCGCCGAGCTCGCCTATCTGGGTGAGGTGCAAGCGGTTAAGTTCGGAGCGCGATTTACCGCGCCGCGCCGCGCGGTCCAACTGGAGAAGTCCTCGGGTAGTTTTCTCATTGAACTCGACGACGGTCAGCGGGTGAGCGGACGGACGGTCATCCTCGCAAACGGCGTTCAGTATCGTAGGTTACCGCTCGATCGTTTGGAGGAGTTTGAGGGGCGCGGAATCTACTATGCCGCGACCGAACTGGAGGCGCGTTTCTGCCGTGGTATCGAGGTGATTATCGTCGGTGGTGGTAACTCCGCAGGACAAGCAGCGATGTTTCTCTCTCGTTACGCCGAATGTGTCCACGTCGTCGTAAGGGGCGACGGACTGGCAGCAACAATGTCCTCCTACCTGTCTGACAGAATCGAAAACGACGACCATATCCGATTGTGGACGCGGTCCGAGCTCTCGCACCTGGACGGAGATGACTCGTTGGAATCGGTAACGATTCGTAATCGTGACTCGGGAGTTGAGACGGAAGTGACTACTCGGGCTCTCTTTATCATGATCGGCGCCCAACCAAACACCGAATGGCTCGGCGAGTTGGTTGCCCTGGACGAGAAGGGATTTGTTCTCACTGGGCGCGATGCGGGGAAGGACATCTACGGTTTTGCTACTTCTTGTCCGGGTATCTTTGCCGTCGGTGATGTTCGATCCGGCTCAGTCAAACGTGTTGCTTCCGCCGTCGGCGAGGGATCAGTTGTCATCTCTGCAGTACACGCGGCGCTCAGTCCCTAAATTGCGGCTTCGCGCGTTAACGCAGACGCGCGTCGGAATCAGACTGCCTTAGCACTTTCTGAAGCGTTTCCAGTGACCGGCTGAAAAGGTAGACTCATTTTATGGCGAAACGTAAACGCGCGACACCGCCGGGAACACTTCTTGCCGCACCGGTCGGCGTCCGGACTCCCGGACAGGTATTTGTATACGACCAGGACACTCTCATTTCGGAGCGGAGCGTCGACGATGCAAGCCAGATACTCGACGACGCCGTACCGGATCACGCGGTGAGGTGGCTCAACATAGACGGTGTTTTAGACGGTGAGTTGCTCGCGCGTATCGGGACACAACTGGGCATTCCCAAGCTTCAGCTCGAAGATATTCAGAATACCGCCCACCGCCCTAAGCTCGACGAGTTTGATGCCGGGATGTTGATCATCGCCAAGATGATCCGCGTCATCTCGGGGACGACACAGTTCGAACAGGTTAGCGTCGTTCTCGTGGGTAATACCGTAGTAAGTTTTCAGGAACGTCCGGGCGATGTGTTCGACGCGATTCGAGACCGAATTCGCTCGGGCAAAGGTCTGGTTCGTTCGATGGGCGCAGTTTATCTGGCCGCGATCCTGCTTGATACGATCGTCGACGCGACGTTTGACGCCGTTGAAACCTGCCAGCTTGGCGTTGAGGAGATTGAAATCAAGATCGCCACCGGCGCGGCTACGGACGTGTCGGCGGACGTTTTTTCCCTACGGACGACCGCAGTGGAACTCCGACGGGCGATTTGGCCGCTTCGCGAGGTAAGCGAGCGGCTCGTCGCGCGCGAAGACACGACGCCCGACAATCAAGTACGGCCATTTGAAGTAAACATTCACGATCACGCGATTGCACTTAGCGAGCACATTGATGCTCTACGAGACCAAACGCTTGCTCTCGTTCAGTATCATTCGGCAGCGATCGCGGCACAACAAAACGCGTCATGAAAACGCTCACCGTAATCGCCACGATTTTTATTCCCCTTACCTTTGTCGCCGGTATTTACGGTATGAACTTTGTCGTAATGCCGGAGCTTCGGTGGCGATTTGGGTATCCACTCGTGTTGGGAGTGATGTTGTTTATCGGCGTTGGAATGGTCTGGTGGTTCCGGCGCCGCAAATGGTGGTGATCGGGCGGACAGGCTATCGGACGTCGACGAGCTCGGAGATATCCAATAAGAACGACTTCCCATCCGTGATGGCTATTCAACGACTGGCATCGATCGCGTAGATTATGGGCTCGATAGGTATCGCCCGTGGACGAACGTTGATTATCGGCATATCGCCGAGGACGAAGATACTATCTCGTTTTTCTCGGCGGCGAATATACTTACCTTCCCGTAGGTCAAATACCCAAACGTAACTGATCAATCGAAGAACGTTCTCGTCGTTACCGCGAACCCCTCCCATGAAGGGGAGTCGGACGCCATCGACAAAGAATCGTCGTTTGACTACGCGAAGGTGTTCTCCAATCTCAATTACCGCCATATGCGAATCTCAGTTGCGAGATTTGTCTACGTTCAGTACGGATCGTTAACGGGTCGGGTTGCTTTTTCGAGACCATTGCAGAAACGGGTTTTCACCGTGACGAAACGCGACCGTCGGTGATGGTTGTAAAAAGATAAATAAATACCTAACATCGAAACATGTCACTCTTTAGGGTAAGATTAGACTATTTGGTTAGGTCGGCAGGTATAGCCGCAGTAGTAATTTTGGTTTGTACTAGTTGTATCTGGGACAACGGTTCAGGAAACTCAGGACCGGCACCGGGAAGCCCGGAGAATCCGATCTTTGCAGATCTTACCGGAGCGACGGCCCTTGGCGTGCGATCGGCACGGGGACCAGAGTCGATGATGCATGATTCGCTCTATCAGTTAGACGCCTTCGGCGACTGGTCAATTGTTGAGTTCTACACGCTTTTAGGCGACCGATTTGACATTCCTCGTGATCTCGTGCGTGTACTCGAACTTAACGCATCAACGTATATCCTTCTATACGGAGACGAAGAATTTGCTCCGGGACAAGTTACAGACATCTTTATGCTCGACGCTGAATCTGAACATATGTACTACTTAAACCAAGTCGCGAATTACTCTTTGGAGTTTTTTGCAGCGTCGGACCACGACTTTAGCGTCGCATCCGATGCAATCGGCAACGTGTATTACTCTGCCGATCCATTTAGCACGCCTAACCTTACATTTGGTGACCATGTGACCCGCCGAGACCACCCGGGAATCGTGAAAATCACTCCCGCCACGAATGACGCCTCCGTTACGGGTACGTACATCACGCCTGACTCGACTTCGGTCTTGCAATTCGGTGTTGATGCAGCGGGCAACATCATATACGCAGGTGGTGATTCCCCGGGGAACATTTCTTATTTTGCATTTATTACAGCCGACGGAGATACCGACTTCCTGGAGAGTTACCTACCCGGTGAGACTGACATCAGAAGAGCTTTCTCGGGTCCGGATGGGGACATATGGGTCGGTGGACGGCATCTTGGTGTCGACGCTTTATGGACGGTCGATCTTGGGAGCGGCGCGCCAGTCCTGAGCCAGTTATCGGCCGAACTGCCGTACGACGGTATCCATGATTATCAGCAGGTGACGAAGGTCGGCGCTAATATTTATGTGAGACACTACCGGGATCTGAGTCGAGTCGACGCCTCTGGACAAACGAGGATCGTTTCGGTCGAGGGTTCGGACAACCCCTCGTTTGAAGATCCGTATATCATCAAACCCGACCGTTATATGTTCACACTCCGCCGAGACGAATCCGGCGACTCCCTGGCTTTGGTCGATTTTGATCTCGAAAGCTATACGATCTATCCTTTGGATTTTAGTCGCTACAGTGTTGATAGCCTAACGGAGTACGCGACTGATCCGGAAAAAGTTGTTGCAGTACTCACCGATCGCCTACTCGGCACAAGGCAAACCTGGACGCTAGCCGTCGATGGCACCGTCGAATTGCTAAACGAATCCGACGAGGAACCGATTATCGTCACAATCTATCCACTGTAGATCGATAAGCGCCTGCGGAGGTCAAATCGTCGGTCACCGCTTACCGGTACGGCGGGCACGTGCTAAACACGCGTACGTGCCCGAAAAAAGCCCCGATCTCGGGCTTCTATCCAACAACCGTGGTGATCGTGTCTTTGCCGCGTCGTTTGGACTCGTACATCGCTTGATCGACCCGTCCGATCGCGCTTTTGAGGGAGTCGGCCCGGGTTAGCTGGGTGACACCGGCACTAAATGACACTTTCATGTGGAGCGTTTCGGATTGTTCGTGATAGACGGTCGCAAAGGTGGCTTTAATCCGTTCTACGACCATACAAGCCACTTCCGGCGAGGTGTCCTTAAAGAAGATAAGAAACTCCTCGCCACCGTAGCGAAAGGCCGCGTCGTGTTCGCGAATATTTTGTCGAATTATTTTGGCAAGATTGCGTAAGGCTTCATCGCCGTCCTGATGCCCAAAGTTGTCATTTAATAGCTTGAAGTTGTCTATATCGATAAACACCACCGAGTAGGCGGCGCGCTCGGAGTAGGGGCTGGCAACGACGCCGCTGAAGTATTCGGACAGGTAGCGTTTGTTGCCAAGGCTTGTAAGAGCGTCGGTCATGCTGTTGAGTCGGGCGTGGGACTCCTTGTTCTCAATGAGTTTTATGTATGCGCTTTTTCGATAGTTCTCAATCGAGAGCGCGATCGAGATAGACATCAAGCCGAACGGGATGCCGATATTTTCGACCGATGATAGTACGTCCGCGAGCTCGAAGAACTCGTCCAGGAGGTCGTGGCCGGTGCCAACCGCGAGGACCATAAGGCCGATCGTGAGAATACGGTTGGGTAATCCAGATCTAATCGAGGTATCGATAAAGAAGAGCCAGATGAACGGTTGAATAAACACTAGCAATTCGCCGACGACGTCGCCGGTACTGATTTCATTGACCGGCGGCGAGAGGAACGCAAGAGACGCGTACACGCCGACCAATCCGCACATGACGGCATACTTGCCGCGAGTTTTAAGCTTATGCCCTAAGATCTTCATAACACATACAGCTCACGACCTTAAGTGTAAGTAAAGTAATAAAAAAACTCCACTTTATCTTTCAAAATCTCTGTGGAAGTTGGTTGCCGCATAGGTCGTCAATCGTGCCGGCCGATCCCGAAGAGTTGCAAAAATTCACTTCCAACCTTGACACGCACGTTAACGATAAGTTAGGTTAAGCAAAACTTTATAAAGGATGGCATATGAGGTACGTGTTACCTAACAATAAGGCGATTGTGCTTACGATCGCCGGTTTGGTTCTGTTTAGCCTTGGTGTGATGGCAGGCGGAAGTGGCGAGGAAACGTCGGACGATCCCGGAGTGGTCAGTCTCTACTCGGCGCGGCATTACGGTGCGGTCGAAGAAGTGATGGAACGCTTTACGGCCGAAACGGGAATCGAGGTTCGGATTGCCCAGGGGTCCACGCAAACTGTCGTTGAACGTGTTCGCGTCGAAGGCGATACCGGTCCGGCGGATGCGGTTATCACGATAGACGGTGGCAGTATCGCCTTACTTGCCGAGGAAGGATATCTCGCGTCGATCGACTCTGAGGTGTTGGACGAGGCGATTCCGGCGGGACTAAAGGATTCCGCGAACCGCTGGTTCGGCCTTTCACAGCGCGTGCGTACGCTGATGTATAACCCGGCCAACGTTTCCGCCGACGAGGTACCGGCAAACTACGCGGATCTCGCGGACTCCCGTTGGAGCGGACGCCTTGCGCTTCGTCCGGCGAGTCATATTTACACGATCGCGCTTGTTGCCAGTATCATCGCCAATGAAGGAGAGGCCGAAGCCGAGCGTATCGTCCAGGGTTGGGTCGACAACAACCCCGTTTATATCAACAGTGACACGCGAATTCTCCAGACGATCGAGGCCGGTGGCGCCGACGCCGGGATTACCAACCACTACTACCTAGGCCGAATTCTCGATACCTCAGATCCCGAATTCCCCGTCCAGCACGTCTGGGCAAATCAAGGGTCCGTCGGTGTCCATCGTAACGTCGTTGCGATGGGAGTCCTTGAGACCGCTCCCAATCGGGAAAACGCCATCCGCCTGCTGGAGTGGTTGGCGACCGAGGGTCAGGGTGCCACGTCCGATACGATCTCCGGAGGCAATCACGAGTTTCCCGCAAACCCGGCGGCTGAGGCGCATCCCGTTATTGCCGCTTTTGGCGATTGGACCGTCGATCCGCTCCCGCTGGCCGAGTACGGTGCTTACCAGGCGGCTGCGCTCCAGCTTTTGGAACGGACCGGCTACGGATTCTCTGAATCGTAAGCAAGAACTTCGATAGACCGTTGATCGAAACACCGATCTCCCTATGGAGGTCCCGGCGGCTTCGTTCGCCGGGACGTAGCTATGTTAAGCACGGCGTCGTCGGAGTTGTACTCGCGACGCTGGTTATCATCCCGCTTCTACTCGTTGTATCGCGACTCGCCACTCCGACGAGGGAAATCTGGACTCATCTATACAATACGCTCCTTATTCCGATGGTCGGAAACACCGTACTCATAGTTGGCGGCGTAGCGGTCCTGTCTTTGCTGATCGGCGCGAGCCTGGCATGGTTAGTTACCGCATACGAGTTTCCCGGACGACGGTTTTTCGAGTGGGCGCTCGTATTACCAATGGCGATTCCCAGCTACATCTTTGCATTCGTCTTTATTGCAACCTTTGACTACGTGGGAATCGTGCAGACGGGGCTGCGAAACGCCTTTGGTGAGAACGTTGGATTTCCAAATATTTACACCGTGTGGAACGCCATTCTTGTTCTCTCGCTGACTCTCTATCCCTATGTGTATCTACTGGCTCGGTCCGCATTTAAGGGTCAATCGGGTTACTATCTCGACGCGGCACGAACGATGGGGTATACGCGATTTCAGACGTTATTTCGCATCGTCATACCGCTCGCGCGACCGGCGCTTATCGCCGGCGCATCATTGGCCGCGATGGAAGCGTTGGGCGACTTTGCGACGGTTCGCTTCTTCAACGTCCCCACCTTGAGCGAGGGCGTGTTCAGAATCTGGGAAGGCATGATGAACCGTGATGCCGCGATGGAGCTCGCCGGTTTGCTGTGTATCGTCGCGCTTACGATCATTCTCCTGGAGAACGTTGCCCGCCGCGGCGCTCGGTATACTCAACCGGGAGGTCGGGCGCCAACGATACAAGCGCTCCCGCTCTCGTTTGGTAAGGCGCTGACCGCAACCGTCGCGTGTGTTCTCGTGATCGCCGTCGCGTTCCTCCTGCCGACCGTGCAGCTTTCAATCTGGGCGCTTCGTGAGCTCGCCAACCAGGGCCCCGGCGGAACGCTCAACGTCGCGTTTAGGCGTTATACGACGACAACGATCGGATTTGCGGTGATAGCGGCCACAGCGGCGCTCGTGTGGGCCGTCTTTCTTTCCGCGAGCGTTCGGGCATCCAAAGGACGGTTTGCAAAGGCGGTTGCGAGGATCGCTACCTTGGGGTATGCGATGCCCGGGGCTGTCGTGGCCGTCGGCGTCCTTCTATTAGTGACTTCGATAGACCGAACTCTCGTTGGCTTGTTGGACGGGATCGGAATATCCACCCGTTCTATATTGACCGGTTCATTAGCGGCCTTGACCTATGCCTACGTTGTGCGCTTTCTCGCCGTCTCGCAGAACAGCGTCCAATCCGCGTTTCTAACGGTAAAGCCGTCTCTCGATGAAGCGGCTAAGACGCTTGGTGCGGGAACCGGTCGCGTTCTGTGCAGAATCCACATCCCCCTCGTGAGCCGCGGCCTTTTTGCCGGGTTTACCCTGGTATTTGTCGACGTTATGAAGGAATTGCCGGTTACCTTGCTCCTGAGGCCGTTTGGGAACGACACCCTCGCTATCTGGGGATATCTTCTCGCCGCCGAAGGTTTTTGGGAAGCGGCCTCGGTACCGTCTCTCGCTATCCTCGCAGCGGGCTTAATACCGGTCGCGTTTCTGACTCGGGCGAGCGGTCGCGCCGCCGATTTGACATGATTTTGAACGGCGCGATAGAGTAGGCGGGTGAGCAGCACTGACGGTGAACTTACTCCGCAGCAAGAACGCTACATCGACACGATTTTGGCGATTGAGTCGGAGAAAAGTGTAGCGCGCGTAAAAGAGATTGCCGCGGCTCTCAACGTCAAAGCGTCCACCGTCACCAACGCGATTAAAACACTAACAGAGCAGGGATATACCGACCACGAACGCTATGGCCGAATTACACTTACGCCGCGTGGCCTGCGTGTTGCCCGCCACATGCTTTTACGTCGGCAGGCGATCCACGATCTTCTACGAGATGTCCTCGGGGTACTGGATCCGGAAGCAACCGAAGTAGCCGAGCAGTTCTCCCATGCCGTACCGCCCACGCTCCTGTGCCGGATGATTCAGTTTAACGACTTTTACCAGAAAACGACTCAAACCAAGTACAAGTGGCAACCGAATTGCTCTCACCTGTGCGAAGACAAGTACTCCTTTGCCTGCGCCGTCTCGACGAAGAACCGTAGCAAATAGCACGTCGAAAGCGGCTAAACGGAATCGTGTATATCAGTACGGCGGCCGACCAAACTCTTACTGCGGTCGCCTGGACTCGACCGCAGCCACAAGTTTAGTCCGGCCTGTTGCGGACGGTCACACGTCGTAGTTTGTGAGGAGTTCCCGGATTTTACTCCGATGCTCCTCGGCCAACGGAACCAACGGGAGCCGATAGCTTTCCTCGCAGTGGCCGGCGATGTGCATCATAAACTTGATCGGGATCGGGTTTGTATCGAGAAAGACCGCCTTAAAGAGCGGCAAGAGATCGTAGTGGAGTGTACGCGCCGCTTCGACCTTTCCGTCGAGCGCGTGTTGGATCATCGTCGACATCTTTCCGGGCATGAGGTTGCTCGCTACGGAGATCACCCCGCGTCCGCCGAGAAGGGTGAGCGCCAGGGCGAGGTTGTCGTCTCCGGAGAGGACGTCGACGTCGTCGGGAACACTGGTGATCACGTCCATCATCTGCGGAATACTACCACTGGCTTCTTTGATCGCCGCGACGTTACGGTGGGCGGCGATACGAATCATCGTTGCCGTTTCGATGTTTTTGCCGGTCCGTCCGGGGATGTTGTAGACGACCATCGGGAGGTCGACCTCATCGCCGATGGCGGTAAAGTGGCGATAAAAGCCTTCCTGGGAGGGTTTGTTGTAGTAGGGCGCCACCTGGAGGCTCGCCGCGGCACCGATCTCTTTGGCGCGGGCGGTCATGTCGATCGCTTCGGTGGTGCTGTTTGATCCGGTACCAGCGATGACCGGAACGCGGCCCCGCGCTTCATCAACGACGATCCTGATCACCTCGATGTTCTCATCGTGGGTGACCGTCGGACTCTCACCGGTCGTCCCGACCGGAACGAGACCGGCAACGCAGCCGTCGATCTGCTGATTGACGATCGCGCGGAGCGCTTTCTCGTCGATCGCTCCTGAACTCGTAAACGGTGTAATCAGCGCGGTAAAGACTCCTCGAAACATGGCGGCCTCCTCGACCCACGACTCTATTGGATGTCAGGGGTGCTGTAAAGTGGCGTCCCGGCCGTGCGTTGACAGCAAACACCCGCTTTCGTAGTATGCGCGCCATGGCAGTGCAAAAGCGTGTACGTGTTGGATTGATCGGCTGTGGTACCGTCGGCGGTGCGACGGCGAGTCTTCTTCTCGAGGAACGAGAGGAGATCGTCGAACGGACGGGCGTCGATATCGAGATCGCGGGCATCTATTCGCGCGATTACGATCACGCCCGCGATCTGGGCATTCCCGAAGAGCTGTTTCGCAGCTCCGACGAGGAGATCCTCACGGACAAAACGATCGACATCTGTATGGAGCTTGTCGGCGGGCTCGACTACGCCCGCGAGCTCATTAAGCGCGCTCTCGACGCGGGCAAACACGTCGTTACCGCCAACAAGGCGCTTCTCGCCCACCACGGGCGCGAGCTCTTTGCCTACGCGCGGGCGCGCGGACTCACGATCGCGTTTGAGGCGAGCTGCGGCGGCGGAATACCGATCATTCGGGCGATCACCGACGGCTTGATCGCCAATCGGATCGACGCGCTCTACGGGATCGTCAACGGGACGAGCAACTACATTCTCACCGAGATGGTCGAGAAAGGCGAAAGCTATCCCGAGGCGCTCGCTGAGGCAAAACGAATCGGCTTGGCCGAGGCCGATCCGACACTCGACGTCGAAGGCGTGGACTCGGCGCACAAAATCGCAATTATGACCGCACTGGCATTTGGGACGGCGGTTGATTTTGACTCGATCGAGGTCCGCGGTATCCACGAGCTTGAGTCGGTCGACGTCAAGATCGGCGGTGAGTTGGGCTACGTGATCAAGCTGATCGCGGCGGCGCATCGGATCGATCACGGCGTGAGTCTCTGGGTTCGACCGGCGTTTTTCTCTCGCGAACACCCGCTGGCCTGGGTTAACGGGCCGTTTAACGCGCTCAGCGTCTACGGCAACATCGCCGGCCACACGCTCTACTACGGGCGCGGCGCCGGAGGGCGGCCAACCGCGAGTGCGGTCATCTCCGACATCCTGGCAATCACGATCGGCACCTTTCCCGCGGTGTTTGCGACCACGGCGTTCTGGCCGGATACCAACACCGATACAACGCAGATTCCGGCCGAAAATACCGTCTCTCGTTTTTACGTGCGTATCATGGCGCAGGATAAGCCCGGCGTCCTCGCGATGGTGAGTAAAATTCTCGGTGACCGGGGGATCAGCATCGCCAGTCTCGTTCAGCACGAGCAGGCCGAAGACATCGAAACAACGGTCCCGGTCGTGGTGACGACGCACCGCTGTCTCCAGGCCGATCTCGAGGCCGCCGTTGCCGAGATCGATGCCCTGTCGACGACGGAGGACGCCTGCGTCTGGATGCCGATCGTCGACGAGCACCCGGAACACCCGCGCCTGACTGAGGATTAACGACTATTCTTCAGGTTCTTCGAGGACGGATTCTTGGGTGTCGGATCCCTCGACGTCGGATTCTTCTTCCGGCGCCGTAAACGCCTCGGAGACGAGGCGGGCGATAAACTGCGCGATCGCCTGTTCCGTTTCAAGGGGGAGATCGATCCATTCAAAAGCGGCGGTCTCCGCCGATCGCACAAGACGTAGTTTAACACTCACGATCTGATCGCCGAGGCGGAGCGAGGCGGCGGTGATAATTGAATCGGTATCAAGCACCTCGATCACGTCGCGATGTTTGGGCTGCAGGCGCACCCCACGCGTCGATATATCGACAACTCGTCCGTCGACGATCTCAAAGGTGTAGGGATTGGTGAAGCTAAATCCGACGCGATCCTCGGGGTTCGGCAGGTAGCGAATCGCCCGGCGGACGTCGCTGTCGTGCCGGTAACGAGTGATGATGCCGCGGATGCGCTCGACGGCGCGCTGATCGGAGAGGTCCTCGTCGACAACGGCGTTGACGTCCAAGAATTCGGCCTTGTCCGCCTCTTCCGCACCAAACGTCTCCCCGATGAGCAGGATAAACACCGACTCATGGCGTCCGTAGGTGTTTCGTAAAAAGATGATAAAGGGCTTCCAGTGCCGCGGAAAATCGGTGGCTGAAAATAAAATCACCGACGGACTGATCTCGTCGAGGTTGTCCATCGCCTTGATCGGATTGTCGTAGTGAATCACCTCCGCCTGCTGCATCGCAAAATGGCGGTGGAGGTATGGCTTGAGCGTGTCGGACTCGCTCACGAGCATGAACTTCATCGGCGGAGCTGCTCCCGCGAAAGCGATACAACGCGGTAGTCAACGACCTCCCAGTAGTTATTGCGGCGCAAAAGTTCGTATTCGTAACGACGGCGCTCGCGGTAGGTCGGCTCGTCAAAGAACGAATCGACGGCGACGGTGCCCTCGGTCGGGGTATACGATGTTTCGATGATCGTGAACTCATCGGGAACGAGCACAAGCTGATCGCTTTCTTCCTCGGCGATGCGTTGTAACTCCTCACGATAGGCGATGACCGTTTCGAGCTGCATCTGTTCGCTCATCCGGCGAAACGCCCGGTCGCGTTCAGGTACGGAACGGTAGAGCGACTCCTCGTCGACGTAGAGAAAGAACCGATCCCACATGCCGGTCTGGAGCGCCTGGATCAGATGGGTGACGACGCGATCGGGACTGAGGTCCTCGCGCACCAAACGATCGTCGACGACCGATTCGATCTGCTGATCGGTGCGTATTGCAGCCGTAAAGCCGGGCCGGACGTGGAGCGAAATGGGATTCGAGATCATGTAGTTGGAGAGGTCCGATCCGGTTCCGCCCCCGGCGAGCATCGGGTAAAAGCGCGCCTGGACGGTAAAGGTCCCGTTTGTCGGGATGTCGACGTAGTCGCGGAGCGGTTCGATAAAGCTCAAGCGTTCGCCGGGCTCGAGCGTGACCGTCCGGTAGAAAACTTGAAACGTGCTCCGCGCTATGATAAAGTCAGCCGACTCGGCGAGCGACTCATTGTGGTGATCCCTCACTTCAAACCCGAGGTTGTAGCGGCGATCGCCGGCCAAACGAAAATGGGCAGTTTCCGGGGTGTCATTCTCGACGGTGACGTGAACCTGTATTTCCGAATCCGAGAAATAGACGTGTTCGTCGTAGAGGTAGATCCGGACATCAAGATCCTGGGCCGCGAGCAACAAGATTGGTGCTACGATGAAAACCGCAATTAGGGTGGCTATTCGAATACGTATCACGATAAATCTCCACTACTAATGTCGGACAAAAGCGACCAAACATTACTAAACCAGCGCCTCGACCACGCCTTTCGCGGGCATCGTCCGCTCAAGGAGTTGCGCGGCCATATTCGTACCCGTGATTTACCGGTTTCGATACGCGGACCCAAGTCCGGCTTCCTCGGATACGTCCTTGCACGCGTTGCTGCGGACGCTCCGGGCGTCCTTCTCGTGATCACCGCCAACGACAGCGACCTCGATTCGCTGCGCATGGATCTCGATCTCTTTGGGGTTGAGGCGCGGTCGTTTCCGTCCTTTGGAACGCGGGCGTACGCCCCGCCGTCGGTGAGCTCACCGGTCTGGGGTACGAGGATGCGCGCCCTGTCCGACCTCGTCGAAGAGCGTTCCAAAATCGTCCTTGCTCCCGTTCGCGCCCTCATCGAGCGTACGGTATCACCTCGCCGCAGTTTACGAAAGAAGGTTGAAGTTCACGCCGGCGATACGGTCGATCCGACCGAGCTCTCGGCGACACTCGCGGCGATCGGCTACTGGCGCGTGCCCAAAGTGAGCGTCCACGGCGAGTTTGCGGTGCGCGGTGAGGTTCTGGACATTTTTCTCGCCGGTCGGGACGAGGCGGTGCGTATCGTCCTCGACTACGACCGCGTTGAGGAGATCCGGTTTTTTGATCCGGGGACGCAGCAGTCGGTCAAACGCGTCGACGAGATAACGATCTACCCGATCAGGGAGGACGTCTGGGGCGACGGTGAACGGGATGGCGCTCGCTCCGAGGCGGGCGCGTGGGAGGAGTTTCGGAGTAAAGGTCAGGAGCTGGACCGGCTCTTTGCGCCCGAGAGCGAGATTTCCTTTAATATCGCCGCCGCGATAGATCAATCCGACCTCGGCGACTACCTGCCCGAGCGAACGACGGTGGTCTGGATCGATCCCAAACGTCTTAAAGCGGCGGCCGAGGCGATCGAATCGGAGTACGAGTCGGTCTACCGGCAGGAGTACGCCCTCCGCGCGATCCCCGCACCCAAGCGGCTTTTGGTCGGCATGGACGAGATGACCGAGCGCTTCCGTGGCCGATCGGTGTTTGTCGAGGCGCTTGTCGACGGGCGCGACGCCGGAACCTTGAGCTTTGCCTGTGATCCGCCACGCTCGTTTTTTGGCAACGTCTCGTTTCTTAAAGAGGAGATCGGATCTTTGCTTCACGTCGGTAATCGCGTCACGATACTTGCCGACACCGAGGTACAGCGCAAACGGATCGCCCATCTCCTGGAAGACTACGAGATCGCGGTCGAGGTCGGCCGCATCTCCGGCGGCTTTGGCCTCACCGACGTCGGCGAGGTCGTCATCCAGGAGAACGAGATCTTTGGCCGACGACGCCGCGCGCCGGCGGGGGTCAAGCGCGCTGAGAGCCGCGCGATCGATACCTTTGTCGAGCTCGACGAGGGCGATTACGTCGTGCACCTCAACCACGGAATCGGCGTTTATCGCGGTATCCAGCGCATGAAAGTCGGGCGCAACGAGCGCGACTACATTCGTCTCGAGTACGCCGCCGAGGAGATGGTCTTTGTCCCGATCGAGCAGGTCAACCTCGTCCAGCGCTACATCGGGACCGGTGGCGGATCGCCGCGCCTCGACACGATCGGGGGCAAGTCCTGGGAGAAGCGCAAAGGTTCGGTCAAGCAGAACGTCGAGGATCTCGCCGATCGCCTCATCAAGCTCTATTCCAAGCGCACCCGCGTCACCGGCTACGCGTTTCCGCCCGATACGGAGTGGCAGCTCGAGTTTGAGGCCGCCTTTCCCTACGAGGAGACGATCGATCAGCTCAAGTGTATCGCCGAGATCAAGAGCGATATGGAGCGCCCGCAGCCGATGGACCGGCTCGTGTGCGGTGACGTCGGCTACGGTAAGACCGAGCTCGCTTTGCGCGCCGCGTTTAAGGCGGTGACAAGCGGCAAGCAGGTGGCGATCCTCGCCCCGACGACCATTCTCGCCGAGCAGCACTACGAGACGATCGAAGGGCGCTTTGAAGCCTACCCCGTATCAACGGCGATGATGTCGCGCTTTGTCTCGCGGGCCGACCAGCGCGGCGTCCTCGAAAAGCTCACGACGGGCGAGGTCGATATCGTCGTCGGCACACATCGGCTCTTACAAAAAGACGTGCGCTTTAAGGATCTCGGGCTCCTCGTTATCGACGAGGAGCAGCGCTTTGGCGTCAAGGCCAAGGAGCGGCTCAAAGAGATCAAAGCCAACGTCGACTGCCTCACGCTCACCGCGACGCCGATCCCGCGTACCTTACACATGTCGCTTTTAAAGATCCGCGATATGTCCCTCCTCACCACGCCACCGCACAACCGCCGGCCGATCGAGACGGTGATCGGTGAGTTTAGCGAGGAGACGATCGCCGAGGCGGTGCGCGCCGAGGTCGCCCGGGGCGGACAGGTCTTTTTTCTCCACAATCGCGTCGAGACGCTCGACAACGTACGCCTCTTTCTCGAGCGCCTCGTGCCCGAGGTACTCGTTGAGACCGCCCACGGCCAGATGGGTGCGACCGAGCTCGAGGAGGTGATGCACCGCTTTATCCACGAGGGATTTCAGGTGCTTGTGGCCACCACGATCATTGAGAACGGCATCGATATCCCCAACGTCAACACGATTATCATCGATCGGGCGGACATGTACGGGATCTCGCAGCTTTACCAGCTCCGCGGCCGGGTAGGGCG
The DNA here is from genome assembly GCA_965601745.1 of Alkalispirochaeta sp. GTDB lineage: Bacteria > Spirochaetota > Spirochaetia > DSM-27196 > Alkalispirochaetaceae. The sequence continues at coordinate 1,072,793 of OZ271836.1, forward strand.
GAGCGACCGCGTCGCCTACGCCTATCTCTTTTACCCGGAAGGCCGGGCGCTCTCGGAGATCGCGATGAAGCGCCTGCGGATCATCAGCGACTTTACCGAGCTCGGGAGCGGCTTCAAGATCGCCCTCAAGGACCTCGAGGTGCGCGGCGCGGGAAACATCCTCGGGAGCCAGCAGAGCGGCGATATTCTCTCGGTTGGATTTGACCTCTACCTCCGTCTCCTCGACGAGGCGATCCGCGAGCGCGAGGAGGAGGACGACGAGAGCGGGGACGAGATCTACCTCGAGCTCGAGTACAGCGGCTTTATCCCCGACAGCTACATCGACGAGCCGATCGAGAAGATGGAGCTCTACAAAAAGATCGCCTCGGTGGGTACACAGCCCGAGCTCGACGCGGTCACCGCCGAGATCGAGGACCGCTTTGGTCCGATGCCCGACGAGGTCCAGAGCCTGTTGTCCCTGGCCGAAATCCGCATCCTCGGTAAGCGCCTCCACATCGGCTCGATGCGCGAGCGCCGCGGCACGATGGAGGTCGAGTTTCGCCGGGTCGCCGTGATCTCCGCCGACCGCGTCCTCGCCCTGATCAGGAACGCCGGCGGCAGCGTTCGGCTTGATCCCAAACGCCCTAACGTCCTTATCCTCGATACCGAATCGATATCGCTCCGCGAGAAGTCGGAGTTTATCGTCGGGCGTCTCTCGCAGCTTTTGTAGGTACGGCGCGTGGAAAGATCGCCGATGGACGACAACCGCAGCTACGTGATCCGCACCTCACGGATGAGCCCGCATCAGAAAAAAGCGGTCGAGCGCCTTGCGCCGATCTACTGCGTCCCATTTGACGGGGCGGCCGCGCCCGTCGATCCAAAAACGCTCTTTCCGACACCCGCGCCGGTGGTGCTTGATATCGGCTTTGGGATGGGGCGCGATCTCGCCGAGATCGCGGCGGCCCACCCGCGGACCAATTTTCTCGGGGTTGAAGTACACACACCGGGCGTCGGCAAGCTTTTGAGCGAGATCGAGCGGCGCGGGCTCGAGAACGTCCGGATCGTCCAGGCTGATGCGGTCAAGGTCTGCGGGGCGATGCTCGCGCCGGGCTCGGTCGCTGCACTCCACCTCTTCTTTCCCGATCCCTGGCCTAAAAAGCGCCACCACAAGCGCCGCCTCGTCCGCGCCGGCTTTCCTGAGCTTGTTGCCGGCGTCTTGAGGCCCGGCGGCTACCTCTACATGGTCACCGACTGGGAGGATTACGCGCTACAAATGCGCACCGTCCTCGACGAGACAGCCGATTTTCGCAATCGCTACGACGCATTTGCCCCACGTTTGCCATGGCGACCGACAACGGCGTTTGAGAAAAAGGGGATCGGCAAGGGTCACGGTATTTTTGAGCTTGTCTACGACAGATTGCCCGCCGATATCGCCCATGATACACTCATCCCCCAAGTATGACCGAGCAAGAGTTTTTAGGCCTGCACACGCCGATAGCCGAGCAGAAGAACACAATCGATAGTGCGCTCTACCAGCGCTACAACACCAAACGCGGACTCCGCAACGACGACGGGACCGGTGTCCTCATCGGACTCACCGAGATCGGCGAGGTCCACGGCTACGTCATCGACGACCAGGAGCGCATCTCCGACGAGGGGCGCCTCTCCTACAGGGGCATCGATCTGCGCGAGATCGTCAGCGGTTTTCAAGCCGACGACCGCCGCGGCTTTGAGGAGGTCGTTTACCTCCTGCTTTTTGGCGATCTGCCCTCCAAGTCGCGCCTCGCGGACTTTGCCGAGTACCTCGGGCGCATGCGTCGCCTTCCCGACGGTTTTACCGAGGACATGATCCTGAGCGCCCCGAGTAACGACGTGATGAACCAGCTCGGCCGCTCGATCCTCGCCGCCTATTCCTACGATCCCCAGGCCGAGGACCTCTCGATCGAGAATGTCCTGCGCCAATCGATCGAACTGATCGCCCGGATTCCCACGATGGTCGCCTACGGTTACCACGCCAAGCGCCACTACTTTCACGGGGAAAGCCTCTACATCCACGCGCCCGACCCGCAGCTCTCCACCGCGGAAAACCTGCTCTCGATGATCCGGGCCAACCGCTCTTACTCGGCGCTCGAGGCCGAGACGCTCGACCTCGCCCTGGTGCTCCACGCCGAGCACGGCGGCGGAAACAACAGCGCCTTTACGATCCACGTCGTTTCCTCAGCGGCAACCGATACCTACAGCGCGATCTCGGCGGGTGTCGGCTCGCTCAAGGGTGCCAAACACGGCGGCGCGGCCGGCCGCGTCGGCGCGATGATGTACGACATCATGACCCACGTCGGTGACTGGCAAGACCGCGACGAGGTCGCTGCCTATCTCAAGAAAATTCTCGGCCGCGAGGCGGGCGACCGCAGCGGACTGATCTACGGTGTCGGTCACGCGGTCTACACGCTCTCCGATCCGCGCGCGGTGCTTCTGGGCGCCAAAGCCGGTGAGCTTGCCGCTGCCAACAACTACGAGGCGGAGTACAACCTCTACCGCAACGTCGCCGAGCTCGCGCCGGTGGTCTTCCGCGAGGTGCGCAACACCACGCAGATCATCGCGCCTAATGTCGATTTTTATTCAGGGTTGGTCTATTCGATGCTCGGGATTCCCGAGGAACTCTACACGCCGATCTTTGCGGTTGCCCGTATCGCCGGGTGGTCGGCGCATCGGCTCGAGGAGCTCGTGAGCGGTGGCCGGATCATCCGTCCGGCCTACAAAAATATCCACGGACACCGCCCGTACACCCCGATTGCCGAGCGGACGATGTCCGGAGTTTAGGACTACTCGCCGTGCTCCTCGTGGCTTGAGGCGGCGATAATGTCCTGCGCGGTCTTGCCCGTCACCGGGTCGTAGTGATCAAACTCTAGTTCAAAACTCCCGGTTCCGGCGGTGATCGATCGCAGGTCGATCGCGTAACGGAGTAGCTCCGACTGCGGAACAAGCGCTTCGATCTGCATGATGCCGCCACCGAGCTGATCCTGCCCGAGGACGCGTCCGCGCTTACCACTTAGATCGGAAAGAACGTCGCCGAGGTACTGGTCCTCGATAAAGACCTGGAGCTTCATCACCGGCTCGAGGAGCGCGGGGCCGCATTGCTCCATCGCCTGGCGGAGCGCGCCGCGAGCGGCGATCTTGAACGCCATCTCCGATGAGTCGACCGCGTGCTCCTTACCGTCAAAGAGGACGATCCCCACGTCGCGAACGGGATAACCGGCGAGTACGCCGTGCTCCATCGCCTCGTGAAAGCCCTTCTCGATACCGGGAATGTAACCGCGGGAGACCGATCCACCCTTGATCTCGTTGGCAAACTCGTACTGCTGGCCGCGCTCGAGCGGGCGCACGCGAATGTGGACCTCGCCAAACTGGCCGTGGCCACCGGTCTGCTTTTTGTGGCGGTAGCTCGTCTCGGTCGACTTGGTGATCGTCTCGCGGTAGGCGACGCGCGGCGGGCGCGTCTCGATTTCGATCTTGGTCGCGGCTTTGATCGTGTTGAGGATCGTGTTGATGTGAAGCTCACCCATGCCGGCGATGACCGTTTCGTGGGTCTCGGCGACAAAAGTCACCGTAAAGGTCTTGTCCTCTTCGGTGACGCGCACGAGCTGTTCGTTGAGCTTGTCCTCGTCCTTTTTACTCCCTGCCGAGATCGCCAGCGAATAGACCGGCTGTGGGAGCTGAAGCGGGCGAAAATGGCGGTAGGTGCCCACCGCATGAAAGGTGTCGTTGGTGTGGGCGTCGGCGACCTTGGCCATCACGCCGATATCACCGGCATCGAGCTCGGAGACCTCGGTGAGCTTTTTGCCCGCGGCGGTGTAGAACTTGCCCGCCTTGTGCTTTTTGCCGTCACGGTCGATCGCAAACTCGGTGTCGCTCTTGAGCACACCGCCCATCACCTTGATAAAGGAGAGCTTACCCGAGAACTGGTCGAGGGTCGTCTTAAAGTTCATCGCGCAAAAGGGCTCGTCGGCGCTCACGATGTAATCGTGCTCGTTCTTTTCCTGGTCGACGATCGTCTCGTGGATCCCGCTCGGTGATGGCGCGGCCCACACAAGAAAGTCCAGGAGGGCGTGGATGCCCGAGGCCTGTATCGCGCTCCCGCAGAGGACGGGAACGACTTTGTTGGCCCGCAAGCCTTCGGCGATACCCTGGCGGATCTCGTCGTTGGTGAGTGTCTCCTCGTCGAGGTACTTCATCGTAAGCTCGTCGTCGCCCTCGGCGGCGGCCTCAACAAGCTGGGCGCGGTACTCTTCGATCTGGTCGGCAACCTCGGCGGGGATCTCCATCTTGGTCTCCGACGAGCCGTCACCGGAAAACGCCTCATTGGTCACGAGGTTAACAACTCCGGAGAAATCGGAGCCGCTCCCGATCGGGACGGTAACCGGCACGATCGGCTTCTCAAAGCGGGTTCGGAGGTCGTCGAGAACCGCGGCATAGTCGGCGCGCTCCTCGTCCATACGGTTCACAAAGACGATCCGCGGCATCTCGCGGCGGTTGAGACGACGCCAGAGCTTGATCGTTTCGATCTGGACACCGGCGCGCGCGCCCACCATCATCACCGCCGCCTCGGCGGTGCGGAACGCGGCGACGACCTCACCGACAAAGTCGGCCGAGCCGGGCGTGTCGAGGATGTTGATCTTGTGATCGTTCCATTCGATATTGCTGAGCGACGTGTGAATCGAGATCCCGTTTTCGATCTCTTCCGGCGTGTAGTCGCTGACCGTCTTTCCGGACTCTACGCTTACCGCGGAGGAGATCACTTTGCCGGCAACGAGCAGTTGCTCAACGAAGGAGGTCTTTCCGGTCGCGCCGTGACCGGCGACCGCGATGTTTCGAATTTGTTCTGTGGTATACGCCATGAACACCCCTTCCAAATGTGTGTAGTAAGTTTCCTATTCTCGGTGTGACGGGTGCGATTGTCAAGAAAAAATGAGGACGCTACTCGGTGGGGGCAAAGTGCGAGAACTCCATCGAGTAGGTCCCGCGGCCCTGGGTGACGCTCCGAAGCGCTGTGCTGTAGCCAAACATCTTCTTGAGAGGTGCCTCGGCGGTGATGTGCTCGGCCGCCGGGCGGCTTTCCACGCCGTGTACGATGCCGCCACGCGTCGTGACCCCGCTGATCACCTCGCCCATAAACTCTTTGGGGGTAACGATATCTATCTTCATCACCGGTTGAAGGAGATTGGGACTCGCCGCCGAGCACGCCGCATCAAAGCCGAGCGATGCCGCCGCCTCGTAGGCAAACTCGGTGGCGGTCAACTCGTCGTAGGCCGCGCCGGTGACCTCGACGCCGATGTCGATCGTCGGGTAGCCGAGCTTGATTCCCGACATAAACGCCGCCGAGACGCCGCGCTCGATCGCCGCCATCAGGGGCTCGGGCAGGGTACCGGCGGGGATTTCATTCTCAAAGTGGTTACCGGCACCGCGGTCGCGCGGATAGACGCGAAGCGTAATCTCGGCGACGTTCTCTTTGCCGCCGATCACCCGGGAGAAGCGTTCGGTGTGCGTCGCCTCGGCCGCGATGCTCTCGCGGTAGGTGACTTGCGGGTTGCCGACCTTGGCGTTGACCTTGTAGTCGTCGACGATGCGTGTCACGAGGACGTCGAGGTGGAGTTCGCCCATACCGGAGATAATGAGTTCACCGGTATCAGGGTCCTCCTTCCAGATAAAGGTAGGGTCCTCACGCGTGAGGAGGTCGAGGACCTCTTTGAGGCGGTCGCGCTCGCTCAAGGTCTGGGGCTCGATCGCCACCGAGATCACGGGCTCCGGAAAGTGCATACGCTCGAGGACGACGGGAAGGCCCTCGCTCCCGATCGTGTCGCCGGTCTGGGCGAGCTTAAAGCCGATGAGGACGCCGATATCGCCTGCTTCGAGACGGTCGACCTGTTCGGTGCGGTTGGCGTGCATCCTTAGGATACGGTTAACCCGCTCGCGCTTACGCTGGTTGTGGTTAAAGACCGCTACGCCCGACTTGAGCGAACCCTGGTACATGCGCACAAAGGAGAGGTTGCCCGCCTCCCGGTCGGCCTGGATCTTAAAAACCATGCCGGTCGCCTGGCCATCGAGTGAACGTTCGATCTCCACTTCGTCGTGTGACTTGGGATTGGTGCCGAGGATCGGGGGGAGCTCGTCGGGGGCGGGAAGGTAGTCGATCACGCCGTCGAGCACGCTCTGCACCCCGATGTTGCGCAGGCTCGCGCCCACAAAGGTGGGGATCACAGTGCCGGCGAGGGTCTGCTCGCGCAGGACCGACTTGATGAGTTCGACCGGGACCTCTTTATCCTCCAACACCAGCTCGGTGATCTCGTCGGACCAGGCCGAGATCGCGTCAAGGAGCGAGTCGTGCCATTCGGCGGCAAGATCGGCGAGTTCATCACGGATCGGCGCGCGGGTGATCTCCTGGCCCTTGTCGTCGGTGGACCAGTGGAGTTCCTCCATCGCCAAGAGGTCGATCGTTCCCTCAAAGTCGCTCTCGCGCCCAATTGGGAGGGCGAGGGGGAGGGGAGTGGCGGCGAGCTTCTCCTTTATCTCGGCGATGACCGCAAAAAAGTCGGCGCCGATGCGGTCCATTTTGTTGATGTAGGCGATCCGCGGGACGTGGTAGGTGTCGGCCTGGCGCCAGACCGTTTCGGACTGCGGCTCCACGCCGCCCACTGCGCAGAAGATCGCGATCGCCCCGTCGAGGACCCGCAGGCTGCGTTCGACCTCGGCCGTAAAATCCACGTGTCCGGGGGTGTCGATGATGTTGATCTTGTGGTCGCGCCAGCTCGTCGTTGTAGCCGCCGAGGTGATCGTGATGCCGCGATTTTGCTCCTGGGTCATCCAGTCCATCGTGGCCGACCCGTCGTCCACCTCGCCGATGCGGTGCGACTTGCCCGTGTAGTAGAGGATGCGCTCGGTCGTCGTTGTCTTGCCGGCGTCGATGTGCGCCATAATGCCGATGTTGCGTGTCTGTCCTGCCATAGCTTTGCCGGATACTACCACAGCGCCGCCGCGACCGAGAAGAACCCGCCGATTGACAGTCACGGAAACATCTGGTAGTTTCCTGACTCGTTCGGGCGAATAGCTCAGCTGGGAGAGCGCCTGCCTTACAAGCAGGATGTCGGGGGTTCAAATCCCTCTTCGCCCATTAACCGTGACGCCGTCGGCCGTGAGGCTGGTGGCGATTTTTTTGTTTTAGACTGAGCCCTCAGCTCGTTCGTTGGGCGCGGTTGTGTGGCGCACGTTTGGAGTTCGCGGGTTGGGAGTCAGGCAGGTGTCAACACTAGACAGAGGCGCGGCGTGTAGGAAGGGGCGGACCACTCGGGCACCATCTTGATTGGTTGAGTTCACGGTTCAGCAGGCGACGTTACTACGTCACGGCCACTGTGCGTACATCGCTTCGCCACCAATCGAAACTGCAACAAACGTCCCGTTGCCGTACGTAATGTCGAACCACTGTCGTTCGATATCGTTCGCTAGGTCCGCTTCCTCCCAGGTAACACCATCCGAGGAGGTAAGTAAACCGCCGTTGAGGTTCGACGTTGCCGCGCTTGGGCCGACTGCCACGTACAGCTCTCCGCCGTACGCAAATGACTCGTAGTTGTCGGCTTCTACCGGGGCGGTGGGGGTAGTCCACGTAGTTCCATCAGGGGAGGTCGAGATATCGACGCCGATTCCTAACGCGACGAACAATCCGCCGCCGTATCCCACGAAACTCGCTTGCGGGGCATCGTAGGAGTTCCAAGACGCTCCATCGACCGAGGTGAGCGCGGTTGGATCTGATCCTACGACCACAAAGGTGCCGTTGCCGTACGCTACCGAAAGTGTACCGGTGTCCAATGACATGTCTTGCGGCGTCCATGTGGAGCCGTCGGTCGAGGTAAGCGCGCGGTTCGAGTCGGTACTGGTCGCGGCAATAGCGACAAACCGCCCATTTCCGAACGCTATCGAACGCCAGATCTTTCCGGTCGTTAGCGACACAGCTTCCCAGTTGATTCCATCGTCAGATTTCATAATTTGGTCGGCGCCATCGCTGGCGACCGCCACAAACATTCCGTTCCCATAGGCTACGTCTAACCAGCCGGCGAGTGGAGCCGTGCGAGCGGTCCAACTCTGTCCGTCCGACGACGTCATGACGCGATTTGCGCCGTCCAGGGAAACCGCTACGAAGAGACCCTCCCCATACGTCACTGATGTCCAGTAATTGGCCCCGGCGGCTTCGCCGGCGGTAAAGCTGAGTGAGCCACCTCCGCCACCACCCCCGCCCCCGGCGGCGGGACACCCGATGAGAGTGGTCGCCAGAAGTATTGTGGCGGCAATACTTAGAACGGGTATGACTCGTGGTTTCATCGTTGTATCTCCCTTTCAAAAGCACTATTGATTCCGACAGCTAACAGCCGGTAAAAGCGACGACATCAGCGGGGGTGAACATACGTTTGGTGTAGCTACAACGTTGATGGAGTACCTATAACCTTACCATAGCAGTAAACAAAGCGAAAAAAAATAGACCGCTCGAGCAACGTTCATTGTGTCAGTTTATTGGATCGTCCGACGCATCGACCGTTTTTACCGCGCTGAATGCTCCAGACTCATTTCGTGTTGCAAGAGGAAATATATAAAGCCGGCGTCCGTCAGGGCGTGAGCGTTTGCCCTCTCAGAGTCGGTAAGTTTGATGACCGTGAGACGGTCGAGCTACTCGAATCTAATCGGGCGCAGGACTAAGACGGCGTCGGTTTCGCGTTATACCGCCGTCAATATGTCGCGTTTCGTCGTACCTCAAAAGGATTGGGCGATTGATGGAGTACCTCCACATCGGGCAGCAATACGGCAAATCGGAATCTCGCGGAGCTTAGTGCTCAGATACAGATTGGATTGTCTATATGGGCGCGTTGCCGGAAAGCTACGATATACACTGTTAGGTATTGATTATACGATAAGTTATAATGTAAAAATGTCTATTAAAAAGATAAGGCGAACCAATAATTGACATACGGTCGAAAAATAGTTGTCATTGTCACATTTGGATTAACGCTCTCATTGAACCTATTCGCTCAAGCTGATAGCGATCGGTCTCGAAGTTTTATGGTTTTCGGAGGGGTCGGATTTGCCGGAATGTCGTATCCGACCGATTTTCAGGAGCTTGTCGACGAGATTGAAGCGTTGCCCGGCGTCGACAGGAACAAAGTTCACGTGAATCTTGGTATCGGATTCGCGCCCCACGAAAACCTATTTTTTACTGGTACGATCAACGGCTACGTCGACAGATACGAATACGAGAGTTCTAGTGAATGGGAGGAATTGATATTAGCGTTCGCGCACGTGGCCGGTGGGATCCGGTGGTATCCACAGACTACCGGCTGGGTGTTTGGGATAGACTTGGGACCTGCGGCCGGATCAATAACCTTCGACGCGAGTTACTTGGATAGCGAAATCGAAGAAACATCAGACACCGGATTTGGCGGAGGTGCTATGCTCGGTTACGATTTTAGTCGACGGAAGACCGGATTTTCTGCCATCGTCGGCGGCCGGCTCGACAGCTACTTAATCGAAGAGGAAGCCGTTTCATTTATGTCGTTGTTCTTGAACTTGGTCTTGAAATAGGCTCAAGAACTGTTTACTACGGTTTACTACGATCTGAGAAACATATCTGTTCAATGACACGATGTCATTTCATAATTTACCGCGCTCACCGATAAGCAAACCGTTCATCTGTCGGGCTGCAGTCCCGGAAACCTCGTGCGCTGGTTATATTATAGGCCCGAAATGGTGAAACCTCGCGTCAAACGAAGTTCCTACGCTGTCGGTGTTTCCGATTCGCGGTTCTACCTCTATGCGACGCAATCAAAGACGGAATATATCGAGATACGTATTTAGTTCTGTTTCGTCTAAACGAAACCTGCGTCCCAATGCCAGGATCCCCTTTCCGTGTTGGTGCTTGGAAAGCTTCGAAGATGACTGAAAAAACACCGTGATAGGGATAACGGACGGTACCCCCTTCGGTTTATGGCTGTAAACCGTCGTAAAGCGTAGCACCATTGAACCGGTATTTGGTGCGGGAACAATCCTCCCGACAAGAAAAGGCCTGACGTTTTCTCGTTGAGGACGACGCTCGAAGTTGTTACATATCCGAGACAATTCGTCCCGGTCTTTTTTAGAAAACAAGGACCTCGGTAACCAAATGACCCGCGAGGCGGAGACCGTGTCGGAGACGGCTAGCTCTCGCTGAATACCAGCTCAACAAGAGAGCTATTTTCGTTGTGACTCTCGGCTGAAATCGATTTTGAGTATCGTGGTTTCCGATGCATCATCAGCGATAAACCTACCCTTCGGTATGACATTGTTTACGCTTTGTAGCGTGCACGATTCGATGGACACTAAAGGAAACCGAGCCCTCATTCCAAGGCTGAGTGATCAATCGGATAGTGTATTTGGAGCAAAGCATGTACCTCGGAGACTTGTTCCCGGACGCCGCGACTTAGATCGTAGATCCAATAGCTATCCATCGACTGTACCAAAAACTCGCTACCGTATAGCCTCCATATCGCGTCGCCACGAATAGGCGGTACGACGATCTTGTCGACCGCAAATACCCGGAAAGGTCCGTTTACGTACGTCGTGTGAAACGTTAAGGACTCTGGGTAATTGATCATAGAATCGCTTCCGACGTACCCATCGGCGACAATCGCATATCCGTCTTTCATCGGCGTGGCAAAGGCAAACTGAAAGTCGACTACTAAATCGCCAAGCCTATTTACGTAGCCCCATCTGTGGCCGTTCCATACAGGCGCATAGCTTCCTTGAAACGGTAGAGCGTATACAAACCGAGGCTCGATTATCCAGTTACCATCGCTATTAATGTACCCCCATCTATTTCCATCCCGTGCAGGAGCGACACGCTGAAGCATAGGACCTACCTCATCAAAGGAGTGTTCGAATAGATACGCTCCTCTGTCGTCTATGAACCCCGAACCCTCCGTGGTTCGGACTGCCGAGATGCCATCCAGAAAAGGAGTAGCTTGAAGAACGTTGTGATCCACAGAAATCGCGGTTCCCGCAACATCATCGATTATCTCCAGAGGGTAAGGCCTGATACCGCTTTCCTCATCAACGATGCCATATTGGTCTTCGTAGTCGCTACGAAATCTCAAGGCAGAGTTGGATTCGACGAACCAATTGAACATAGTTCCTCCACCAATCCGCATCGGGTTGTCTACATGTGAATCATTATAAGACCGAAGAAACAAACGACCGTTGCGGTCGACCAAAAGCGACTCCGAGAAAAGGTTGTAATCCGCTATCAGACTACCGCTAAATGGATTAACTATGATTCTCTCACCTGAATCTCGTCCGTTGTTATCGATTCGATACACGACGAACGTTGGGTGTGCCCGTTCAAGTCTGCGGAAATCTTGTCGAAGAGAACCGATTTCTGGATCTAACGAATCGTTCAGATCGGTTGTTCGTATATAAACACTGTTCTCGTTGAAGTGGTGTATAAGCGATGAACTATCGTAATCAACACCGTACCATCCCGAAGCCGTCGCGCTTACGCCTTGAAACACTATATCGCTGACGAGTTCGCCGGTATAACCAATGACAAGGCTTTCCGTAGATCCGACGTCTTCACAGTAGATAGAAGCGACTATCGCGTTGGGAATTTTCTCGAGTCCACCGAAATTGCCGGAGTTTAGGAGATTTACGTAGGCAGGGCCACAAGTGAAATTGTTTGCTAGTTCGGTCGCATCGAAGACAATTTCTCCTCTGTGATTAACAATCAACGAACCGTCCCAACCATTGGCACGAGACGCCGGTTCATTGTATCCCCGGTCAGCAAACCAATTGTCGTCTTCGAGTGACCCAACGACAACTCGGTCCTCGTTGAGCAATATGTACTGTTCCGCGTCGATACCATCCATCGGAATACTCATTGTACCGGACTCATCCACGAAACCTGTTGTCGAACCGAGTCGCGCGAAACTATACCCGTTAGAACGCCCGTGGAGTTCATCGAAAATCGCTTCAATAACGATGTTTCCGTTGTATCCGACGACTCCATATTTCCCATCGCGTACAAAAACAGCTTCTCCATCGATGAACGAAAATACTTAGTCTGCAACGATCGATCCCGTCGCGTTGCCGTTCGAATCAAGAATCTCCCAAGCTTCAGGAGCTATTTGTGCGGCCGCATATCCATCGATGAATAACCCGGCATCTAAATAAGTTGGGACGATTACCCATCTACCAAGCTCGTCAATATAGCCCCACTTCTCGCTTGCCCACGTTCTTGCGGGTACGGGCCAGCCGAATGCTCGCCAATCGAGAAAGAGAATGTCTTTAAAAACGGGAGGTACAGAATAGCCATCCGCGATGTTTGTGAATCCGGAACCACCCGAGAGTAGCACCAACTCAGCTCGAAAAAAACAGCGCTACTTTCCTGGATTTCTTCTGCCTCAAATTGAACGTTTTCCGGGACCGTCGAACAAGAAAATAGGACGCCAATTAGAATTACTACAATTGCACATTTCACTCTAATAATGTAACATATTCGTTGATTTTGTATTCGGACAAATCGACAACGCTTTTTCAAGATGACGACATTTGGTGAGCGCTTGTGGCTCGTCTTGGCGTGCGTAGCGAAACGATTTAGGAGCAGGCGTATTGACGGCCACGCCTCACAAGAAGCATCGACGGTTAGATGGCTACTCGTTTCAAGAGAATTGCACTGTTGTCGGCGCGTGTAAAACACACATAGATGGCGGACGTAAATCACACACTCTACGACTCAACGGACGTAGTCGTCGGGTGGTCTGAGAATAGCAGCCACACTGGCGATTCCTCGCACACAATGGCCCCTCCGACGATGGAGGCGGCCGAGATGTACAGCAGGGAGAAGCGCGTGCTGCTACGAGAATACCTTGAGCTGGGCTGGAGCAAGAGCGCTCTGGCTGAGAAGTTGGGAATCAGCCGATGGACGATTCACCATTGGATCTCCACCCAACAGCTGGACCGGGAACTCGACGACCGGAAGGTCGTCTACAAGAGCCGCCCGCCTGTGGAGCGCAAGATTGACCGGTACACCGGTATCATTCATGAGCGACTGGGAATCTACCCAGAACTGAGTGCAGTCAGGCTTTTCGATGAGATTCGGGCTGCAGGCTACGAGGGGAGTTACACCCAGGTCAAAGAGTACGTGAGACGGGTTCGTCCATCTCCTGTGCCAGAGCCGGTAGTGCGGTTTGAAACGCCACCGGGAAAGCAGGCTCAGGTGGACTTCGCCCATTTCAGGCTGCCGTGGGGCCGCCGGTATGCACTTCTGGTTGTGCTCGGCTACTCACGATTGCTGTGGGTGAGGTTCTTTCCACGTCAGGACGCGAACTCGCTCATGAGCGGACTTGATCAAGCGTTCAGGTTCTTTGGGGGTGTTCCGGCCGAGTGCTTGTTCGACCAGATGAAAGCAGTGGTAGTCGACGATAAGCGAGACCATGGTGGCCCTCTCATTGAGAACCTCGAGTTCATCCGGTTCGCAAACCACTGGGGATTCAAAGCCAGAGCCTGTCGGCCCTACCGGGCGAAGACAAAGGGCAAAGTGGAGCGTCCCATTCGTTACCTCAGGGAGAACTTCTTCTACGGAAGAGAGTTTGCAGGTGACGCAGACCTCGACGCTCAGCTATCAGTGTGGCTTCGTGAGGTAGCAAATGCTCGAGTCCACGGGACTACCGGTGAGCGGCCACGAGAACGGTTCGAACGCGACGAAAAGGCTGCACTTGGTCCGTTGGCCTTGAGGTCCTACCAGCGAGTCGGAGGGACACCGCAGAACAAAACCGGCAAGCAGGCCCACGTGGTCCCGTTTGTTGAAGTTGAGCGTCGCCCACTTGAAGTCTATAGCCAGGCGATTGGAGGTGGACAGTGAAACGTTCGACCTCCTCGCGCCGAGACACCATTCGTTCAATGCTCGCTGATCTGAAGATGCCTGGAGCACTTGAGGCCTCGGATGAGATCCTCGCCGAGGCAGATGGAGGAGCCATCACCGCGACAGAGGCCATTGAGAAGCTGCTCGGGGCACAGATCTCACTGAGGAACAACCGCAGACTGCAGGCGGCGATGAGATCTTCTCGACTTCCGGCCGTGAAGACGCTTGAAGAGTTCGACTTCGCGTTCCAGCCATCAATCAAGCGCGAGCAGATTCAAAGCCTCGCTGAGCTCGGGTTCCTCGAGCGAAAGGAAAACGTGGTACTCCTTGGTCCTCCGGGAGTCGGGAAAACACACCTAGCCATTAGCCTCGCGATTGCCGCAGCAAAGTTCGGGCGGAGGGTCTACTACAGCACGCTCGCAGACCTCGTTTCCGGGCTTGAAGAGGCTCAGGCCAACGGAAACCTCAAGCGTCGGCTTTCAGTGCTCACGCATCCATCGCTGATGGTCGTCGACGAGATCGGCTACATCCCCATCAGCCAGACAGGAGCCATGCTCTTCTTTCAGCTCATGAGCCGACGCTACGAATATGCTTCAACAGTGCTAACCTCCAACAAAGGATTCGACGAGTGGGGCGAAGTCCTCGGAGACGATGTGATGGCCGCTGCTCTCATTGACCGCGTGCTTCACCACTGCCACATCGTGAACATCCGTGGCAACTCCTACAGGATGCGCCAGCACTCAGAAGTCTGGAAGGCGATGCACCCGGAAGTCAGCGAAGAACTCTCTCAGGAGGCCACGACGAACTGAAGAACACACCAGCGGAGTGTGTGATTTTCACCCGCCCCTACCTGTGTGATTTTCGCCCGCCGTTGACATTGCACTGACGAAATATGTTATGCAGCCTGCCACGGCTTCTTTCTTCTGGTAAAGTGGAGATATCAAGGAGTGAGAAATGGCGTCGGACTACCCGTACATGATGTCAAACAACAAGATCGCGCCCATACTTGAGCAAATCGAGAAGGCCGAAAAGCCACCGAAGTTCACATATGAGTTCCTCAAGCGGCTCGGGTTCTCGAGCTCAAATGATCGCGCGATAATTCCACTCTTCAAGAAGCTCGGATTTCTTCGCGACGATGGCTCGCCTACGGAGCACTACGACGGGCTCCGGGATCCATCAACTCGACCGTACGTGCTTGGAGAGCAAATCCGCGATCTCTACTCGGACTTGTTTGCCATCGATACAGAGATTCACAAGCGCAGTGACGAGAAGATCAAAGGGGCAGTTAGCCGTGTGACGGGTGAAGAGGCGACCGCTGTGACGCGGCTCTCAAATACGTTTAAGACTCTTGTCGGGCTGGCCAAGTTCAACAGTCGGGCGACCGCCCAGCAGAAGGAGCCGTTGTCGCCGGCAGATAGCGATTCGGTCGATGAGTCGGAGTCTGTGATCCCTGACCATCTGCAGCTAGGAACGCCAGACTTCCACTACAACATCCAGATTCATCTACCGGCAACGACCGAGGTCTCTGTCTACAACGCGATATTCAAGAGCCTCAAGGACAATCTCCTGATCTGAGCCGAATCATGCGCAATTTGGACAGGCTGAAGAAACTAGTATTCGACGCGTGGTTGGCCGGTGATTCCCTCAACCGTTTGGAGGAACACGGCATCAGCGTCAGGACCGATTCGAATGCGATTCCGGTCCAACGAATCGAAACGACCGATTTTAGCCCACGGGTCGTCTTCGATGCGAATCGAATGTCCTCAGTATACATCGCGTTCTTTTGCCTCGAGAATGCCGTTCGAGAACTCATTTCCGATCGCCTTGCGGAGAGGCGAGGCATCGACTGGTGGGAGCAATGCGTCCCACAGAAGATCAAGACCGCTGTTTCCAAGTTGCGAGAGTCGGAAGAGAAGAACCGATATCACTCAGCCCGATCGACGTCGTTGATCGGGTACACGATGTTCGGCAATCTCGCACAAATCATCGTCAGCAACTGGGAAGACTTCTCAGATCTACTGCCAAACCAGGCTTGGGTAACGTCTCGGTTCAATGATCTGGAGATGTCGCGCAACGTGATCATGCATACCGGCGCTCTTCCCGAGATTGAGATTGATCGTATCCAGTCCATTGTCAACGATTGGATTCGGCAGGTGGGGTAGTCTGCATAACATCAACGGATTGAGCAGACAACGCAACGTAACTCAACGGCAGCGGCATCGAATCGCTCCGCTTCAGTGTTCATGGAACTACCGCTCACGCGGCCAGCGAACCCTCGGTCGCGTCGCGGCTCATCCGGTCGTTATGCTTCCTTGACGATTTCTTTGAAAGATATGAATGATGCATAGTAGGCAGAGAGGAAATCACAGTATGGAGAAAAGATATCAAGTTTTTGTCAGTTCTACATACGAGGACCTTCAACGACCTAGACAGGAGGTTATGACCGCTCTTCTTGAAACGGATTGCATTCCTGCCGGAATGGAGTTGTTTCCCGCGACCAACGACGATCAGTGGACCGTGATCAAAAACGTAATTGATGAGTGCGACTATTACATCATCATCGTAGCGGGCAGATACGGTTCGGTCGCTTCGGGTGGTCTCAGTTTCACTGAAATGGAATACGACTATGCCCAAAGCCTCGACAAACCTACTTTGGTGTTTTTGTACAAGGACCTTGGCAGTCTTCCGTCGAAATATTGCGAGAGTACCGAGAAGAACCGACTTGCATTGGAAAGATTTCGTGAACGTTTGACGAAGAACCGAATGTGCAAGTTTTGGACTAATGCCGACGAGCTTGGTGGTCTGGTCAGTCGGGCCATTAACGTCCTAAAAAAAACCAACCCCGCCGTTGGCTGGGTTAGAGGTGATCAGTTGTCGTCAGCCGAAGCAAATCAAGAAATCCTTATGCTCAGACGGCGGATTGACGAGTTGGCGGAGGAGATAGAATCGGTCAATGCGGGACCACCGCCCGATGTTGAAGGCCTATCCAAAGGAAACGACCAGTTCGACCTTCGGGCTATTGCGGTAGTAAACGACTACTTGCCCCTGGAACACGATGAGAAATACTGGAGCTACGACGAGAATCGCGTGCCTTTCACAGTGCCTTTGACTTGGGATGAGATAATCCGAATCATCGGTCCGTTGTTGGTCGTCGAGAAGTCTGAAGGTTCGGTAAAACGGAAGATCAACGACCACATTGTTCGAGCACGGACCGACGAGTCCGAGTTCGCAATTCCGTTCGATAAAGGCAAATACTCGAGACGGACTCTCGAGCGAGTTGAAATCGATCCTATTGATTTCAATACGATTCTTTTTCAGCTCCAAGCATTGGGAGTAATCGCCCGAAAAGACGCGGAGACCAGGAAAGCAGCCGAATGGAAACTCACGCGCTACGGAGAACGTCACATGAGAAGTCTTTTTGCGGTCAGGCGAGCAGCCAATCCGTCGCCATAGTGGACTCTCTGCAATGCAATAGGTACAAAGAAGCATAACAATCGCATGGACCGTCTGTTGCTTTGTCATATCTGAGAACGCTGCACCTGTCAAAAGAAGATTCGTGTACTCCGCCGGGTTCCTCCTTCATCGTGTAGTTCGAGTTACGATTCAACCGCCTCGTCTCCGGTTCGCCGGAGTCATATCTTCGCCGTCTTGAGCGGCATGGTGATGTCCTGAATGGGTGTCGCATTCACGCCGTCGGATCTCACGTGAATCCATGACGAAGTCGCGCTTACCCATTCATGGACGAAACGGTCTTCGGTGTCGTGTTCGGTTCCCGGTACGGTGTCTGCTTTGAGAGGATCCACCAGGTGGCTTCCGCCAAGTGACGGGACACCGCACCGATCGCCACCCCGTGTCCTTTTCGTTCTCTGATGCGCTCGTACAACGTAGTCACATGGCGGTACCGCAACCGCCGACGGACACAGACGATTGCATTGGCGGCTTCGCTGTACGCCCACTTGAGATAGTGGTTGACGTCGTTTCGAACGTGGCCGTAGCGGTACTTCCCTCCAGACGCGTGCACCCGCGGGGTTGTGCCGGAGTACGCCGCAAGGTGCGAGGCCGATGGGAAGCGAGCGATGTCGCCTATCTCACTGGCGAGCACAACGCTGAGGATCTTCCCGATACCGGGCATCGTCTGCAGCAGGCGCACGTCGTCGGAGTCCTGGAAGGCCTCGGTCATCCGTGTTTCGAAGGTGTGGATCTTCTCCTGGATCAGATCAAGTTCCTCGAGCAGCTGATCGGCGGCGAATCGTGTGTGAGGACCGAGGTCTTCGATAGCGGCCGTGACTAAGTGGCGGCCTTTCTGGTTGAAGATGTCGCTGGTGCCCTGGATGCGGATGCCGTACTTGGAGAGGGTAGCGTGGATTCGATTCTTGATACGCGTCCGCTGTTGCGCGAGGACCATTCGGGTGCGAAACAACTCCCGCGTGTCACGGAGTGCACCGTCGGGAATCCAGACGGTTGGAAGCGTACCGGTCCTCTGGAGTCGGTTGAGTCCGTGAGCATCGAGTGTGTCGGTCTTCTTCGATGACGCCAACATCATCTTGGCCTTCCGCGCGTGTACGAGCTGGGGTTTCATGCCGGCTGCTTCGATCTCGTCGACGATCCAGTACCAGTTGCCGATCGTCTCGACCGCTACTGGTGACCCCGGCTCGCATTCAGAGAGGAACGCGGTGAGCGCGCCGCGTTCATGCTCGCTCCTCTTATCGACGATGGCGCCGGTAGCGTGGTCTTCAACCGACGCCAACGTGTATCGCTTGTGAGAATCGAAGGCGATATACTGCATGCTGTTGCACCTCCTTCCGTGTGGGATCTAATCCGTTTACGAGGTAAGGGTACCTCACCCCGCACCACGGGGGTGCAGCGTTCTCATATCATCACGGCGATTGCAGGAAGATCTCGTAAACCGCATCGAAATTGGAAGATCGGTTTCCAGCTATCGCAGCGCCAATCCCTCCGTCGCGAGGAAGCGGCTCAGGGCCGGATCCGGCACGTGAGCTATGCGTGATGCGACCGAGTAATTAATGAGGTTGATCCACAAGTATTCCGAGTCTAAACTTAAAACAAATTAGAAACCTTTCAGCAAATACATCTACGGTTTTACACCACGCGCTGATTGAAGGGTGAGGGAGTAAACCGTGGACCACATTCGAAATCTTGTGTTTTCCGGCGGCGGGGTAAAAGGGATTGCGTATGCTGGAGTCGCCAAGGCGCTCGAGGCGATGGGCATTCTCAAAGATTGCCATCGATTTGCTGGAGCATCTGCCGGCTCGATAGGTGCCTGGCTGATGGCGTACTACAAGGATGATGCCTCCGAGATCGAACGAATACAGCGCGCGACGAACTTCTCGACATTTACCGACGATGATTGGGGTTTCATCAGGGACACATCCCGTCTACTCAACCGATTCGGGTGGTACAAAGGGGACAAGTTCTACCGGTGGGCGAAAGGCATAACGAAGAAACGGTTCGGGAAGAATCACATTACGTTTGATGAGCTTTACCAAGCTACCGGAAATGATCTTGTCGTCGCAGGTTGCAACTTATCGAAGGGACGAACTGTGTATTTCTCGAGGCAAACGACACCCAGCCTTTATGTCGAACGTGCATTGCGAATCTCGATGTCGATTCCGTTGTTCTTTAGGGCCGTGTTCCTGAGCGATGATTCCGTGAAGAAAGACGGTTCAATCGTTGGCAATCCCGGAGTTGACAAGGAGATTGACGTTGATCGCGACGTTTTCGTCGACGGCGGGGTCTTGGACAACTACCCACTCCGAACATTTGATCGGGAACCATATTTGGACGACGATATTGGTAACGGTTCCGGGGCGGCGGTAGTGAATGTCGAAGGGCGCACCTATAACAAGAGGACAATTGGGTTTCGGCTGGGAGTGTTGCCCGAGTTGGAAGTTGGACGAATCAACAATGATACGGATGAAGCGAAGACGGAGAACCTAATGGGTTTCGTTTTTGGATTGGTCGAACTAATCCACCACACGGCGAACACTCGTCATCTCGATGAGTACGACTGGCATCGGACCATCCAGATCGACACGGCCGGCGTTAAAGGTACCGAGTTTGACTTGAGCGACAAGAAGCAAAGCCTTTTGATCGATAACGGTAAGCAGGCTACTGACGCGTACGTCCAAGCGTATAGCTCCGAATGGAAAAACTATCTGGAGGAATGATTGACTCGGCCGGTAATTTGACGGAGATACACAAGGTGCGAAACACTGGAGACCATCTACCCGCGTACGGGCGCTGCAAAATCTCGGTTATGTGGGTGATCCAACCGGTCGACTACGGCAAGATTTGACGATTGCATTGAGCAGACAGTTACTTTGGCATTGCTTTGCGATGGGGCAGCACAGTTTCGGTAGATACAGGTCGACGGACTGCCTCAGATCGTCGTATTGAGCAAGATCGCTCCGTAGGCGGCCCGAAACGGTCGGTATTGCTCTCGAGATACGGGCGGCACGCTACAACGTTCATCTCGAATTAGGTAATACAAGTAGGCCGACAGATTCGTCAACCGAACGAGTAATCGACATCTATGTCAACGGCGGGCGAAAATCACACAGGTAGGGGCGGGTGAAAATCACACACTCCGCTGGTGTGTTCTTCAGTTCGTCGTGGCCTCCTGAGAGAGTTCTTCGCTGACTTCCGGGTGCATCGCCTTCCAGACTTCTGAGTGCTGGCGCATCCTGTAGGAGTTGCCACGGATGTTCACGATGTGGCAGTGGTGAAGCACGCGGTCAATGAGAGCAGCGGCCATCACATCGTCTCCGAGGACTTCGCCCCACTCGTCGAATCCTTTGTTGGAGGTTAGCACTGTTGAAGCATATTCGTAGCGTCGGCTCATGAGCTGAAAGAAGAGCATGGCTCCTGTCTGGCTGATGGGGATGTAGCCGATCTCGTCGACGACCATCAGCGATGGATGCGTGAGCACTGAAAGCCGACGCTTGAGGTTTCCGTTGGCCTGAGCCTCTTCAAGCCCGGAAACGAGGTCTGCGAGCGTGCTGTAGTAGACCCTCCGCCCGAACTTTGCTGCGGCAATCGCGAGGCTAATGGCTAGGTGTGTTTTCCCGACTCCCGGAGGACCAAGGAGTACCACGTTTTCCTTTCGCTCGAGGAACCCGAGCTCAGCGAGGCTTTGAATCTGCTCGCGCTTGATTGATGGCTGGAACGCGAAGTCGAACTCTTCAAGCGTCTTCACGGCCGGAAGTCGAGAAGATCTCATCGCCGCCTGCAGTCTGCGGTTGTTCCTCAGTGAGATCTGTGCCCCGAGCAGCTTCTCAATGGCCTCTGTCGCGGTGATGGCTCCTCCATCTGCCTCGGCGAGGATCTCATCCGAGGCCTCAAGTGCTCCAGGCATCTTCAGATCAGCGAGCATTGAACGAATGGTGTCTCGGCGCGAGGAGGTCGAACGTTTCACTGTCCACCTCCAATCGCCTGGCTATAGACTTCAAGTGGGCGACGCTCAACTTCAACAAACGGGACCACGTGGGCCTGCTTGCCGGTTTTGTTCTGCGGTGTCCCTCCGACTCGCTGGTAGGACCTCAAGGCCAACGGACCAAGTGCAGCCTTTTCGTCGCGTTCGAACCGTTCTCGTGGCCGCTCACCGGTAGTCCCGTGGACTCGAGCATTTGCTACCTCACGAAGCCACACTGATAGCTGAGCGTCGAGGTCTGCGTCACCTGCAAACTCTCTTCCGTAGAAGAAGTTCTCCCTGAGGTAACGAATGGGACGCTCCACTTTGCCCTTTGTCTTCGCCCGGTAGGGCCGACAGGCTCTGGCTTTGAATCCCCAGTGGTTTGCGAACCGGATGAACTCGAGGTTCTCAATGAGAGGGCCACCATGGTCTCGCTTATCGTCGACTACCACTGCTTTCATCTGGTCGAACAAGCACTCGGCCGGAACACCCCCAAAGAACCTGAACGCTTGATCAAGTCCGCTCATGAGCGAGTTCGCGTCCTGACGTGGAAAGAACCTCACCCACAGCAATCGTGAGTAGCCGAGCACAACCAGAAGTGCATACCGGCGGCCCCACGGCAGCCTGAAATGGGCGAAGTCCACCTGAGCCTGCTTTCCCGGTGGCGTTTCAAACCGCACTACCGGCTCTGGCACAGGAGATGGACGAACCCGTCTCACGTACTCTTTGACCTGGGTGTAACTCCCCTCGTAGCCTGCAGCCCGAATCTCATCGAAAAGCCTGACTGCACTCAGTTCTGGGTAGATTCCCAGTCGCTCATGAATGATACCGGTGTACCGGTCAATCTTGCGCTCCACAGGCGGGCGGCTCTTGTAGACGACCTTCCGGTCGTCGAGTTCCCGGTCCAGCTGTTGGGTGGAGATCCAATGGTGAATCGTCCATCGGCTGATTCCCAACTTCTCAGCCAGAGCGCTCTTGCTCCAGCCCAGCTCAAGGTATTCTCGTAGCAGCACGCGCTTCTCCCTGCTGTACATCTCGGCCGCCTCCATCGTCGGAGGGGCCATTGTGTGCGAGGAATCGCCAGTGTGGCTGCTATTCTCAGACCACCCGACGACTACGTCCGTTGAGTCGTAGAGTGTGTGATTTACGTCCGCCATCTATGTGTGTTTTACACGCGCCGACAACAATCTATCGCGACCCACTCTGCGACACGAACATCTTTTTAGTCATAAATGAGGTCTCGAGACTGAACCGGCGAAAGATCCCGTTTGACGAATAGGAGGTTCTTCTTCGAACAATCTTTGGAAGAACAACGCCGGAATACCGAAATGGTCTTACCCGACGACGAACCAGATTGTGTGCTTAGAACCGCTTAGGGCAATAGCGTTTTGGTTAGATATTCTATCTTGAAGTTCTAATAGTTTGCTTTATCATCCGTCGTCAGAATCGTTCGGTCAAAACTCACGTCGGAGTTTCGATAGTAACAGACGCCGAAGTCGCCTCCGATGAATTGGAAAATGCGATTACTCGATAAGTATATTCGGTGTCGAGGCTAAGCCCGGTATCAAAATAGCTTTCCGAATTGCTCGGGAGGATCCCGACTACACTAAATGATGATTCTCCAGCCTGGCGACGCTCAATCCGAAAACCGGACTCGTCTCCGGAAACGTCTTCTCATTCGAGCAAAACTTCTGTTGAAGACAGCGCCACCGCGGTCAAAACAATCGGCGGGTTAACTGATTCGTTGGTTTGAGCAAGAGGATCGCAACTAAACAGAAATACAATGCCGAAGGAAGCGACAAGTGTCTTCGAGAAAATCCGAAGCCATGCCTCGACCACTAATTGGATATGTGTTTTGCTTTTACGACTTAAAGAATGAATAGATGACTCTTTCATCTGATCGCCTCGCGAATAGAAATCGGCTCAATTACTGATCCGACGGCCGTCACAGTTTGGGCTTGAAACTCTGCGTAGTCGCGATAGCTACTACCGAGCCTAACCGCAAGCCGGTCGAATATCCGTATGTCGAGGGAAATGCCGACAGACCAATAACTCTCATTAAACTCCAAGTTTTCATCGAATGATCTTCCAGTATACTATCCAACGCCAGCGGCTACCCGGACGATAAACTTGTCGGAGTTCTTCAAGCCAATGGAGGTACCGCCACCGTAGTACTCAAGTCTTACGTCTTTTTGCCTAATACTGCGCCGGTTGCGCCCAGTACCCGCGCTACCGACGCTCGGAATGGATCAATAAACCGGAACAAATCGTAGTGCGATTAGCGATGCCGCGCGTTCAACCAACGCGGATCGAAATCAACTAAAATAGTTCATTTAATTAAAACAAATAATTCATTAGTATATCTCATGTTAAGATATCAGATCGAACTTCGGACAGTAAGTCGAACAAATGAAATAGACACCTACAGAGTAGCGAGTTCGTATAGTTTGCGCACTAGGAGGCAAAATGCGATGCCCTTACTGTCATGAGATAATAGGGACGGGCGCTCTGGTATGTGCAGCCTGCGGTAGAGATTTGGTTTTCTACATTCCATTGAAAGATCAGATCGATGAAATTGAACAGCGAGTCTCGACGTTGGAAGATCGGTTCGAAAGTGACCCTGTTCGATCGGAAGAACGCTCGGTTTCGACATGGATACATGGCTTTTCGGTCGAAAAAGTTGCTCAGTTAAATTTCTTCGTATTAGCGCTCGGTGCCTGTCTGTTGGTGGCATGGGCTTCCGATACACTCGGGAGTTGGATATTGCGATTCAATCTCGGACTAACCTACGGAGTTATCGAAGTGATAACAAACTTAGTGGGAGTCTTTGTCGTAGGTTTAGTTGTCGGCCTCTGGCTGAAAGGCGTGCATACTTTGGCGTACCTTTTGATTGGCCTACTTTCGGGCTTAATTCCTGCTTTGACGGGTCTGACGCAATGGATAGCACTTGGTGGGATCGCCCTTGGAGTCGCCACGACGCTGTCGTTTACGTCAGGAGGCCTATTAGGCGATTTGATTGAACGCTTCCGGCATCCTACGAGCGAGCGATCCAAAGCGGAGCGGCTCGCGGCCCGTTTTCTTCGAACACACACTCGTCCCGCGTCCGACGCAAGCATTAAGCGACTCGGAGATATCATCGCGGCGATTGGCCCCTTGTTGAGTTTTTTGGGAACAATCACGTCTGGAATCTTCGCGTTCTTGTCGTCGCGATAGTGATAATGTCCAACTATTGAGTAATTAAAGTTAACAATTATTATAGATAAATCTGACCATTCGTGCCGCCCACACGCGATCCGCGTATGAATCAGTACGGTTTCCCACAGCAATGAATGGTTCAAGACCGTATAAATGCGACTAGTAATCCCTCAAGTCAGTTCGGTGAAAGAATTTTGTTATATTTAGTTTTTTAATATTTTGACAAGAAACGAAGATTAGAACTTTTTTCGAATGAACAGGAATATATTATTTTGGATGTTTCATATATGCGTTTAGTGAGATAGTATTAGAAGAGGTACCACGAGTCTCTGCTTTCGCGGCTGAGATGAAGGAGCATGATGTCGAGCGATCGTAACGAATCGTTTGCTTCAAAGTTCTGCGGACGGCGTATCGTTTACCCTTATTAGGAGGATAGCGTCGTGGTTATTTAATTCTTGAAAAACTTGTAAACAAAATTAAATCCGTTACAATATGTGTTCTATCAAATGTTGCGAGGCGTAGATAGTCGACGAAATACGATGGGGAAAAAGGCCTTTGAGTAAATGAGAGCGTTCTTTCTATCAACAGCGGTAGTTCTTGTTTTCGGAGCCAGCGTCGTCGACGCTCATGAAAGAGGAGCAATAGACTTTTCCTCATATATCCGCGGGCAGCTCAACGAGTTGAACGACAATATCAGTTCAGTCGACGATATTGGGACGCTAAATCGGATTGAACGCTTCACAAGCGCTCTTCTCAAAGTTTTGAACAGCATTTCTGGGATGAGCAATCGCCTCTTCGAGTACGTATTAGCCGGAAACCTAAAAATGGCGAGGCGATGCCTCACGAAATTGGTCGCGGACCGAAAAGAGCTTGCAAGTCTACTTCACGAACTCAATGGAGGTGCACCGCTATGGAGTTTTGCTGTTCTCGGGAGCAATGTCAACGATCGAAATGCCGATCACTTACGGAGTAGCGCGTTTTTTGAAGGTACACTTAGCTTAGATGAGCTGTCGTCGCAACCGAATGATAAATTACGTGAACTCAGAAGAGAAGTATTTCTGGACAATGATAGAATACGAGATTCTTTGGACTATATTCGGACAATTATTCGTGCTCGCTTCGAGCCCGTAAACGATAGATAATGCGCGTACACAGTTGCGGTTTCAACGAGCGTCGATGTTAGGAGCGGTAAGTAGTACCTGTATCAGGTTTGTCGGGACCAATACGAGTAAGTCAAAAGAACTAAAAGATAACCTGACCACGAAATTGCATGGGTTTGAAGTTATTAGATCAGGCCATATAGATCTCCATTTCCAACGGCCATATCTTTTTGCGACAAAAACGAACGTTTAGTACGTCGTGACGGTTGATTAAATCCTAAAGTTACTTGTATGGCCCTGATCCCCGTAGGTGTGATAACGACGATAGCATTGTAATCCCCCCGAAAAGTAGGCTTCGCCATACGTAGAAAACCAACTATCCTTGAAGGAGGAGCAACGATGAGGAAGTCACGGTTTTCGGACTCACAGATTATGACAATCCTTAAGAAGGCAGAAAGCGGTGTGCCCGTTTCCGAGATCTGCCGAGAGAACGGAATTAGTACCGCACTGTTCTATCGATGGCGGAGCAAATACGGCGGCATGGATGTATCGATGATGAGCCGCATGAAAGAACTTGAAGCCGAGAATGCCCGACTCAAGAAGATGTATGCCGAGGAGCGCCTGAAGGCTGAGATCGTCCAGGAGGCCCTCGAAAAAAAGTGGTGAAGCCATCTCACCGCAAAGAGATGGCGCAACACTACGTCAACGCACGGAATCTGACGATCCGTTTGGGGCTTGCCAGGCGTTTCGCATCAGCGAAACGCGTTATCGGTATTCGCCGAAGCTGTCCGATGAGAACGCAGAGATCGCCGATTGGTTGATCCGGCTCACAACGACGTACCGCCGCTGGGGATTCGGATTGTGCTTTCAATATCTGCGGAATGTGAAGGGCTTTGAATGGAATCACAAGCGCGTGTATCGGATCTCTCGAGAACTTGAGCTGAATCTCCGCATCAAGCCGCGCAAACGGATCAGACGAGAAGCCGGATGCGTTGGAGGTTCCAACCGCACCCAACCAGATCTGGTCTATGGACTTCATGAGCGACGGCCTTTCGGATGGAAGATCGTTTCGTACGTTCAACGTGATCGATGACTTCAATCGCGAAGGACTCGCGATAGATGTTAATTTCTCGCTCCCGTCACTGCGGGTGATCCGCAGCCTTGAACAGATCATCGAGTGGAGAGGACAGCCAAAAGCGATCCGGTGCGACAATGGCCCGGAATACCTCAGTGCTGAGCTGGTCCGATGGGCTGATGAGAACGGCATCAAACTGAACTACATCCAACCCGGCAAGCCGACACAGAACACGTACATCGAGCGGTTAAGTTGCACCACTCGACATGAATGGTTCGATTTGTACCACTTCGACTCGATTGAGCAGGCTCAAAATCTTGCGACCCAGTCGTTGCAGACCTACAATAGACAACGACCCAACTCAGCAGTCAGAGGTTTCCCATTCAAATTGACGATCCAACCCGCGGAGCAACCCGCTGCCTGTAGCGTCAGCTACAAACAGGGGGGGATTCCACAGTCGCCTCCGACGGCTGTACACCGATCATCGATACGAGACTGTCCGACATCGCTAAGGGTTACCAAGTACAGATTTACTTTACTACAATTGACCCGCAGGTGCCCGCAATCAGATTGAATTACGACGGTCAATCTTTCTTTCGAGTCCCACCCTGTGTCTCTTTGGCGACGAGATACCCCGCGTGGCTTATTCCAAGCAGCACGACGAATGCGTTATCTATGCCGGGTAGGCTCATGATCTGCTCGCTCGCGATCGTTTCGATCGAGGAAACCAACACGCTATTGATGTTTGCTGCGTAAGCCACCACCAGCACCAGTGTGAAGACTAGATTCTGGACTCTCGTAAAATCCAAGATGCTCGCGTTTCCCGTCGCCTCGCCGCGGAAAAGATCAGAGAGGTTTGCAGCACCAGGAGAACTGTTCCTGAACACTTGGCCTTCGAAGTGTCCGACTATCGCGTTCTGCCTATCGACCGTTAACGTTTCCTCTGTATATAAACCGAGTGATAGCACGGTTTTTTCTGCATCCGATTCGTTGGTTTGCTTCTTCTTGTTTCTACTGACTATTAGTGGAGAAGCTACTAAAGACGATGTACTGATCCCCATTGCTAGCCATAGTTCCTCCGGAATCCCGACGGCGACAGCCGTCTCGAGGTGACCCGAACGAATATTCGCAATCACGGATACAAGAAAGGAGGCCAACACGGTTGAAGTCCACAAGAACATCTGGACTCGCGACAAACTCATGCGGTATTGCTCGTTTATGGCCCAACCGAACCAGAACCGCCCAGTCATTCCGTGGGCCGCGACCATTACGAATAGTGCTATACCAATTATAAACACGATCCACATCAACTGAATTCGAGCCAAGGGCAATAGCCACCCCGCAAATCCGACTCCGAGAATAGACGCTCCGAGGCCGAATACATGTTTATGGCTCCATTTTATTTTCAAAGGTTACCTCCCAAAACTCGAATTATCTAACTCCACTCGACGCAGCCGGTACCAGGCTTATAGCCTTCCCAATAGTAGACTACGACTATTGGCGCAGTGATCGATTGCTCATCGGTATGATCTTTCGTTTCGAATGACTATTCCGTCGCCTGAATGGGATTAGTAACATCTAAATGGAAAATAACTACAAAACCAGGATTGTATCAATAGACGATTACAAATAATATTCTTATGAAAATGCTTCGTAATATCGGTGACCGTCATGCTCGTTGATCGTTTTACCTCACTTCGTATGTTCGGTAATTTCCATTGGCCACCATGGAAGACATCTAGACCTAAACGGTATCTGAAACAGATCTTGGGCGTAGTAGAACTTCACTATCTCCGTCCGTCCGACACAGAGTTGAGTTTTGTTACATGCCTCCGCTGGATTCCGTTCGAAAAGCTTGACAAAGACGGAAGTAGCGTTTCTACCGAGTTTCATACCGCAATCTCTGAGCTTGACCAGATTGCAGAGCAGGATAGCTCGACGCTCGCCGATGTGTTTGGAGACGGCGCATCGATCGTTGAGCTTTTACTCAGCACCGCGGGGGAGAACGTCCACCTAATGTTTTCTGGCGCGTTTCTCGTCGACATGTTTCGGTTAGACGAGCAATCCAATTACGATTCGATCACAAGGACAGACCCGCGACCGTACCTTCGCTGGCCCACGCTTCGTGAGGCCAGCTTCAACAACGGTAAAAGACATACCGAGCTTGTCGTCACCGGCTCGGAGATACACCTACACGCCAATCTCCCAATGCTCTATTCGCATCTGGACAACGGGTCGGAAAACCCGGTGTGTATCCACGTATCCGCGACGTACAGCACAAGCATCAAATCTGGCGATATCGGCAATCTTCCAACACCAACGCAAATCGCAGTCTTAGATCCTAGTGGCCGAGAGATCGGAGGGACTCGAGCTAAAGAACAGGGTTACGCGCCCATGAGCAGCATTGTCGAGTCGGGGTTCCTTGACCTATCGGCATGGTCGCGCGCCGGCGCACGTCTGCGTTTTTCGCCGCTACACGGCTTGGGGTGGTTGCCCGAGAGCTCATTTGACCAAACGTTTCCGAAGGCGAAATGGTCCCAAAACCCGACGACTCGATACGGCAGTCGCTTTACGTACCGCACAACCCTCGGGCTTCCGGCAGACCAAAATGGAACGTTCGGAACGATTCGATCCGTAGACGGCAAGCTTCAGGTCGCCGTTTTGCGGCATCCCATCCAGTGGCTAAATCTAGACACACAAACGATCGATCTTATAGCAGAGATTCGCCACACGATCCCATCTTCCGATATTTGGAGCCGCCGGGGCGATAGCGGGCTCGGAGGGTCGGAGGTGCGTATCCAGATCGTGTGGTCTCAAAGCGTGACTGACGAAGCTGGTGTTGGCCAGCTCTTCGAAGAGAAAGCTCGTGAGAATACTTCAGATATAAACAACCTGCTCGATTGGGTTATCAAGGGCATGCGGCTTGCTCGCCTCGACTTGCGCCACATCCGCCCGGAGCAACCGCAGTCGGTTCTTCCCGAGTTGAACATGGCCCAACACCTGCAAGCAGTTACGTTTGCGCTTTGCACCAAGCTGTCCTTAGCCGTAGATCGCGGAATATTTCGAATCGGTGCCGAGGTCGCCGCAACGCGACCCGGATCAGCCACGGCGCAGTTCCGGCTAACGCTACATGAGCAGCAAAATAACGCATTGCATCTAAACGCCTGGTTCCCCTCATTTGACACGGGAGAACCACGCGAAGCGTTGACGCTTTGCTTGGTTCACGATCCCGCCGTCTTCTATGCCGAGCACATCGACCAGCTCTGCATGTTCCGCATCACGCCTGCGCCGATCGAGACAGATCAAAAAGACGGCAGTTCGACCACGAAGACGTCAATAGTCGGCCGCCTGGGCGGGTTACAGTTCGAGTCGGCTACGAAGCGGCTCCTCTACTCCGATTCTGAGGACAGTACTAACTACAGCTATCTCAGGTTCGGCCTACGACCGGCTATTCCGGTAGAAGTCAAACCGTCCGCGGGCGTATCGTTTCACAGGTACAACAGCGCGACGGTGCGCTTGCGAGTGAGATTTGCCGTTCAGGATGTCGCGCCGCTGGGCGTCGATCTGGGGAGTCGGGATCGCGCCGGCCAATCTCGGCCGCTACTCATTCGCTTGTATGGCGAAAGCCCGCAAAGCGCCGGGGATGAACCACCGAACGGCTACATCCTCGATGTACGCGAATCGATTTCTGCCACGGCGGATCGCCGTTTGCAAGCCGTGCTTTTTGATATGAGCCAGGGTTCATCGACTGCGCGTGAGTTCGTCGTCATCTCCGAAGAACCGTTTTCCATCATCAAAACGTATTCGAAGCCACTTCAAGAACGCGGTGATCGCGAGAATGCACTCGTTGCCACCTTTAACAGCGAATCTCGCTCGTGGCAATTCAAAACGGTATCTCGCTTGTACCACTACGCCTTTCCGCCGCAGGCGGTCGGCGAGAGCATGGACAAGCCGAGCCGTCTCGAAATTCACGACGCCGCGGACGAGGTCTTTCAACCCTTTCCCAGCTCCCAGGGTACCAATGACGACCGTGCGCGTCGGCGTCACGTCGTCGAGTTTCGCTTGACGCCATCGGCAGAACTCTGGGTTCGCCCCACCGACCGTGAGCGCGGGTACTTCTTGCCGGAATGGGATAGCAAAACGATTTTCCGGCAATGGGGCGTGTTTGGTTTGGGAGCAGCGCTCGATTCGCTCGTTGCTGAGTTTCTGTACGGGCTGAGCGTCGGGATACGCACCGAGCTGGAAACTGGACCCGCTCGAAACGCACGCGTCGCTGAGATTGAAGCGCTCACGGGACACCCCCCCGGAGACATCCGACGTGCGACGGGCGCTCACGAACTGCGAAGTCGCTGGTTTGCGTTGAGCAAGGCGCTGGCGCGACGCCCGGAACGGCTCGAATTGTGGACCGCGGCACAGAACGAAGATCACTCGCACGTTCCGGCTACGTTTCGGCGCGGTGCCCGCTTTGCGCTCCGGGATACCGCTATACACCGTTCACCGGTACGCGAAGACGACGCCCAGGTCGATCCGGGCTCTTCGACCAGCCAGTCAAGCCCAGGTGGCCCGCGCATACACGAACATGGTTTGAGCGGCGGTGCACTATGGCCTATAGAATCACGCAATGTCTTCTCGTCGCTCTTGCGAGCACCGCGCTCGACCGGTGGCGAAATCGACTCGATAGCCTTGTCTCCACTGGGCGGCGATGCAAACCAGAAGGCCGAGTTCCGCAACGGCATCATAAAGATCATCAGCGAGACGCGCGGCGGATTCGTACAACACCAGAAGGTCGAGGTGCTGGGCCGTATCGGCGTATTTTGGCACCGCGCCAAACACGTAGTGGTATTCGAGCGCACGGTGAACCCCAGCGCGCAGTTCACACCCGAAGGTGGAATCGGTAGCCGGACGCGCCGGCCGATTTTGCGCAAGGTGACCGAGTACATCGAGATACTTGAACCCGAGCGTTCTTACCCGGACTTTGACACCGCAGGAAGCGCCGCATCCGGTTTCCTGGATGCCGTTCGGTTCAATAGCCGTATCATCAACGTCGACAGCTTCTGGGGCGAGGACCTTGACGACTATGGGTGGAAGGTACCGTTGTGGAATCGCCGCAGCGCCCGGGTGCGCCCCCAAGTGTATCCCCGGCCCGACATCTCTTTTGTGGTCCGGTCCGAGGGAAGCGGCGAGAACCCCGTCTCGGCGCTGGAATGCGCAGAGCCCGACAACATCGTGTTCTTCACCGACACCGTCACGGACGTGGGCGATACGAACGTTTGGCCCGCCCGTGTTGGTATCGACTTCGCGAATCTGCCCGCCCCGACCCACGCAACGCAAGGACTCGCCAAGAAACACGACGACTACGATGCGTGTCTGATTCCGCGTGGATTCCGGCGCTTCACATGGCGCCTCGCGCCGTCGTCCCACAAAACGACTATGAATGCCGAGCGCGGCAAGAACCCAGTCTACGCGGAACTCAAGTCGATCACGTTTACGCGCTCAAGTTCCAAAAGCGATGACGAACTGGCGCAGAGCCTGCGGGAGATCCTCGATTGCGAAGACAACTCCCAAGAGCGTGTAGGGCCTTTGTACTGGCGGAAATCAAGCATCACCACGAACGGTGAACGTGTGGACGACCGACTATCCGATGTTGCTGAGAAACTCAAAGCGCTTGTGGAGAAAGCTGAATCAGATTCGATCGGCGATCTAGTTGCCCGTGCAGAAGATCTCAGAGACTATCTCAACAAAACTGATTTTAAAGAGTTGTTCGGCGTCAGAACATTGGACTCGCGTTTTGATCCAGCCGAGTTTCTCGACGACGCGCGCTCCGGTTGCCAGGCGATATCTGAAAACCTGATAGGCTCCCTAAAGCGCAAGAAGCTACTGGTGCTTCAGGTCATTCAGTCCTGGGCTCATGAACCACCATTGCTCGAAAGAGACCCCGATGCGAAAGAGAAAATCGTGGAGGATATCGTCAATGGAATAACAGATGAACTCGAGCCGCTCTTCGGCCTGGCCAGGCAAGAGATCGGATCCATTCGTATCGGTGTCGAAAAGGCGCGCGCGATCGTACGAGATTTTGAAGACGAGGTAGAAGAAGAGTTCCGAAAAGCGCTCAAAACCTTGTCGTCCTTCCGGACCGCGTACAACTCCTCAAACCTGTGGTCTCCCTCGCGCTTCGATTCTTTCGAGAGCCAGGTCCAGGACCTACACGAGCGCGTCAATCGGCGACTCGAAACCGTGTTGATCGATGCAAGGCGACGCCTGCTCTACGAGCTGGACGACTTTGCACAGGAGATCGCGTCGTTCTTGCCCCAGGTCTTGAGAACCGAAAGCAAGAAAGCAATCGCTGCCTTCGCTGAGAACCGCTCAGCAAAGAACGTTATCGACAAGTTGCTTGGGGGCACCGCGCACCGTATTCACGGACTATTGAAGCGCGTCGACGGTGTGTTCAAGAGAAAGGAACCGCTGATCAGGTATCCGGGGGTGCAGGTAGAAGTCGAGGCGGAGTTCAAACGGATAGTGGCAAGACTGGAAGGCCAGATCCAAGCGCCAGAGTGGAGAATGATGGATGACTTAATCAACGGCATCGATGATGCGCTGGATAGCAGCTCTCAAAAATTCGAGTCCCTCACTCGCGAAATCAACGAGCGTATTAAACAGCTCGCGACCGTCACAGGGGAACTGGTAAACGATACTCGTAGTTTTATTGAGAACAACAACGCCTTTTTCGAACCAGAAAGTGGCGTTGTGGACGATTTGTCTGAGATCGCAAATGGGTTCAAGGCGCTTGCGGCGGATTTCGTCGACAAGATACGCACCGTCGGCGATGTAGTAGACGCGGCAATCCGCGAGAGCGAAAAACAAGCTACCGGCGTACTCAACAGACTTCACGGAATTGGCAGCGGGGCTTTTGAGCTAATCGACGAGATTGCCGGCGACATCACCGACCGACTGAGCAAGGCTCAGCAAACCCTGTCTCCAGCCAACGCGCTCGGCAAGATACTCATCCCTTATGCCATAAGGCCTGCGGTTGATGATCTGGTGGCTCGGATCGGTTTGAGCGACCTCAAGGCGTTCTATCGCGAGTTGCCGGGAGCGGTTGAACAAGCGATCGACCAGTTACCAGTTGACGTACTGACCAAAGAAGTGGGCCAGCTCGCCGGTGCGTGCGACTCGGTCACAGGAAGCATCCGAGACGTTTACCGGTTTCTGCAAGACAATGGCCAAGGGATCACCGACCGACTTGAGGCCATCCGAGCTAACATGAGAACAATCACCGAAGAAACGGCCGAGGACGTGGTTGAAGTCGTGAACACTGTGGATCGCCACCTGCGCGCGTTCGGTAACGATCTCCTCCGCTCCGCGGAAATGGCCGCGTCCTACTACGAACGCTTGCTGGACGCCGCGGGCAACGTCGCAAAAGAAGGCTTAAGTGAGGTTTCCGGCAACATCCTCAGCCTTTACTCTGCGGTGGCGTCGGCTCCCGAGCTACCCAATCTCACGTACCACAAGGAGCGCTTGGGGTACTACTACAACCAGTTGACCGACGTCATCGATACCACGCCGGTGAAAGCGCAGTTGGGCCGGTTGGGCGATGAGCTCAAGGCGATCGGTTTGAACTTTCCGCTCAAGCAGATTGGAGATCGGTTACTGCCAGACGATCTATCACAGCTGGATATCAGCGAGGTTGTGAAGAACCTGGGCGGGATCAATTTCGATAATCTGTTCAAGGGGCTCAAGCTGCCCTCGCTGGCCACGGATGCGATCCGGGTAACCCACGCATTTGACGAACGACGCTTCCAGGGATGGGTTCAGGCCGATATCGACCTGCCGCTGGCCGGTCGGAAGACGCTGTTCTCTGCGGGGCCATTTACTGTGAACTTCGTCGACAGCCGGATGACCGGTTACGTTCGGGTGGCGACGTCAGGTGGTCCGGGAGAGGTGAGTCACACCGGACGAGCAGAACTCACGACGCATATCGAAGTGGTCGCCTCCGGCCAGACGATCGTTACCCTACGCAACACGGTGATCAGTTTCGATCAAGCCTCAGGGGTTGATGTTTCGATCGATCCGCGCAACGTGCACCTCCACTCGGTGTTTCGGTTTATCCAGCAGACGCTGGCCGGCATCTTCCCCGACCAAGTCGGGGGCATCAAAGTGGTAAAGAACCACGGAGTGCCGGTCGGTTTGGAGCACGTTATTCAGTTGCCACCGGTCAATCTGCAGTTCGGCACAAGCGGCGTTACCAACCTGCAGATATCGAACCAATTCAAGCTCATCGCATACCCCGATTTTCTCATTGCTGACCGGTTTTATCTCTCAAAACCGGAGCTGCCTTTTATCTTCTCGCTGGCGATCCTCGGTGGGACGGGCTACGTAATGGTTGAGACCGAGTACCTACCGACGGAGAACGAGTTGGCAGTGCGCGTCGAGGCCGCAGCCGGCGGCTCTGCGGCACTCGGGTTTGCCTTCGGGCCCGTTGGCGGTTCGGTCTTTATGTCTTTGTACGTGGCGCTTTCCTATCGCAAGTCCCGCAAATCTTCCGGCGGTTCCCTGTCTGTTGCTGCGGTTTTGATGGTTGCCGGTAACGTTCGCGTCGCGGGCATCGTAACGGTCTATATCGGGCTCATGCTGCGCATGTTGTACCGCGATAGCGGTCGAATTGACGCGTCCGGCACGCTCACGCTGAGCATCCGAATCTCGCGTTTCTTCAAGCTGCGGGTGCGATCCGATGTCAGATACAATCTTCGCGGCGGTCAAGGGAGAACTACCACGACCAAGGCGGTTACGGCGAAAGGCGGCGGCGACCCTATGAGCAAAGCTCGCAAGATCATGGCCACGCGGGGGTAGGAGAGATGAGCGAGTTATTCACGGTAGTTTCAAGTGCCGAGTTTGAGCCCCTCGATTTTCACGATGAACAACATTTTGGGTTTTCGGTAAGGTTGGCATTCGATTTTCCAGAGGATATCGAAAACGAGCTAATGACAGAACGTCTGTCCTTGCACGACGTACTGTCAGATTTGTTGAGTTGTCCACCGGAGTTTCGATTGTTCTTCCTTCCGAACGGCAATCCAGGCCATCACTCCAGTTCAGTTTTCTTACGGCCGATCAAGGGGGCCACCGGGAAGGTCTTGCTTGGTTCCGGGTCTTGGCAAGGATTAGAACAATTCAGCGGTTATCTGACGGAGATGTCGCTGCTAAGCTCCGGGTACTTTGGGGCGCTGCCGGGATTCTTGAATACTACCAACGACTCTTTTGATGAGACTCTTTCGGAAAAACAGTTGGGCGCGGTTCACAACATGCAGAACGCGGCCACGTGGGCCGCCCCGATACCACACCAGATCGGGCTAACCTATGTGGTTTTGTTCAAGAAAGAACTGTTCTACGAAGTTCTTTTGCAGGACCATTCAGTCGAAGTGTACGAGTGCGAGCGTTTTTATGATTGTGTTCGAAGACAAGTGTTGCAAGTCGCGAGAGAGTACGGCGAGCACCCGTACACAAGGATTGACAAACTGATCTCGGAGTGTGCTGGGCACGAGTTTTCAACTTGTCTTGATGAATTGAGGGGTTTGCTGCCTCCGAGTTTCGACTCTTGTGACGCGTTTCGACAGGCATTCTTTGGCAGATTCGCTATTCTTCCTTTCGTCGGCGGCGCACACGTTCCGGACGAAGAACATACCGACTGGGACTTTTCGGGGCATACCGCAAACGCCAAACCTTGTGAGTATCCGGTTCCACTCGAGCTGAAAGACTCATTGATTGAAATGAACTGCGGTTTGTTGGGAGGGAACAAGTACACTGTACGTACGACCACTTTGAAGTTTTTTTCGGACGACGCGACAAGTCTGGTCGATTTTCGTAGCGGGTACATCAAGAATCTACCTGCCAACGCGCGGGAAGTCACGCAAGTGCTTCGGCAAGCCGAGTATCACGTGGGAGAGGCGTTTTGGGCCTTTCCCCACCTTCTCGGGCTCGGCTTTCAGGAGCAGCGTGGATCAGCCGGCGGTAAACCAGATGTGT
Organism: Alkalispirochaeta sp.; assembly: GCA_965601745.1. Classification (GTDB taxonomy): domain Bacteria; phylum Spirochaetota; class Spirochaetia; order DSM-27196; family Alkalispirochaetaceae. The sequence continues at coordinate 1,109,518 of OZ271836.1, forward strand.
GGCAATTTGTAAAGTACCTCGTGCGGCAATGCACGGGGGGAACGGTCACACTCCTCGATCCGTTAATCGTCTCCCTTGTGATGCCCGGTGTTGCTGACAGCGACGGTCCGCTACTTCCCGAGTTTGTGTCGATCCTGGAGAAAAGGCTTCACAACGAGGAGCTAAAGTTGGAGCGTGACGCGACCACGCTCGTGCTGAGCTTTCTCACGACTGGGATCAAGGCGCTCTCGCCACCTACACCACTTAAGGACCGCGCAGGTTACGTCGAAACGTTGTTGTTGCTAGTTGGTGATACGGGTCCTCTGATCCAGAGGTTGCTGTCGATCTACTCCGATTCGCGAGATCCCCTCGACGACGGTCACCAGGGAAAACTCCGGAAGGAAATCGTAAGCGAACTGTTTCGAGACTTCTCCGAGCGTACCGAAGCCTTGAGGGAGCAACTAAACGCTGAGCTCTGGGAGACAGCCCACCGGTTGCGCGAGGAGACCGGAATTGAACGCGCAACGCTGCGTCTTATGGAGAGTACTCTCCTCGCCGAGTCATCCACGAATGGTTCATTCGTGAAAGCGTTGTTGACCTCGGTTACGCCGGTACCCAACGGTACCAGTAAAAAAACACCGCCTAAGGAGACTGATATCCGCGAGTTGTGCCGTGGCGCCTTTCGCGATTATCGCAGGCTTCTGTCGGACAGTTTCAACGGCACTGAGGCGGTGCGCCAGGCAAACAACGTGGTCTATTCACAACTTCTGGATGCACAAGGAGTGCCTACAAAAGACAAGTTGCATGAGCGGATTGAGGGTGCACTCAAGACTTACATCGAACTCAGGCTCAGCCAGCGCGCGCGCAATCCCAACACAGCTTCAGATCATATCGTCCAAGCGCTCCCAGCATTGCCAAGAACCTATGAAACCAACGATCTACCGGATGAGTTCAGTTCCGGTATCGATCCACTCCTTGAAGATCCCGCAAAGAAACAATTCGTGCCGGATCAGTCACCGACGCCGCTCTCGATTCAGATCGCGGTTGACGAGAGCATCGCGGACGCCGACGAGTTCGCGAATCTTTATAACGGTGTCGGATTGATCGTACGCCGGTCGCGAGTCAACGAGGGGCAACCGAGTGAAAGGTGGGCGTACGCAAACCTGGCGAGACTGACCGTGCCGAAGGGTTCATCAGGAAAAGAAGAAGTGATCCAGCCAGCGATCGTGCCACTCCAGCCGGCGGTTGTCGACGGACGAAGAAAACTCGCGCTGGAGTTTGATGGGCTGCCGTTTACCTCAGATGCCTTCGACGAGACCCTCCCGATCGAAACCGAGGACTCGAAATCGGCGGCAGATCCGTTTTACAAAGTCGCGTACCCCGATGACTCCTTCTTTGGAACCGATCAGGAAACGCAGTTTGCCAAGCTGCCGCCCCTAGCCTACGGCGTGAAGTACGAACTCGTCGCCTTTGTGGTCAGCAAGGGGGGAACGCTACCCAAAGCCTTGCAAGCGTCGGATTCCGCACCGTGGATCCCAACAGGCTTGATCAATCCTCGTCCAGAACTACACCCGGACATTGTCCAGGAGTTTGCCTACTCACGGCGCACGGCGATCGGTCGCACGATCATCGAAGAGACCGGGCCCGGTGCGTCGCGCATCGGCAGCACGATTGAGCGAGTGCGGCCCCTCTTTCTTGACTATCCGCGAATCGGTTTTTCGTGTGGCGATGATCATACGTCGTTCGTGGATCTGTTTCGGAGCCACGATGGAACCGGAGAAATCGCACTTCCAACAACCTTGGATAACCCACGCGTATCGCTCACGTTGCGTGACGTTTACTGGTGGGGCGCCTCAGGGACCTTGCGGCTCCAGGTGCACCAAAGCGCTAATCCAGACTTCAGCGAAAATGCCGCCTCGATTGATATCGACATCCCTGACGTGGAAGGCGTCCTCTCAACCCTAACGATAGACCTGACTTACCAAGAGTCCAGAGGCGTCGTTGTCCAGGCAAGCGGCGGGACGCGCAACGTCGAACTGGACGAGAATGGCGCATCGGGCCATATCTGGTTCCGCCTTACGGCGCCGAGTCCGTGCGAGAACTCAATCGCCGTGAGCCTCGCGGACCCTGCGGGCGAGGCTGCCGGCGCAAGCGCTCCGCCTGCGCAGAACTCCGATGACCTTCTTCTCATCGCTCCAGAGAGTAACGCGTGCAACTGCTGGGTGAAGGATGCCACCACCCGGTTGGAGGCCAAAGTCACTTACCCGAGAGTCGGTTATATCGACTTCGATCGATGGCTCTCCAACGCGAGTCTCTTTGGTGCCACGGCCGGGGGCAACCGGGACGCTCTGGAAAGCGCTCGAATAGCATTATTGGCGTTGTACATCGGCCGAACCGAAGATCAAGAAGTTGCGGAAGCCTTAGAGCGGCTGCCCGACTTGGCGGTAGAGAAATACCTCGTAGAACTGACACCGATCGATGGATTGCGAGATGCACCGTCGGATATGGTGAAACCATGCTCGCCAAAGCTGCGCGTCATTGACGCTCCGAAACTGATAGACATTGTGGCCGACTATGCAAAAGAGTCGCCCACACCAGACCCCAAGGGTCTTCTGGACCGCATATCCGAGGCGTACACCGCCAAGCTTACCGTCATCGGCGTCGAAGACACATTGTCCTTAGCGTTAAAGACTGACCGAGACCCGGCCATTTCGAGTCTCTGGCGCATCGAGACCCAGGTCCCGGCCGGCCTCACGGCCAAAGTCACCATCCGTCCACTTATACCTGAAAGCCATTTCCGAATCGAGTTCGGGCGCACCGCGCCGGCAATCGACGAACGTATGAAGCAACTCGCCGTCGGTTCGATCAGTGCCGATTCCGTCGACTACGTTGTTTTTGAAGGCGCCTCGCTCGTCGTTGAGGGCATGCTCGGCCCCCTCGCGGTTGGGACAAAGGACACAGACCAGGCGTGGCAATCCGAGCTGAATGAAGCCACGAGCGAATGGGCGACCGTGGCGCAGCAGCTTGTAAAATGCCGGCCCGCCGCCGCCGCCAGATCGTACGATCTCGTCGTTGATACGCATAGCGTTGCGGCAAACCCCAGCGGCTGGAAGTGGCGCCAACTTGGCACCGCGGAAGTACTGACTCAGCAGTGGCGGTTCAGCGGTCGGCCGATCTACAACTGGTTCAATCCCAAAAGCGTGCAGCAAGCCGAGCGGAGTGCGGCACGGCGGGTCAACCACAAAGACCATGGGTCCCGACTGCGCCGCTTTGAAGAAGAGGCGTTTGTCGACCGTGACGATCTTGATGGAGAGCGGGAGTCGGTCATAATCGATCCTTTACCGCCAGACGCGTTGCTCCACTCGGTCCGATGGGAACAGCCCTCCGCGATGTTCTTCCGCCATCGCATCTCGGTTACGTCAAGGTACGCCGGTGCGCTCAATACCAGCGCGATCAAGACGGTCGCCACCTGGGGCTCGCCTGAAGACGAGGTGATGAACGACATCGAGACGTGGCTGCGAGTGGTCATACTCGCCGATCGGACTCGCCTCCAGTTAACCAGGCCACAACTCAGGGCGTTGATTCCCTTAACCACCGGCGTGGGTACGAACATAGCGTCACAAACACCATCCGTGCTGGCGACGTTACAAGAGCGGCCGTTTGAGCACGGAGGCCTGGCAGATAGAATATGCGGCCAGATCAAGACCGGAGTTGGTTACGGCTTCCCGTCGCCGGATCCAAAGGAGCAAGACGGGTCCGCACCGGATGCTGCAGGACCTGCAACCGGTGTTCAAAAGGAACGGCTTCCCGTTCGCGCCGCCGATGTTCGCAAAGAGGTTGGCCCCGATCCCCGATTGACCTACGTGCCCACCAAGGCAGAAGAAGCACGCGGGATGGTACTGCTTGGCGAGGGACCGGTCGGGTTGACCTTTGACCGGTCCGATGCCCCAGCCCCAGCGTTCGCCAACGCGCTGTACACGTTCCATCCGCGAACTCTGCTTCACGAAGATCAGAGCGGCCCGACCGTGCTCGAGGAGCACTTCATCGGTGTCAACTTTCTTCGTTTTCTGGATCACCGTTGGACGGTCGATGATCCGGAGCCCCCCACTTCGCAAACTGAAGGCGAGCTACCTGCCGGGACTCCATGGTGGGTCGAGTTTTCGGGAAACGGGTGTTTGCAATACCGAGAACTCCACGTGTGTTGGTTGGAACAGGACGATGCCCGAGGAACTTGGGTTGTGCGAATTAACTCGAAAGCGATCGATTCCGAGTCGCCGGATACCAGCTCCAACAAGACGGACGCTTTGATTCTGTGTGAGGCGTTGGTTTCGCTTTCCCCTAGAATCGCAGTGCTCCATCGACCCTTGGAAGAAGGGCGCGCAGAATTGGCAGTTTTTTCTCTTCCACTCGAGTACGTTCAAACTGATAGCGGCGGCGCCGACGTAGGAATCGGTGTGAGCACCCTTCCGATTCTCCTCGCGAGTATCCATTGGTCGGTTCCGGGAACCCATGAACAGGGAGCGGCCGATTCCAAGCCAATGAACACCATAACGGTCACCGGAGACATATCGCACGTTCCGGTTGCGGCAAGCCCATCGACGTCAGTGAGCTGGACACGCACAAATAGGAACTTCGATAGCTTGCATGTTGCCGACAGCGCGCTCCAAACGGAAGCAATCGACGCAGCTCGGTTGATAGGTAGGCAGCGCGCCGACGACATCGTCTTCACCAGTGAGAATCATCCGAACCAGCCACTCTGGCTTGTTCCGAAGGCGCTCTGCGTGTCTCATCCGGTGCACGTTCACCGCCACTTGGCGGTTATCTTGACGCGCGAAACCGGTGGATTGGGAGAGCCGATCGAGGTATTCGAGCAAGCGTTGAGAATACGGGGGAGCGTGCTGACGCTTCCCGAGCTGAAACCAATAGATGGAACCGTCGGCGCTCAGGCCGATCCATCGAGGTTCGCACGAGTGGTCGAGTTTGAAACCCCCTCTAAGATTCTCGTTTACGCTCCACATCACTCGGACGACGAATACTTTCGCGAGTACAAGCGAGCTGTTTTCGATCTTAGGTCGATCGTTAGCGCTGATCGCATCGACCGAGTTGGCGCATTGTCTCTTTTTGTACGCTTCGTGGGCTCGCTGGATACCAAGCGTAGATTGAACTCGATTCGCTTTGATCTCTACCCCGGGTTGGCGCGCGAAACGCAAACATCAAATACTTGGCGAGAATACGAGATTAGCGAAGCGCAAGAACTGGGCAGGACGGAATCTCAAGACCCACATCGCCATCCCTTTGCCGTTTTTCTCCGGATCGAGCAATCACCTGGGAACGGGACAGCGATCAACGCCTCGTGGAAGCTGACCGATTCGTGTCAAGTGATCTTCTCGGATGGGACTGTGATGACCTCCAACGCGATATCCCCAACTGGCAGCGAGAACAACGGTGGCGCGCAGATCCTACCGGACGGGTTTTCACTTTCGATGTCGGCGGCCATGAAGGACGGTTCAGGTGGTGCCATCGAACTGTGGTCCGATGTTTCGCTGCTAACGCTCGAAAGAGCCGTGCGATCCTCAACCGCTTCGCGAGAGCAAGAGTTTAGCTTCAGCTGGCTCTTCACCGGCAATGACGACCTTCCCCCTGACTGGCGTGTTTCGGAGTCAGGCCTTCGCAGTTTGGTAGAGGCGCAAGCGCGTATCGTGGCGGTGTCGCCGCCGATTCGTATAGAACCCGTTCCTGGTGAGACGTGAAGTCGACTTGGTGTAGAAACTATTTTGCGCCTATGCCATTAATTGTTTACTATTTCGAAAAACGCTTGGATGTTTTGATCGATCTTCTGGAACCCGAACGCCATTTCGGGACTGAGTCCTTGCGTAGTTGCTCGTCCGACCAGACCTGGAGCGAAGTCCGGAGTCCACTTGCGGCAAGACCTATCGAACCTGCGATCGTCGGATAGTCGTTGAAACTGTCGACACCCTCTTTTTACTATCGATGGTTCAGCGGAACGTTCGACTTACCAGTAGAAGTCAAAAACTATGTCCATAAATTCGACGATAAACCGTACGCCACGTCAGAAGCTTGTATTTGACCGGCTCTGTAAATCGTGACTGACTCATAACGTTTCCTGGTTCAAACGATCCGCGCAAAATGAAAAAACGATTGAGTCGGGTGACTTGAAATCTCGCGAGCGGACAGAAGCTTCGATAAATAAACGTCCGTATTTAAGACACGATAGTCGAGGTCTCGGGACATAGTTCTCCTCCGGGGCGAGCGATATCCCTGATGTTCACCAGGGTTACGTTAAACGCTAGCGTAGCCAAGTGATTTCGAGTAATAGTTTATAATTGGAGTAATTGTTGTCAACGGCGGACGAAAATGTCACGTTGGGGATCCGGACGTCTTCTTGGACTGATTCATGCTGCTTGAAGCACTTCTCTCCAGTACTCGACCGGGTTCCTGCCGCCAAGCGTTAGCTTGATGCGCCACTAATTGTACAGCTGGATGTACTCGTGAAGTCGTTCGAAGAACTCGTCCATGGTGGGGTCCGTCCAGTCGAGGTGGAAAAACATCTCGTTCTTCAGCCAACCGAAGAATCCCTCGCAGGCAATGTTGTCCGGCGTACAGCGCTTCTTCGACATAGACCGTGTTAGCTATTTCCTCCGCATCCGGTCGATCTATCCAGGTCATCGATAGTGACTGCCCCTGTCAGAGTGGACAATCGGCCGCTTGTTCCCCGTTAGACCGGCAAAGGCCGTATCGAGCACGGTGTCGACCAACGCCGCATCCGGGCTAGTGGCTATGGTCCAACTCACGACCATGCCGTCGAAGCAGTCGATGATTGGCGACAGGTATGCCTTGCCGGCTGGAATATGAAAGTCAGTGATGTCGGTCAGCCACTTCTCGTTCGGTGCGTCGGCTTGGAAGTTTCGATCGACGATTTTCTCAACGGCAGGGCTAATCTCAGCGTTATACGACGAATATCGGCGTCGGCGGGAGCCGACGACCGTCAAGCCTTCCTCTGCCATGACTCGCCTGATGACCTCCTGCGAAAATGGAGACCACACAACGTTTGACCTCACAGTGAACCCGGCGGTAACCGTAACACCTCTTGCTCGCATGGAATATCTCGGTGATCGTTCTGCGTAGCTCGGCATATTTCTCAGGCTGCTTAAGGCGCTTCCGTCGGTAGAAATAGCTACTCAGTGGCATGTCAAGCTGCTTGAGCAGCTCGCAAGCCTTGTACGTCGTTCTCAGGGCATCAACCAGCAGTGGCTTCTCACGATTCGTCAGGTTCCGCGGGTCGATGCCCTGGACTTTTTTTAGCAGTTCATGCGCCCACTTCAGAATGTTCTGTTCGAACTGCAATCGATGGATTCACTTCCGTAGCAAATCAACTTCGCGCTACAGATCTTCTTGATCTTCAGTTGAGTCATTCCGTTTGCGGTCGTTTACTCGCGGCTTCCTGTCGGTCCCCAAGAGTTCGTTCTTCCATTTGTACAGGCTAATTCGACCTACGCCTATCGCTTCAGCGACCGCTGCTGTCGACTTCTCTCTTGCGCGGAGCTCCACGACCGCCGCTCGCTTGTCTTCGTCCGACAAGGTAGCTGACGGCCCGCTTTGAATCGGCACCTCGCGCATCTCCGGCGAGATCTCGTCGATCCACATCCTCAAGTTTTCCCGGCTCGGATAACCCGGAGATGTAACGGTACGGGAGATGTTCTTGCCGTGAGCCCAGAAGTAATCGATCGCTGTTCGTCGATCCCTACAGGAGTATTGCGATCTCTTCGGGTAATAGAAGTGTAGATCTCCCCGGACTGGAGAAACTCTCGGTACCAATCCCTCAGGACGCTCCGCGACGGGTACTCTATCTCTTGAATTACTCGAGACATCTGATGGCCGAACTCGATATAGAGCCGTACCACATTCATCCGATCGTCGTAGGAACACAGGGACCGAGCTCCTGAAGTAGTCCAAGATTTAGTCCGCATTCCAAACGTTACATTTTCGACCGCCGTTGACATCAAGCAACTATTTGTGCGAGATCCTTGAATTTTCGACGAAGGTTTCCTTTCGGCTCGGATCACTCGGGGGACTGAGTGATCGCTATAGTTACCGTGCGTAACTTCTGTTATTCGATCTAGTTTAGAGTACCTTGATCAACGTCTTAAGAAATCCGGGGTTACTGACGCATCTATCTCTGCGCACGTGAGGTCGACCACTCCCGGTTGCGCTCCTTTATCGTCAAACCGGGCAACCGTGTCCCGATTTGCGCGTTCCCCAGTCGTAGTCCCAGGTACGGCCGTCGTCCCCATTTCCGGTCCAGCACGTCTTGCGGCTCTTGGTCCCTCCCGGTGCGTACTCTCCCGAATTTTCCGAGCCTCGTAGTCCTCGAATATCCCCATGAGCGAAGTCCCACTCGCTCCCGGAAGTGCGATAGTACTCGCCCACGGCCGAGAAGCCAGCTTTGACTAGCTCGTCCGCCATAGCAATTGTGCTAAACCCTGCAACCTTGCAGTCAACGGCAATACCTGAGTTGTGCGCGCTTGAGTTTATGTCCCCATGGCGCTTTCCGCTCGTGATCCTAACGTCCTTGCCCAAACGCGAAGAAATATTTTCTAACATTTCTATCACAACGGAAACCACGCCCTCTCGTTCTCCGATAACTGCCATCTTCTCTACCTCCTGAATTACTAATTAATTAATCTAAATTAAGTTAAATGTGAAGACTTTTTACTCAATATGCAAAGGATGTCTCGGCTCTATTTCTTGCTTGCGGTACGACTTCACTCGGAACGGTTCGAGTTTTCTTTGTCTTTACCTGTAATCATCCCCGCCATTTGTGCAACGCATAACTTCTTTTGGTCGGTTACGTGAACTCTACCCAAATCCCGGGCCGGGGCTTTGTGGAAATTTCCGACCTCGCAGGTGGTCTGTATAGTCGTTCGGCGTCATGTCATCCAGGCTACTGTGCGGCCTGAAGTCGTTGTAGTCATGACGCCACTGCTCAATCTTCTCACGGGCATCCTCCAGTGACAAGAACCAGTTCACGCTAAGGCATTCGTCCCGGAGAGATCCATTAAAGCTCTCGATGATCGCGTTATCCGTTGGCGTGCCACGTCTTGAGTAGTCTGCGGTGATGCCGTGCTCGTAGGCCCATCGGTCGTATTGCAGCGAGGTGAACTCGCTGCCGTTGTCGGTCTTGATCCTCATCGGGTAGCCGCGCGTCGCTGCAATCCGGTCCAGTGTCTCGGTGACATCCTCCGTCTTGAGGCGCGGTGCGACGGCAATCGCCAGGCACTCGCGACTCAAACAATCGACTACAGTTAAGGCCCTGATTCGCCGCCCGTTAAACAGAGCATCAGAGACAAAGTCCATCGCCCATACTTCGTTGATCTCTCCTGCAGGTTTCGTCGACGGACGGTGAGACGCGCTCTCGCGCCGTTTGGGACGCCTGCGATGCAGCGCAAGTCCTTGCTCTGTATAGATCCGGTAGGTGCGCTTGTGGTTGATCAGATAACCCTCTCGGCGCAGGAGTGTATGGACCCTCTCTACGCCGTAGCGGACTCGTGTCTCGGTAATCTCCTTCATCCGCATGATGATTGGTGCATCGTCACGTTTACTCACCGACTGGTAGTACCACACGGTACGTGACATCCCGATGAGGCCGCACGAGCGCCGAATACTTACTCGGTATACCGACATGAGATGGGCCACCATCTCCCGTCTCACTGCCGGCTTCAGAGCTTTTTTCGGATGACGTCTTGGAGCATCTCTTTGTCGAGGCTAAGGTCCGCCACCAACCGCTTGAGCCGACGGTTCTCATCCTCAAGCTGTTTCAATCGGCGTACCTCAGCCACGCCCAACGCGCCGTATTTCTTCTTCCAGTTGTAGAACGTGGCGTCGCTGATACCCATTTTTCGACAGATCTCTTCCACTCGCGTGCCGGTCTCCGCCTGGCGTAGGGCGAAGGCGATCTGTTCATCTGAGAACTTTGATTTCCGCATCGATCCTCCTCGATCAATGTCCCCTATCGAGGCGGAAATTTCCAACATTGGCCGGCACGGATTTCAGGGGCGAGATCAATTTGTCGGAAATACGGATTTGCGGAGAACACGTTTTGTCGATGGAAGTCCCGCTACGGCGGGATAACGACCAGCCATACCCGTCGCCTCAAGGAACTCGCGGACGAGAACGCCACGCCTAGAAAGCTGGTTGCCAACCAGACGATCGAGATCGACGCGATGAAGGAGATGTGGCAAAAAATTGACAACGCCTCATCAGAGACGATCTGCTGCTCGGGCGTTTATGATCCATAGAATGAGTGAACGACGGGCATGTGATCTCGCATCGTTACATCGATTAACCTGTCGGTATGAAGTTGGGAAACAGAATGATCTTCGGATATGGACGCCAATCAATGAACTTGCCCAACGATATAAGCGGTCCTGAGTTTGCGTCGCGGCTCATGATCGGGTAGACGGTTCAAACGGGGCACCCAACGGTGTCTGATAACGCTGAGTAAACCGATTGAGAATTCGTTTGTGGAGATCTTCGACGAAAGGCTACGCGATAAATTCTTGAATGAGATCCTATTCCCGAGCGTGAACGATGCTAAGGATAGACTGGTCGAGTGGCGGGACGAGTACGATCGATACCGGCCCCGCAGTTCATACGGGAATCGAAGTAGAGGAAGTCTGGTAAGGTGCTGCGGACAGACCCACGCTATCCGTGGTCTGCTTACAGGGGGTACGTCAACTCATACGTGATTGAATCTGCGTCCTACGTAGGGGTACCTCACCCCGCACGACGGCGGTGCGGCGTTTTCATAACATCATCATGTCGATTGCGACCATACGGAGTCGTGATCTATGAGCTCCGCCTGCCGCAACCTGCAAGCGCCGCGCCAATCCCATCGCCGCGGACGCGGCTCCGGGCCGCAACCAGCGGGGGGTCAGTTTCTCATGTCGCTTGATATGAGCGGCTCGCCAGATGGCATCGTCACCGGGCCCGATGGCGCGAGAAGCGATCTGGTGCCTCGTTCTCCCGCCCCCGGGCGGCCTGCAAGACGCAGACCGCGGGCAACGAGACACGGATTAGGCGATGCGGTCCTCCGGGAGCGCCTCGATCGAGAACTCCGGCGTTCCGGTTGTCTTCACTTCCGGCTGGATCTGATCCGAGATCGATTCCAAAATCTCGGCGTCAATGAATTGCCTGCCCAACACCCGGGCGATGGAGATTTGCTCCAATCCATTGCGCACATAGTACCGGTCGCCAACGCGAATGAGCCGCGCGGGAGGTGTCTCGCCGTCGTGGAGAATGCGCGTGGCCAGATCGATCCAACGGCGGGAACTACGAAATGAGACCCTGTGGAACCGCGCGTCGTATTCCCGTGTTGGACTCTCAGATCCGCCTATCTCATCGATTCGGATCGATCGTATCTGCCCGACCCTCTGGACGTGGGACGCAGTTCGATCCGCGGTCTGCGGACTTGGCAGCCACGGAGACCTCCCAGTGAGTCTTTGTATCAACCGCCAGGAATTACCGCGACGGTAACTTCGTTCTGCAAGATCGTGGGCCGTCTGACGCGCTTCTCGTTCGGACATAAAACCACCGTCTCCAATCACATCGTATCGCATGTTCAGCACACTCTTCCTCCCTTTTTGGATTTGCCCAAATAGTAGGGAGATGCCCGGCACGGGAGCGTCACGGTAGCGTCACGAGACGCGTCACGTGGACCATTTTTTCGCGTAGAAGTTATCGGAGCTGAACGCCCGTGGTAAAATCTACACGTGGCAGGACATCCTGACAAAAGCGAACTCAGAATCCACTTATTCGGCGCGCCTTTGATTCAACACGGAGGGCAGGCCGTCACCTTTGACACATCGAGAGCAGTAGCACTCCTGGCATACCTTACCGTGTGTCCGGGAAGACACTCGCGCGAACGCGTGTCTGGTCTCATTTGGCCGGACTACACCCAGGATCGTGCCTTCGCCAATCTGCGGCGCACCCTGTGGTCGGTTCGGCGGACTCTTGGCGAAGGTTGCGTGGTTTCGAGCACAGAGTTTGTGGAGCTGGATGGCGATGTTTGGACGGACGTTGGTGAGTTTCATTCCAGTCTGAAACGGATCGCCTCTTATCCGGCTCATAGCGTCTCGTTAAAGTCCGAGCTGATGAGGGCCGTCTCGCTCTATTCCGGGGACTTCCTCTCAGAGTTTCGTACGGAGGTGAGCGTGGAGTTTGACCAGTGGTGCTCCTTTGAGAGAGAAGCGCTGCGTCGGGCACATGCCGATACGCTCTCACGCCTGGTGGAGCTCTGTGCGCAGGAGGGAGAGATCGACGCGGCGATTGATTACGCGCATCGCATTGTTGCGCTTGATCATCTAGATGAAAGCGCCCACCGGGAACTCATGCGGCTCTACGCGTCCGTAGGTCGCCGCAATGCGGCGCTCCGGCAGTTCGAAACGTGCAGAAAACTGCTGCGAGCAGAGATCGATGTCGAGCCGGAGCCGGAGACGGTAGCGTGTGCTGATAAGATCCGGACTGGGCAGTTTACGCCGGTCGGGAGGGTGAAGAACAACGACCGCGAATCTGGTGCGGCGACTCAACGATCACTTCCCTTGGTGGGGCGGGAGTCTGAACTTGCAGAGCTGCAATCGATGATCTACGGTGGACAAGCGAGGCTCCTCACTCTGGTTGGACAGGGCGGGATTGGCAAAACGAGGCTGGCAACGGAAGTCGCGGATAGTATGCGCAACGCGTTTCCCGACGGCACCTTTCTGCTATCGCTTGAGCAGACGGAGTCGTCTCGTCGCCTGATGACCACAATCGTCTCCGCGCTGGGGATCAATCCGGACCAACAGGCCGATATCGCCGAGCAGATCTTTGCGTACCTGTCCGGCCGCTCCGTGCTGTTTTTGTTGGACAATGTGGATGGATTGCAGCATAGGGCCGACAGTTTCTTGGGGAAGCTTGTCGAGGCGTCTACAGGAGTCCAGGTGATTCTCACGGCGCGTGCGCCTCTGGAGCTCCCGTGGGAGTCTGTTTTCCAGGTGCAGCCGCTATGTCTTCCTGACTCTCGCGGACACGAAAGACTAGAGGACTCACCGGCGTTCCAGCTCTTTTTCGCAGTTGCCCGGCGCGCCAGCAACGGTTTCCGGATGTCCGAGGAGAATCGCGAGGATCTGTTACGGATCCTTGCCATCCTCGACGGGCTTCCTCTGGGCATCGAGCTTGCTGCCCCACTGGTACGAGTTCTCTCCTGCAGCGAGATTGCCAACGAGCTTGAACGCGGCCTAGACCTGTTGAAAACCGAGAGCACCGCACGACCAATGCGTCACAGGAGCATCCGCGCCGTGTTTGGCCCGGCGTGGGCGGCTCTTGCTGAAGGCGAACGGCAGACTCTCTGCGGGCTCACGCTCTTCTGCGGCGATGTGCGTATCCAAACGGCACGGTCGGCGTTGGGTGTCGCCACCCGCGATCTGCTCCGCCTGATATCTTCCTCACTCGTGGCTAAAGTTGGGTCCGACGAACTGCACGTGCACCCGCTCCTGGTCCGTTTTGCGCGGGAAAAACTCGAGGATCAGCCCGAGCTCATGGACGAGCTTTCCAGGAAGTTCGTGGAACACTACACACTAAACCTCGAGCAGCACACCAAAGCGCTGAAGGGAACGGGGCAACGTTCCGCCCTCGTGGCGATTGACGCGGAACTTGACCACATTATCGCGGCGTGGGAGCTGGCACTGGACGCCGGTGACCTTCAGAGCATTGGCCGCATGCTTCCCTCGATGGTGATACATCAGAAGATTCGCGGCCGAATGGTCGACGCCGAACAACTTTTCCGCGTGACGAGGCAGAAGCTCCTGACCTTGAGCGCCGGCTCTCGGACGGAAGAGGAGGGGCGGTTACCGGCGGGGCGTCTGATCCTCTCTCACGTCTCGGTGTTCCTTTCCTATATGTGTCACAAACTCGGCAACAAGGAATCAGCCCGGCAGTTCTACGAAGAGGCGGAAGCGGGATTGGAAGAGGAGACCGATGCGGACGCTGCTCTTTACCTCGGCATTGCCGCTGGTTTGGGGTTCTGGGACGAGCCAAGTCACTCCAGGGGAGAGCATTGGCTTAAGAAGGCGAGTGATGCGCTGGAGAGGTGCCCCGACGAATTTGTGCGATCTTTCGTACTCCGCGTACGTGGTGACAGAGACAGATGCGCCCGAAAGTGGGAGAGCGCCGCGGGCTATTACCGGGAAAGTCTGGCCGTTAGTCAAACCCTTGGAGAAAGATGGGGTGAGGGCTATGCTGTGAAATGCCTTGGAGAGGTGGCCTTTGGTCGCGGTGACTACCGGGAGGCACAGCGCCTCTACGAAGAGGGCCTGGCTAACAGGACGAGGGTGGGCGACAAGGGCGGTATTGCCTGGGATACCGGAAGACTGGGTTTGATCGCATATGCGATGGGCGACAATGATCGAGCGCGAGACAACCTGACCCGGAGCCTTGAGCTCAACCTGGAACTCGGAAACTTCGGAGAAGCATCGTGGCGGGCCGCCGAACTTGCCGACCTTGAAGCGGACGCGGGCAACATCCGGGCGGCGGAAGCTCTCCTGGATCAGGCGGCCCGACATGCAACGTGTGTTGAGTCCCCCACAACGAGGGGTAGGGTAATGCTCTTGCGCTCCCGGTTGGCGATGAAAACGGGACATGCCGAGACCGCCGCCTCCGATGCACGGACCGCGCTTGGGCTCTTTGCCTCGTCCGGTAATCAGGAGTGGCAAACGGAGGCGGCCTACCAGCAAGCCCTTGCGTCGATATCAATGGACACCCCCGACGAGGCGCGGGACCTGGCGCGCAAGTACACCGAGCGAATCGCCATGGAAGAGAATCCGCACGCGGTGCTTCGAGCCGTTGTTCTTGCCGCCATGCTCACCTACGAGGACTCAACCGATGACGCGCTCCGTTCGGCGTTTTTCGTCCTGGACCACCCGGCCAGTTGGCACTCCACCAAAGTGCAGGCGGAACAGATTATCGACAAGGCAGAAGCCAGCGAGAACTCAACCAGATTAAACGATCTCCGTGAATCAGCCCGGGGCCGGACGGCGCGCAATCTGGTAGCCCCGTTTATTGGAAACGGTTCCGACGGATTTGGAGAACGCAACTCCAGTGCCGCCGATGACTTCTTCGCTCGCCGCTCTTAATCGTCGGACCGCTGGAGCGCCGAGTGCCTTCCTACGAAACGACGGGTCGCCGGAATCCGTCGTCGAGGGTCAGATGTAACGTGCTTCGCTTCCCCGGGTCAACGCCGACTCGATCGTGGAAGGAAATGTCGGTCTATAATTGGACACTCTTGTCCTCGAGTGGTGGCACGGAAGACGCGCATTTTTATCATGCAATACGCGTAGAACGGAGAAGCAAACTCAAAAGTGGCCCAAAGATCCGAGGTCTACCGCCAGACGGTGGACAATCATCTTCATCGGCACGAGAGTCCGCGAGGCAAGCGATCATCTAAGCTCGACGGGTGCAAGGCGTATATCGACAGCAGGCTTGAGGAGTTCAGCTTTCCGACGACAGGGATTGGGTCGTTCGAAGAAGTAACTGTCGTAGATACCGAAGTCGTCCTCGACGCCGGAGGTACGCCCATCACGCTACCATCTCGGGTATCACGACGAAGCCGAGGATCAGAACCGCGTTTACGAACGGAAGGAGTAAGAGTACGACGGTCGTACGGGGCATCCGCAACGCGTAGAAAAACCACGGAATGAGTATCGAGAAGAGCAACACAAACGGGAACGTCATCAAACTGTAGACTTGGATATGGACGCGTAGCGAGGTACCGCCGGCGGCGAGCATCACCGAGAAGATCGCGGGGAACCACGCTACGGAAAGAATGCCGAAGTAGATCGCGTCCATGATGAAGAGCAGTCGTCGGAGTTTTGTGCGTTCCATCATCGCTCGTCTCCCAGACCAACGGGGAACGAGATGCGCACCCCCGTTTCCATCGCGCTGTCGGACGAGTTCACGTGAAGCGCGAGATAGACCGATGGAATAAACGCCGGTTTCTCGAAAATAATCATCGTTGCAAAAAGGAATGGGAAGTAGAGGAGGTCGAGTTCGCCGTAAAACCACGGAACAATGCCGTCGGACGCGATATCGATGGAAACGCCTGGGTAGAAAAAACCGAAGAGGCTCGGCCACGAGAGCGAAATGCGGGAGTTCTCTTCCGCGATGGAGTAGTGTCCCCGCAGTTCGAACGCCCCCCAGGCGACGAACCCATCCTCGGGGAGCGCGAGCCGCTTCAACGACACGCCTACGGAGAGCGGGAACTCGGAATCTCGCGACGCTACGATGCCACCGGGAAGCAGTACGCCACCGTCGTCGGCGACAAGGGGAACTGTTACAAAGAGGACGACGATCGCGACGTGGCCAACCTTCATGGGGATAATTATTACACAATCACTCGGACTTAACCGCGTTACCGACGGTACTTCAAAAGGAAAGGGGCCATAAGCGTAGAACGGCGTAGATCAACGATGTCATAAACAAGCGTTACGACATCTCTTCAGCGATTCACAGCGCAAACGCAGTTGACCAGAATCGGAATACACATAATGCACAACGCCCCGGCTACCGGGGAGTTCCCCGATTTCGTAGACACGCCTAAGCTTCCATTTTTGCGTTCTCGAGTTCGACTGGAGATACACGGCCAAGAAGTGCATGGCGACAATTCCGGTTGTAGAACACCTCGATGTAGCCGAACAGATCGGCTCTCGCCTGGGCGACGGTTTGATAGGTTTTTCGCCTAACGCGTTCCTTCTTCGCGACAGAGATTCGCCCCATCGTACGGGGTGCTTTTTCGGCCCCTACATAGGCGTCTCCCTGGGCCTCCTCGCCGCTCAGCGCGCGGGTACAGGTGTTGCGTCGACGATAATCGCGACCGTACCAATTATCCTCATTCCGGTGGCGGTTTTCTGTTTTCACAAACGCATCGCGCGACTGGAAATTGTTGGGTCGCTCGGCGCCGTCGGAGGCGTGACGCTGCTTTTTCTGGTTTGATCCGTCGGCGCGACGCGCGTTGTGATGGCCGATCCTTAGCAGTTGATAGAGATCGGCGACGCGCATTCTATCCAAGACGCGCCCGATACATGCGGAATCAGTTTTACTCCCCAGCACCACTCGCCCGGGACGCCGATTATGCGAACTCGCGACGCTCTTGACCGCAAACGGACCGGAATCGACGACTTCGACCACATCGAATCCGTCGCAATCGTTACGTCATGACCCTGCATTCGATACCGAGTAGTAAACCTATGTGGAGCAACTCCTGCACATGGTTTCCGTAGACGCCGTGGATGTGGTTGCAGGGAAAGGTTGAGAGAAATCTTTCGGCGTCGCATTCCAGCCTGGCAAAGGCGATTGGCCACTCCAGGGTAACGGAGCGTCCCATGAGGAGCGCCTGCTCCCGGGGGAATTCGACGAGTTTCGCCGGCACGACGGCCATCCAGTAGCGACCGGCCTTTCGGGCGAGGCGGGCAAGCGTAACCTCGCCGGGAGCGGCAAAGTGGTGCACCGACGGCCCGCCGGCGGGAAAGTCGCTGATCTCAGGATAAAAGGTGACTCCTTTTAGGTTTTCCACGGGATCTTTGGATCGGCCGGCGAAGTAGGTGGGATGGGTGCCGGAATTGGAGAGATACCAGACTCCTCGAGATTCGTCGTAGTGTCGAACGTCGGCGAAGAGGACCGGCTCTCCCCGGGTAAGGTGTTTAAAGATCTGCATAGTCAAGGCGCCGTCCATGTCGGATTCGGTCGCAGCTATTATGGGTTCGTGGGGTCCCTCCCAGTCATAGGGGTCGTTGAGAAACGCCTCGGCAAGATCCATGGTGACAAAGTGGTCGGTGAGATCGCCGTGGGCCTTTATACCGATAAAATCGAGGTGGCGCTCCTCGATAAGACGCCGTAGGGCGTGGTAGCTGCGAACCGCCGTCTCGAGCTTTTCCGGAGTAAGGGCGTGTCCGTCGTAGTTAATGGCACCGACATGTTTCTCGAGCCAAGCTACCGCACGTGCCACCCGTTTCGGCTCCACCTCCTCGGCGTAGCGCATAATGTCCCACTGTTCGCAGAACTCGATATCGATGCCGAACTCGCTTTGCCACTGATCCAGGTTGGCCATCGCTGTATACATTCCCAGCGGACGCCCCCCGAACGTGCCAAAGGTAAGGCCTCGGAGCATGGAGACGGCGCACGCCGCACGGACAAAGGACAAGACCTTTTCGAAGACCTTGGGGTCGTCGATGTCTCCCCACTGGCGGGCGTAGGGGTGTCCGAGCTGGTCCATCGTACCGGCGGAGGCCAACATCGCAACCATTCCCGGTTCGGAGGGGTGCAAATTGGAAAAGAGCAGGATCGGACCGGGCGCGAATCCCGCGGCTATGGCCGAGAGGTGAGGGTAGCACCAGATCGCGTAGTTAAAGATGGTCATGTCCACGGCCGACTCCCGAAGGTATTTACCCTCGGCAACCGCCGTCCGGGGATCCCCAATGATGTGTCGTCCCTCCACGACCTCGACGATTCCGGTCTTTTCCAACGCTTCGGCGAGCCGCCTCTGGTAGCCACTATTGAGCTCGAGGTGGCGTTTGTGGAGATAGTCCCGCCCGTCGGAAAAGGTCAGGATTCCTACTCGGTATTTACGCATACTAGCATCCGTTTACTCAAAGAGTTTCTCGCGCATGAAATGAAGTGCCTCGGCGGCCTGCTCGTCGAGACTCTTCGCCCCTCGCAAGTCGCGGAAGACCCGTATGTCTCTGCCGACCTCCCCACCGGGCACCAGGAAGGGTTCCATAACGACGTGTGCCGAGTAATGGATCTCCTTAAGGGCGTCTGCTATCTCATCCCACGGCATGTGACCGTTACCGGGTGGACGCCGGTTGTTCTCTCCAATGTGGAAGTGGCCCAGATGACCCTCCGCCTTCCGAATGGCATCCCCGATGTGATCTTCTTCGATGTTTAGATGAAAGGTATCCAGCAGAATACGAACGTTGGGGCTTCCTACGGCGTTTACATAGGAAACCGCCTCCTCAGAGGTGTTCATGATGAACTGTTCAAAGCGATTTACCACCTCTACGTTGAGAAAAACTCCCTCGTCCTCGGCCGCCTCCGCTGCTTCCTTCATGCTTGCGACGCTCCGCTCCACGTAGTCCTCTTTATCCTCTCCCGGCGGCAGGGTTGCGGGCCACTGCCCGTAGATAATGCCCGAGAGCTGGGTCGCCCCGACCTCTTTCATGGAGCCAATCGTCTTTTTGAGAAACTCCACTCCTCGTCGGCGTACCGCTACGTCCGCAGCCGACGGGTCGCGGTCGGCGGTAAGGCCGATACAGAGGGTGAGCTCCAACCCGTGATCCGAAGCAGCCGCGCCGAGACGGCGTCGCTCGTCTGATCCCATGGTAGATATGGTTCCCGCGTTTACCTCGAGGACGTCGAATCCGATCCTTGCTACCTTCTCGACATAGGGAAAGAAGTCAGCGTCCCAATTCTGTTCCCAGTAAGCGTAGTAGATCCCGATTTTGTTATTCACGTTCCCTCTCTCCTTCTGCGGGTCGTCCGGTGCTTCAAAGTGTCTGCGTACATCGCGGCGAATATGATTCCCCCTCTCACAAAGGGGTAGGCGTATGGCGAGGCGCCGAGGTGGTTAAGGCCGTTCTCGATCAGGTTGAGGGTGATGACTCCAAGGACAAACCCCGGCATGATGCTCCCTTCGCCGCCAAAGAGACTAATGCCTCCGACTACGATCATTGCGATGGCTGTGAACTCGAGCCCTTGACCCATATGGAGGGTCACCGCACCAAGTTGCATGGCGGTGAAGAGTCCCCCTATGCTTGCAAATAAGCCGGACAGCAGAAAGCTGGTAAAGACCACCTTCTTTGTCGGAACGCCCAATCGCGATGCGGTCTCTTCATCGTTTCCGATCGCCATGATGTGTCGTCCGTACTGAGTGCGAGTATGGAGCAGGGAGACGAGGGAGACGAATACCAGGGCAATAACTACATCTACGTACACGGGGCCTATCCGGGCGTTTCCCACACTGCGGAAGGCGTCCGGGAGGCTAATGACCCGCCCCTCGGTCAGCCGAAGGGCGGCGCCACGAACGGCGAAAAGCATGCCCATCGAAGCAATCAACGGATTAACGCCAAGGATGGTGACGACAGCTCCCGTAACCATTCCGCACGCCGCCCCCAACAACAGGACGAGGGGAATGGCGACTACCGGCGCCACTCCCATCCTCACGATAAAGACCGCGGCCACGGTTGAGGTAAGGAAGGTAACGGAACCGATGGAGATATCGAGCTTTCCGGCCATCACCACCATGGCCAGCCCAGAGGCGGTGATAACCATCGGCGCGGAGGCGTGGAGAAGGGCCATAATGTTGCGAAAGGTTAGGAAGCTCGCGGAGGAGAGTGAGAGGGCGACGATTACCACGCCCATCGTGATCGGGAAGCCGTAGGTCAAGAGGAGGTGCTGTAGATTACGTGCGTTTTTGAAACCTTTCATAGCTCCCTCTCTATAACGCACCGGTGGCCGGGCCCATGAGTTCAGCCTTGCCGGCGCCCCGGGGCAGCTCGGCGACTATGCGCCCCTTGTGCATGACGGTGTATCGATCACTCAATGCCATTATTTCGTCGATATCCGAGGTGATAACGAGGATGGCGGCACCGGACGCGGCCAAATCGCCTATGATCCTGTGTATCTCCGTCTTTGCGCCAACATCGAGCCCTCGGGTCGGCTCATCCATGAGAAAAACCTGCGGCCTCCGTTGGAGCCATCTACTTACGATCACCTTTTGTTGGTTACCGCCGCTCAGCGTCCCGCAACGCTGTTCAATGCTCGACACCTTGATTGAAAGCTCCTCGACATATTCTTGAGTAGTCTTCTCTTCCTGAACGCGCCTAACCAATCCAAGCCTTCCTATGAGAGATCGCAGATTGGCTAGACTCATGTTTTCCCGTACCGTCATCGGGAGGAGAAGTCCGTCGAAGCGACGATTTTCCGTGATAATGCCTACCCGTTTGTGGACCTCTTTCGGTTTGAGAGGTTGAAGCCGATCGTCGACGCGTAAAGCAACGATACCCTCGTCGATGGGATCGAGGCCGACGACGGCTCGAACCAGCTCAGTCCTTCCCGAGCCGAGCAACCCCCAGAGGCCGACAACCTCTCCGCTTCGAAGATCTAACGAGATATCGTTCAGGACACCCTCGCGGGCGAGGCCGCTTACTCGGAGCGCCGTTTCTCCGGCGGTGTGGGTCTCCCTTTTGAAGTAACCCTCGATCTCCTGTTCGCCGATCATCAGACGAACGATCTCCTGGTATGTCAGATCCTTAATAAATCCGCCACCGACGCTCTCCCCGTTTCTAAGTACGGCGGCCCGTTCGCAGATCGAAAAGACCTCGTCGAGAATGTGGGTAATATAGATAATCGTTACTCCGTCTTCCTTTAACCGTCCAATGACGTCGAATAGGCGCTCCTTCTCTCGTTCCGTTAAAGAGGACGTCGGCTCGTCGAAAATGATTAACCGGGGACTTGTACGCAATGCTCGGGCGATCTCGACCATTTGCTGATCGCCGGGGCTTAAGGTGTCGACCCGCATATCGGGCGTCAGTCCCTCCCGGAGACGGGAGACTATTTCATCGCACTCTCTTTCCATGTCCGATTTCCGAATCAAGGAGATCGCGTTACGCGGAAAGCTCGTAACAAAGATGTTCTCCGCAATTGTCATCGAGGGTAATAGTGCCATCTCCTGGTGCACGAATGAGATGCTACGTTTGGCGGCGTCGAGAGGAGTACGAAAATGAACCTCCTCCCCGCCGAGGCGTATGCGCCCCGCATCCTTTTCTACGACACCTCCCAGGATGTTCATGAGGGTGCTCTTTCCTGCGCCGTTTGCTCCTATGAGCGCCAACGCCTCTCCCGGGTAGGCCTCGAGATCTACGTCCCGGAGTGCCTGCACGCCGGGGAACGATTTTGACACACCCTCGATAGTAAGAAACGGTTCGCTCATACTCGTACCGCCGCTCTCCTCCGACTCAATGAATCGAAGGCAACGAAACCGATAATGACCACGCCCTTTACGATAAGGGTCGTATGATAGGGAATATGCAGCATGTTCATGCTATTCGAGATGAGCGTTATAAAGATGGCGCCCACCACCGCTCCGACAGGGCTCCCGATTCCGCCATAGATGCTTGCGCCGCCGACTACGGCGGCACCCATCACGTTGAGAACGACCCCTTCCTCTCCCATGGTCGGAGACGCCGACTCTAGGCGGGCGGTCACCAGAATTGCGGTTATGCCCGCGAGGAATCCCGACGCCGCATAGGTCCCGAAAATAGTCATCTTTTGAGGTACCCCGCACACCTGTGCCGTCCGGATATTTACCCCGGTGGCGTACAACCAGCGGCCGAATAGGCTCCGTTTCATGATGATCCAGAGCACCAAGGCCCCCAGGGCAACGAAAACGACGGAGTGGGGGATGCCTGCCGTCGATCCTACGATAGTGTCGATGAATCCGAGCGGTAGCCCGGAGACGCTCACGTTTCGGGTCAACCAGACCGACGTTCCGGTGGCAATCGCCATCATCGAGAGGGTGACCACGAAAGGGACCATCCTCAGATAGGCAACGGCCATCCCGTTCACCGATCCGAGGAGGGTTCCTACGAGAACCATAATGAGCACACCAACCAATGGGTGTCCGCCGTTTGCCATGTGACCGGCACCAAGAATACCGCTAAGCGCCATGACCGCCGGTACCGAGATATCGATGCCGCCGCCGATGAGCACGATCGTCATTCCCATCGCCATAAAGCCTAAAGGCGAGGCCTGGCGCAATATGTTTATCGCGTTTCGGGTCGTCAAAAAGTGGGGGGTGGTCGCGCCGACGAGTATCGTAGCGACAAGCAGTATCGAGACCGGGACGTGGCGCCACGCCCCTTCCCGCAGCCGGGCAACCGCAGATGAAGCACTCCTCTTTCGGCTCTTCGGGACGACCATCTTTCCTCCTGTGTAAGCAACGACGAGCCGGGCGTACCCCGGCTCGTGACTCTATTCACGCGCTAATTCCGAACTAGTCCGTGTAGTCCCGGGCCCACATGAACTCCATCGTTTCCACGGTTTCCGGGGTTGCGACGCGCCCTGCGACCAGAAACTCGTCCTGTTCAAGGGGTATACCTCTGGCAATCCGGCCTACGACCTCGACCAGCTCTACGGCGTGGAAGTAGGCGTCGTAGGAGGTTGCTACTGAAATATAGCCGTCGACCATCGCGTCGTAGCCCTGGGGATTGACGTCCTGAGCCGCAATCCACATGTGATTCGGTTCGCCCCTGGGCGCCCAGCGACCGGCGTCCTCGAGGGCGGCCCGTACGGCGTCGAAGGCAAAGTCGCTGGCAACGAACATCACGTTAGCGTCGGGGTGTGCTTGCAGGGCGTTTGTCGTGCCGGTACGGAACCGCTCGGGATTCCACTCTGTAGGTACCTGAATGACCGTCTCCCACACACCGCGGCTCTCTTCCACCGCTGCCCATCCTCGCGAACGGTTTACTGCGTTAACGTCCCTCAGGTCACCCATCAGTTCAATGGCTCGACCCTCGATTCCATACTCTTCCAGGAGGTCGGCCATCGCTTCGGCGGTCGTCCGCGCCTGATTAAAGGAGTCGGCGCCCACATGTGCCGTTGGTGTGCGGTTCGCGGACGAACGGTCAAAGGTGATAAACGGAATACCCGCCTCATTCGCAGCCCGTATCGAAGCGCCGATGGCCGCGGCATCGTGGGGTCTGGCCACAATCACGTCGACCTGTTGGTTGATCAGGTCCTCGATATTGGAGGCCTGTTGCGACGAGTCGCTGTCGGCGACGTTTACGACCCACCGGAACTCCAGTCCGTGCTCCGCTCCATACTCAGCACTGTAGTCCCGCATGTAGTCTTCCCACGCCTGAATGAGGGAATGAAGTCGTTCATTCCAAGAGAGCCCGACCACAACCACGTTGTCCGCCTCTTCGGTCGACTCACCTGCTCCCCCCGCCCACAGCGGGCTCGTCGCCAAAAAACAGACGACAAGAACGATTACAACCGTAAAGATTCGTCGATGCATAATGCTCCTCCTTGACTTATATAAAGTCTCGAATCCTATTGTTTGGAGCACATCCGGCCCTTGTATACTTTCAATTTCTGTCATTTATTCGGAAATAGGCGCGAAACGGCTTTGAAATAGTGACAAAGTTTTACGAACGAGCGAAACCGCTGGTAAAATAAGTTGGCGGAGCAAATGACTCAGCAAAGGTACTCCATTCAATCAATGGCCATGTTCACCGGCCTTGTGCTCGTTCTTCTCTTCACACTATTCGGCTATATCGGTACGCGAATACTGCGGCTCAAAGACTTCTCGCTTCAGTCGATGGAAACGCTCGCCCAGTGGCACGCCCTGGACCGTGCGACGAAGGAGATTCTAACGAGCCGTTCCGCCGTCTCATTAGACGGGAGCAGTACCCTGTCGGCACTCCAGATAAACCTTGCGAACCGGAGACGGGCTTTCGAACGGTCGCTCGATTTGCTCCAAGGCTCGCCTTCGTTGGTAGATCTTGACGCTGAATGGGCGGATAAGATTGTGGATGCCGCTTTTGTGTGGGGATTTACCCGAAGGAACTTAATCCAAGCCGAGAGGATGCTCGAAAAGATCCTCCAGCAAGACCTTGTTCGTGCCTTACCACCCGGCCTGCTGCAGGCCGTTTACTCCCCGATCTACCGAACCCGGTTCGAGTTCGACGAGATCGTGCTTCTTATGAACTTTGTCAATCAGCTCTCCATCCTCGACATATCCAGCAATGAGTTCAGTCGGACGATTACCGAAATGACCGACGGAATTCAAGACGACGTCAACTCCGCCGTACGGCGGTTGATATTCTTGACGGTAATGATCACAACGGTAGTACTCGCTACCGGCGGCTTTCTCTATTTGCTCGTTAGACGGCTAAAGCTCCTCGAACTCGACCGGATCCGGTTCGAGCGAGAGCACGCTCATCACCTCCTCCAGGAGCTCTTACTTTCCGAAGGATCTCAGTACGATCTTTTAGAGAAGCTGCGCGGAGCCGCGCTTCCCATCGACGTAGAGGCACCGGTGATGGTTGTGATACTCCGCTTTGCTGGTTCCGGTAACGCGCATGTGGATATTGTCATCGAGCACGCCCTTGCCGCCGTTGAAGCCGTATCACGGGCCGAAGCTCTATCCCTTGCCGGGACTCATGTCGACAAGGAGGTCGTGCTGCTCGTAAACGCGCGCGTACGGTCTGCCGACGGCGCTAACTCCCGCGAATGGATCCAAACTGTAGCCGGAAAGATCACCGCCGCACTCTCCCGGAGCCCCGCGGTCTCATGCTCCGTTACCATTGGCCGAGAGGTAGCGGTCGGTCCCGGATTATCTGAGGAGTATGAACGCGTGCGAGCGGCCGCGGATTATCGATTTATCCTCGGCGAAACCGCGGTCTTTTTTGCGGAAGATGTCTCCTACTCCGACGAAAGCTCAGAGCCACACTATCCGAAAGACAAAGAGGATCGCCTCGGAGAGTTTATTAAGGCGGGAAGAAGTGGCGAGGCAAAAGAGCTTTTTAACGAGATTGTCGATAGTGCGAGTAGGCGAGGGTACCAGGTCGTGCGGCTGACAATTCTCCAGATGGCTCTGACGTTGTCTTCCGCATTCAGCACGATCGAACGCAATCTCGGTCTTCCCAAGCGGACGGACGCGCTGGAAGTAACCGCGCGTTTGACCCAAGCGGAAACGCTCTCCGAGGTAAAGTCAGTGGTTGTCGCTCTCATTGACGATATCGCTGAACGCCAGAAGCGGTATAGAAACAGCAAGCATGAGCGCCTCGTGGAAGAGGTTGAGGGTGTGATAGAGAAGTCCTACAACGACCCGAATCTTTCGACTGATATCATTGCGGATTCCCTGGGTCTCTCTCCTTCCTACCTCGCACGACTCTATCGACGCCATGCTGATCAGTCCGTCGCCGACGCGATTAACCGGCGCCGTTTAGACCAGGCCGTCCTGCTCCTTTTCGAAACCGAGCATCCGGTTCAGGAGATCGCCCGCCTTATAGGTATGCGGAACGCACCATACTTCTACACACTCTTTCGGAAGAACTACGGAGTTACGCCGAGCAGGTATCGCTCCAACCACCGCAGGGACGTGGTCGCGACTGTTCACGGTGGCGAGCCGTCTGCGTCATAGAGACTTTCGTGCCAGAGGTCATCCATTTCGTCTATATTTGCCCGAGTCACAATCCGGCCTGGAATAAGAAAGATACGCTGGCTCATGGTGTCCCCGGCCACGATCGACACAATCGACTGAACAAGCGTCGTAGACATCGGCCAAATGTCAAAGGCGGTATTAACATCGATATAGCCGCCTCGAACGAGCTCGGCTCCGAGGGGAAAGACATCCTGGCTGCCGAGATAGATATGGGCCGGATCACCGTGAGGCGCCCACCGTCCGGCTTCCTCCAGTGCGGCACGGACTCCACTCATGAGCCAGTCGGAAGCAACGAAGAGAGCATTTGCCTCCGGGTACCGACGTAACGCCTCTCGGAGTGCCTCTTCCGCGAGCTGAGGGTCCCAGTCGGTCCGTACGGATTCTAATATCGTCGCTCCCGCCTCCTCGGCGGCTCTGAGGAGCCCGGCGTTCCGGTTAAGAGCGTTTCGATCCCGAAGGTCGCCCATAACATTTATAACGTTCGGCCTTTGGCCCTCCTCCTCCATTCGTTGAAAGAGCGCAACCGCGGCGGTGTAGGCTTGGTCGACCGTATCAAGGCCCACAAATGCAGAGGGATGGATATCGGGGTGTGGGTCTGCCGCTCGGTTGTAGACGATGACCGGAATGTTTACCTCTTCGGCCCGGCGAATGTAGTCCAATACGATCCGAGAGTCTTGCGGCATGATTACCAGCACGTCCGGTCTTCGCTCTATCGCAGCGCGAACATTGCGTCGCTCCTGCTCGATATCGGCGTAGGCATAACTGTAGCGGACTGAGATTGTTCGTCCGGATTCCGCAACCGCTCGATCCAGTAGCAACTCCATAGCGTGGTAAATCGCTATGTCCTCTGCGCCGAACGAGAACTCCACATCGATGTCGCGTCGGCGTTCCTCGACGTCGGTTTCTCCCTGCAAACATCCTGAAAGCGAGACTGCGGCCAGGCAGCCTACGGCGACCCTACAAAGAAGGTTCAATTTCATCGAGTAACCATCAGTGCGAACTCTATGACGAAACGTCCCGATTGGAAAGGAGCGTCCCTATGTAATCGTCCCGACTCTTGTGCAGTTGATAAGTTCGCGCACGGTCGCACGTCATTCCCGCTGAGGTTGACGACCTATTCGGCGAAAACGAGTTTTGTCTCTACCGCACGTTTGAGTCGTCCCGGGATCCCCATATTTCTGTATACTCCTAACCAGCGTGGACCATCTTGACTTTGTGATTTTGTTCTTAAGCATCTCGGCGTGGTGTGTGGGGTTTGGTATCGCGCTCACGGCAAAAAACACGCGGGCGCGCGAGGTCGCCCGGCAGTACCGCTTCTTCACGCTCCCGATCGCCCTGTTTGTCCTGCTCGAGATGGTTGGCTACTACGTCGAGGCCGGGGCCCTCGGTCCGGTACCGTTGTGGGTAATTCTCGTCAACAGCTATATCAGCGTCACCTTGTTGATGCTCTGTTCGCGGCGGATCGTGCTACTCGCGGCCGTCATAACCGAGCGCCCATTTGAAGAAGAAACGACACGCCGGATCAACGTCGTCTGGCTGATCGGGTTTTTCGTTGCCGCCGGACTGCTGGTGGTCGATGCCGCCTACGAGACTGGGTCCTTTGTAATCGTTCTTCCCGTCTTTGTGTATCTCGTCGGCGGGTTTACCGCCGCGGCGGTGATTATGCTCAGGCGATCCTTTCGCCTTCGGTCAAAGCACCAGGTACGGCTTCTCGCGGTAATCCTCGCGGCAACGGTCGTGATCTTTCTCGAGGATATGGGGTTTGCCGTTTTTAACGACGTCATCTTTTATCCCTATGCGTTTCTGGCGATCAACCTGTTTTTTATCCGCTACTTTGTCGCTTTCCTACGGGGCGCAAGAACCAACGAGGACGGCGCCCCCGACGTACGCGAGATCGTTGCCCGCTACGACGTGTCCGCCCGCGAGGCGGAGGTCCTCGAACTGATCGTCCTGGGAAAAAGCCGCGTCGAAGTCGGAGCCGCCCTGTTTATCTCCGAGAACACGGTCAAAACACACGTCGCCAACCTGTACCGGAAACTCGGCGTGAGTTCTCGAGAGCAACTCGTCGAGCTAATTGCCGGCGAAACCGCCGCCGAACCCTCCGTATAGACTTCCCGAGCCCGACCGCCGCGGGATGACGACCGGGTGATCCTGAGGGTGAGCCCAAGGGTGAGACCGCGACGAGTACCGGGCGAGACATTTAAACCACAATACACCGCGACGTACGATGGCCAACCACATACGGAGCGTTATCGTTCACGGCAGATCACTTTGAGGAGTATGTGCTATGAACAAAGCAAACACGCGCGCCGTCCTGATCGCGTTCCTGATCGCCATTGGCGTAGCAACCTCGCGGACACCGCTCGCCGCCGAAGACTACGGTAATACCGGCCGCGCGATAGATGTCGCCTTTTTGTCGGAATCGTTGACCCTTCCATCTTTTCGTGTCGTCGACCGGACTGGGCATCCGGGCATGATGGCCGCCTACGAGAATCCATGGCGAACCTATGACCGATCCTACTTGTTTTTCGAGATAAACGCGGGATTCTATCTCCACGAAGGATTTCAGAACGCCATGTTCCTCGGGTTCGATCTCGGATACAGCTACGAAACGCCTATCGGACTCGGCGCGAGCGTATCGGCGGGTCTGGGGTACCTGCACACGTTTTATCCCGGACCGGTATACGAACACAGCGACGGCGAGTTTGAACAGGTCCGCGATTACGGAATGCCGCACTTGATCTTCTCAATCCCGCTCGAGATCAACTACAACCTGGCGACGCATGTCGGTATTCCGCTTACTCCCTACGTACAATACCGCCCCCTCGTACAGATGCCGGGAATCCGCGGCTGGGGAATCCACGCGTTGCCCCACACGTTTTTGCTCGTCGGGACAAAAGTGCATCTCGACGGGACGGAGAATCAGGGAGGACGTCATGAACGTTAAATCGAGTCTGACCGTTATTGCCGGTGTGGTGCTCGTTTTGTCGTCGTGCATGATGGATCCGCCCTACAACCTACCGGACTACAGCTGCACTGACTCTGCACCGCACGACACGGCGAGCCACCCACAGCGCGATCAGTTTGAAGCACTGGTAGAGGAGGGCGCGCGCGACGGCTTACCGGGCGTTGTGATGTACGTACGGACACCGGACGGAAACGCCTGGATCGGCGCCGCCGGAAGGGCCGATCTCGCCTATCGCGAGCCGATGCGTGGCTGCAATCACATGCTTATCGCCAGCGTCAGTAAAGTGTTTACGGCGACGATAGTCATGCAGTTGGATGAGCGGGGCGCCTTGAGCATCGACGACAAGCTGAACCGATACCTTGACGATTCGATTACCGACAACCTGCAGAACGGCCACAGCGTAACGCTACGGCAGATGTTGAACCATACAAGCGGGCTTTATGACTACCTCGACCCGATCTCCTACGATCTCGATACGATCCAGAATCCGTCGCACGCGCTCTCTCAGGAGCAAAAACTGGTGTACGCCTACGGAAGAAGGGCCAACAACCGCCCCGGCGAGGCGTTCTCCTACAGCAACACCAACTTTCTCTTACTGGGCATGGTGGTCGAGGAGGTCACTGGAGAGTTTCTGGGAGATGTATTTCAGACCGAAATATTCGATCCCCTCGGATTACCAAGCGGATACTACGGATCGCACCATGCACCCATACCGCGCGGGACGCCACGGGGCTACTTCCTCCTGTTTGGTGAGGATCGCCTGGTCGACAGTCACCACCTCTACATCAACGATCTCAACACCGGCGACGGCGGCGTGGCGATCAACATGCAGGATGTGGGAACGTTTATCGAGGAGCTATTTGCCGGCACCATCATCAGCGTCGACACGCTTGCCGAGATGACCGGCGATACGGTGGAGATCCCCAGCGATGAGCGCGGACTGTACTGGACCTTTGACGGCCTGGGTGTAGAGATCTACGACACGCCGTATGGTCGCGCATTTGGCCATACCGGGGCGATATACGGCTTCCTGACGATTCTCTTTCACTTTCCCGACACCGGGGCGACCCTGGCGTTCTCGATCAACGGAACGAGCCCCGACATCCTGTCCGTCCGCGAGGAGCTATTGGACGACGCGCTGGCCCTGATGTTTGAGCCGTAGCTAATCGGTAAAGCAAGGGAGGCGCCGTTATACATCCTGGTTTTTGGAGAACTGTTGTTCCCCGAGCTTACGCAAGAGCGTATTGAGTACGCCGCGCTCCTCGCTGCTCAAACAGCTGTACGTTTCGGCCTGGACGCGATCGGCGCGCTCTTTGGCTTCTTTGAGGGCGGCTTGACCGGCTTCGGTTAAATCAAGCTTGTAGTAGCGCCGGTCGTCCCGGTCTCGTTGGCGGACCACGTACCCGAGCGCCTCCAAGTTGTCGACCAGTCGAACGACATGCGTTCGGTCAAATCCAAGGTTCTCGCTGATAGCGATCTGCGAGCGGTGATCTCCCTGCGCGACGAGCGTCATGACGCCGTAGTGCCGGGCGTCGATATCCATCGGCTCGAGCGCCTTGTCAAAGGCCATGTACGCCATTTGTGACACAAAGGTGAGCAGATAGCCGGTGTCCGAAGCAAAGGGCTCGGCGAGGTCATGGTATTTGAAATAGATCGGTGGGACGGGGACACGGTCGCGCTTTGGCATGATGGGATAGTGTGGCGTCAAATCCGGCAAAAAGGAAGCAGTCGTCACGGCCCACACTACGAAACGTGACGGGCGGCTTTTCGCAGGTAGCGGTGTAATGGGTACTGAGCCTCGAATAGGTCCATCAGTCGGTCGGAGAAGTCTGTGCTCGAGACTTCCTCATCGCTGAGCTGACGACTTACGGTAAAGCTTTTTAGTCGCAGAAATCCGATCGCGGGATCGTCTTTCGCGTAGCCCTTGGGCGCGGTTTTTAACGCGATACTGCGGTCAAGCCCGGTCGGGTAGGTAGACGAGAGTCTGTGTTCGTCGAGAAGCTTTTCTAACTCGGCATAACTCACGGCCACTTCTTCACGAATCGCTGCCAACAGTTCCGGTGGCGGCGTGTACATGCCGCCGGCGACGACGCTGTCCCCTGGTGCGATGCGAAGATAGTACATCGGAGCAAACGGTCCCGCGCTGATCACGCCGCTGATGTTTGTTTTGAGCGGCGGAGCATGTTTTGCAAATCGCGTATCGTTGTAAATTCGGTGGACTTTTACCGTTGTCGGATCGTCGAGCCGCTCACGAACCTCGAGGTCAAACTGCGCCATCCTATATGCGACATCGTGCAATCCCTCGGCAAACTCTTGGTGCATCGCTTTGTAGTCGGGCTTGCGTTGGTTAAACCACTCTTTGGTGTTGTGATTGGCGAGGTCCACAAAGAACGGGAGCAGGTTTGGATTAATCATGACGCTCTCCGTTGATCTCGCCGACCGAGTTATCGTCGAGGTCGCTCGACGAATGCTGGACTTCCGCGACGTCGAGAAGGGCGCGAACGACGGTTCGTTTTCCAAGTTCGACTTTAAACCGCCGGTAGTCGTCGACCTGTGCGCCTGTCAGACAGAGGGTCGCAGCGTGCGCGGCGGTCTCTATCGTCACCGGCTTCCCGATCAGGAAGCGCTCCGCCTCACGGCACCGCCACGGCTTTGTTGCAAGTCCGCCCAGGGCGATCCGCACGTCGCGGACGTTGGACTGCTCGATATTAACCGCTACCGCCGCCGATGTAAGAGCAAACGCGTAGGAGGCACGGTCGCGTATTTTGAGATACAACGAAGACTGCCACGTCTGTGTCGGAATCGTGACGCTCGTAATGAGCTCGCCGGGCCGGAGGTTTGTTTCGATATGAGGCTCGTCCCCCGGCATACGGTGTAGATCCTCGAGGGCCAACACCCGTTCTTCTCCGCCGGTATCCATCAGCGTCACCTGTGCGTCGAGCGCTACCAGGGCGATCGCCAAATCACCAGGATAGTTGGCGATACAGTGGTGACTGGCGCCCAATACAGCTAAACCGCGGCTATCGCCCTTAAGAGCCGAGCAGCCGGAGCCCGGTGTGCGTTTGTTGCATGCGGCATGGGTGTCACGAAAGTAGGCGCAACGAGTCCGCTGTAGGAGGTTTCCACCGATCGTGGCCGCGTTGCGGATCTGGGCGCTCGCCGCCAGTCGTATCGCGTCGGCGACGACGGCAAACCTCTTGGTGACGATAGGGCTCGCCAAAACCTCCGCCATCGTTGCCAAGGCGCCAATTGTTATTCCCCGATCGTCGGATGTGATCGCCCGGGCGGAGTCTCGCCAGGGGAGGAGGTTGATCACGCGCTCGGGATGCTTGACGTTGAGCTTGAGGAGGTCGGTCATCGTGGTACCACCGGCGGAATAGACCGAATGATCGTCGTGGCGATGAAACCGCGCGACGGCGTCGAGTGGACTTGATGCGTCCTCAATCGTAAACCGTTTCACTCGTGGCCTCCCAATCGATCGCGGTATGACTCGATCGCGGTCACGATGTTGGGGTAGGCCGAACAGCGGCATAGATTCCCGCTCATCGCCTCCTGGATCTCCTCGCGCGTCTGGGCGTTTCCCTCGTTTATGCAGGCAATTGCGCTCATGATTTGTCCCGGGGTGCAGTATCCGCATTGATACGCATCGTGAGCCAAAAACTCTTCCTGCAGTGGGTGGAGGTCGTCGTCCCGGGCAATACCCTCGATCGTCGTCACCGGTCCATCGACTGTCGCGGCCAGTTTTAAACAGGACACCACACGTTTCCCGTCGATATGGACGGTACACGCGCCACAGTGGCCAAAGTCGCAGCCTTTTTTGGTCCCGATGAGGTTTAACTGCTCTCGTAGCAGGTCGAGGAGCGTTGTACGTGGATCAAAGTCGAGATGGAGTGTCTCGTCGTTAATGACCAGAGTTTTGTTCATCGTGCGGGCCCTCCTATGGCCGAAGATGAAGTCGCTGCGGGAGCTTGTTCGATCCGCGAATCTGTCTGGCGATCGTCTGCTGTTGGTGTCACAAGGCGATCCTCAATCAACAGAGGGAGCGAGCGCAGTCGCTTTCCGGTTGCGTCAAAAAACGCGTTGGCGATGGCCGGAGCGGGACCGACCACCCCAATCTCCGCAAGTCCTTTTGCTCCTAATGGGTGAGACGCGGTGTCGTCTTCGTCTATAAAGACAAGATCGATCTCGGGGATATCCGCGTGGGTCGCAATAAGCGCCTCGGCCAGATTTGCATTTACCCATTTCCCGCTGATTTGATCGACGCGCGTTTCCTCAAACAGCGCCTGTCCCATACCCCAGATCATTCCGCCAACCACCTGATTACGGGCCAGCACCGGCTCGATGATACGCCCACAGGCAAACGCGCCGACCATTTTTTCGACTCTTAGATGCATCGTGATTGGATCAACCGATATTTTTATAAAAACCGCACCAAACGACGCCTTTGCGCTTTTGCTTCGGCCAAAGGTTCTTCCCGTTTTGGCGTGGTAGGTAATTGCGGTTCTGTCGTAGCGACGCATCGCGTCGACGACGGACTCGCTCGCACCGCGGCTCGATCGAAGGTATCCGTCGCCGATCGTGACCGCGGAGATCGACTCGCCAAAGAGCGGGGATGCTTTGTCGCGTATCGTGTGCCCGATGAGTTTGCGCTTGATCTCAGCCGCCGCTTCGTAGATCGCCGTACCGTTGCTAAAGGTTCCCGTTGAGCCGATGCTCCCGGCTGCGTAGGGAAGGTCGGCGCCGTGCGTCTCGAGGACGATTTGCTCTCGACCGATGCCCAGCGACTCAGCGGCGATCGTCGTCAACGCCGATAGAATTCCTTGCCCAAGCTCGGCGGCCGCGACCGAAACAACGGCGCTCCCGTCGTTGCGCAGGCTGACCTTGGCGCTCGCCGGAAACTGGCGGCCCAAGTCGAACGAGGTCGACAAGCCGTAACCGACGATGCGCCCGTCTTCGCGTAACGTGCCTCCCCGTAGGCGATCGCGCCAGCCGATCGCCTCGGCGCCGGCGGCATAACACTCACGGAGTGACTTGCTCGACCACGGTTTGCTCGTTTCCGGATTTATGTCGGCGTGGTTGAGAAGGCGTAGCTCGAGCGGATCAAGAACCTGTTGGTGTGCCAGCTCGTCCATCGCCGATTCAACCGCAAAGACGGCGCTCGAAACGCCTGGGCCGCGCATCCACCCGACGCCGTTGAGGTCCAATCGCGCGACACGGTGTTGCAGATAGTGGCTCTTGTGGGCGTAGAGTTGCAGCGGTACCTCGCCCACCGGTTCAACGTACTTTCCGGCCGCACCGACCGCGACATCCGGCTCTTGAACGATCGCTTGAAGAGTACCGTTCTCGTTCGCCCCGATTCGGAGGCGTTGTCGCACCTCGCCACGATACGGCAAAAGGGTGTAGGTCTGCTCCCGCGTCAATATGACTTTGACGGCTGTATTCGTGAGCTTGGCGGCCATGCACGCCAAGAACAGGTGAATCGGGTGGATATTGCGGCCGAACGCTCCGCCGGACATCTTATTTCGAAGCCGAACTTTGTGTTCTTTTACCCGGCCGAGGAACATGCGGGCGATAAAGTCCGATAATCGATTTCCCGGGCCAAGCCCAAAGGCCTGACCGATCGTCACGGTCTCGATATGGTGCCACTGGACCGCGGCGTGAATCGTAATTCCGCCGTCGCGATCCCATTTGGCAACAACGGCGCTCGGTTCGATCGCGTTATGGTGATGGGGAGCGCAGTGGTACTCGGCATCGACGCGGGCCGACGCGGCCTCGTAGTCGCCGATAGCGTCGCCTTCTTGTAGACTGCCGGGCGCAATTCCAGCGCGTTTTACCGGACTGAGCCGCGCTCCGGCTTGCGAAAGCGTAAACGCGGCCGCTTGGGTGGTGGGCTCATACGTAACCTCGACCAATCTGGCGCCCTCTTGCGCTGCCATGAGGCTGTCGGCAACGACTACCGCCACGCACTGTCCGCGGTAACAAACTGTGTCGCTCTGAAGCGGGAGCAACTCACCAACTTCGCCCATGCCAAACGCGAACACCTTCTTTAACCGGGGCGCATTGGCGTGAGTCATAACTAACTTGACACCGGGGACAGCTAGGGCGGCGCGCGTGTCGATCGTCTTAACCCGTCCGACGGCACAGGTACTCGAAACGGCAACGGCAACGTCGTATCCAAAGCCGAGTTCGTCCTCGCGCATATCATCCACGTAAACGGCGGCGCCCGTTACTTTTGATCGACCCTCTACGCGGGGTCCTCGCGCACGTTTTTCCAGTTTTCTCTCCTTGCCCGTCGGTTTGCCGCAGTACGAGTACCGCTCGGTGAAATAGATGATAATAACAACTATCAACAAATACAACTAAGACGAATCAAGAGAGATAATTTTGAACCGAACGAGTTCCGATATCCTGTCTATGTACGAGGGCAAATAGACGACGCACCGGCCCTGATATCTAAGCCGTAGCGATCGTTGCCGGTGGGTTAGCGCTTAGCCGGCTGGGTCGGTATAAACGCCTAAACCGGACACCAGATGAACAAGCGATTGCCTGATTATCCGCGTTCTGCTCTCTTCCGCAGCGCAATCAAAAAAACCCTCTTTCATCAACATCGCGAGACCGTGTTCCATCGCCCAAACGCTGCGGGCAATTTCGCGAGGATCACCGCTTTGTAACAACTTGGCTTCTTGGGCGCGCTCAACGGATCTGGTCAGGAGGGTAAACGTGTACGCCGCGGCCGCTGATAACGCTTCCTTGGCGCTCACCTTGAGCAAGTCACTAAACATTAGCGTGAGCTGTGCCGGATGCGCGATTCCGAACTCAACGTAACAGCGACCGATCTCCAACATCTGTTGCCACGGGTCCTCGTCCGTCGCGTTCATCGCCTGCTCCATGTTCTCGGCGAGGCGCGTGAATCCGTACTCCGCGATGGCGGCGAGGAGGGCGATCTTGTCGTCAAAATGGCGATAGGGAGCTGCGTGACTGACGTTGGCGCGCTTGGCTACTTTGCGGAGTGAGAGGGCGCGAATATCTTCCTCTTCCAAAATTGATATACCCGCCTCTATAAGCGTCTCCTTGAGTCTGCCGTGGTGATAGCGCATCGCTGATTGCGATCCCGGTTTGTCGTCCGACATGTTGACATTGTAAACGTTTGTGTGGGGGTGCTGCAACAACCCTTGTGCCTGTGGCCTCGCGCGGTTCGCAATAAGTTTGAGTTCGTAGTAGACAATGTAAACATGATCTAGTACCTTATATTTACATTGTAAACATCCAGAAGGAGGATGAGATGACGGACAAAATTGCACTGATAACCGGTGCTTCAGCGGGAATTGGTCGACACATCGCGGACACGCTCGTTGACAAGGGGTATCGAGTCTACGGGACGAGTCGGAGCGAGCGTCCGGACCGAGATGGGGTTATGATGCGCCAACTCGAAGTGAGCGACCAAGCCTCGGTCGACCGATGTGTCTCCGCTATCATCGAAAAAGAGGGGAGAATCGATTTGCTTGTTAACAACGCCGCGGTTGTTCACGTGTCACCCCAGGAGGAACTCCCGATAGAGGTCGCCCGGAACATGATGGACGTCAACTTCTTTGGGACGGCGAGCGTCACCAATGCCGTTTTGCCGCAGATGCGTCAACGCCGTAGCGGGCGGATTATCTTTATCAGCTCCTTGGCTGGACAGATGGGGATACCGGGGCAAGGCTATTACGCCAGCACAAAACACGCGATCGAAGGCTATGCCGACGCGCTTTACCTTGAGTTGGAACGATTTGGCATTCACG
This sequence comes from Alkalispirochaeta sp., assembly GCA_965601745.1. Lineage (GTDB taxonomy): Bacteria > Spirochaetota > Spirochaetia > DSM-27196 > Alkalispirochaetaceae. The sequence continues at coordinate 1,146,515 of OZ271836.1, forward strand.
TTTCTATCGTGGAGCCGGGTTCGTATCGAACCGGTATCCTGGACAATGCCGACAAAAAGCCGACCTGGCACACGTTCTCCGACTATGACGAAATGCGCGTAAAGATGCCCAAGGTGATCATGGAACAGACGAAAAAAGGGCAAGATCCACAGCTCGTCGCCGATCTCGTGGCAAAAGTAGCGGCCACGAGTAATCCGCGCTTGCGGTACCAGGTGTCATCATCTGATCGGCGGGCAATGACGTTCAGGCGCTGGCTACCGGAGAAGATGTTCTACAAAACGGTCGGCCAGATGTTTGGACTCTGAGCTTGATATAGACAAACAACGCCCGTACAGTCACAACGTATGCCGCACCATAGTTGGACCTTGTCGCAGAAAACCGAGTTTGAAGGGCGGGAGATTCGGTTTGATGTAAGCGGCGATGGTCCACCGCTTGTTGCGATCCACGGAACCCCCTGGTCGTCCTACAATCTACGCCACATCATCCAGGGGTTGTCTGCCCGGTATCGCGTCTACTATTTCGATCTATTGGGCTATGGACAATCTGATAGGCGAGCGGGCGACGTATCGCTTGCCATTCAGAATCGGCTTTTTGATTTTTTGCTCGAATACTGGGGGCTCGATAAACCGATCGTCGTTGGTCACGACTTTGGCGGCGCGACGGCTTTGCGAACACGGCTGATTGATGGTCGTCTGTACGCGCGTTTGATTCTCATTGACCCCGTGGCGGTTTCTCCATGGGGTTCCGAGTTCTTTCGTCATGTAGCCAAGCACGAGTCCGTTTTTGCAGGTATGCCGGCGTTTATCCATGAGGCCGTTTGTCGCTCATACATAGAGAGCGCGGCATATCTCCCGCTGTCGGCGTCAACATTGGATGCCACGCTCCGACCGTGGATCGGAGATCCCGGACAAGGCGCTTTCTACCGCCAGATCGCCCAGGCGAATCCTCATCACACCGCGGAGATAGAGCCGCGGTACGCAACGATCCAGGAACCGACGTTGATCATCTGGGGTCAGGAGGATGCATGGATTCCGGTCGATCGCGGCAGAAGCTTGTCCAACATGCTGCCACATTGCACGTTTCGCACTATTCCCGACGCGGGTCATCTCGTTATAGAAGAAGCGCCCGGCGCCGTCATCAGAGAGATCGTTGCCTTTCTCGACTCGTAGGAACCAAGAAAGGTGTGGTGTACGCGCCCATGGGATGGACGAATACGGCGCACCCAAAACGTGGCGGTTCGATTTAAACAATTCTTGGAAACCGAATTAACAATCCTTTACCTGGAGCGCACTCCAGACAGTACACTAACGTCATGACGACGAAGTCAGTAGAAACGACAAACGGGCTCTCGCCCGCCGAAATGTCGGCTCGTACCGGCGTTTCAATTGACACGCTGCGGTATTACGAGAAAGAAGGCTTGCTCAAGCCCGTGGCACGTGCCGCCAATGGTCACCGGAGATACAGCGCGAACGACGTGTTATGGGTTGAGGTGTTGCGCTGCTTGCGAGACACCGGCATGAGCATCGAACAGCTTCGCCACTACTGCAGCTTGGGTGAGCAAGGGCGCGCGTCCGAACCCGAGCGAATCGCGTTGCTGGAAGGTCACCGCCGCCGCGTGGAAGCAGACATCCAACGCCTACACGAGGCGCTCAAGCTGATCGATCACAAACTGAGTCTATATGCGCTCAACGCAGACTCATCACAAGGAGACTCCGAATGAGTTTTGGCGCAACTTCTACAGATCCCTACGTCCAATTGGGTCTGAGTGGACTATTCGTTTATCGAGTCGGATTGGGCAGCATGCAGTTTGGCTGGTCGACGGACGAAACCACCAGCCACGACATATTAAACGCATACGTCGAACGCGGCGGTAACTTCATCGATACGGCGGATTGCTACAGTTCGTGGTCGGCCTCGATGGGCGGTCCGGAAAATGCGGGCGGCGTTTCCGAAGAAATCATCGGCCGTTGGTTGCAAAAACAGCCCAGTCGCTACGATTTGGTCGTCGCGACGAAAGTACGGGCCGCGATGGGGCACCAGTTCTCCGACAGTCGGGCGACGTTTAAGCAACGCGAAGGTCTGTCGCGCCGCTGGATCATACAAGCGTGTGAGGACAGCTTGCGCCGTCTGAACACTGACTATATTGATCTCTACCAAGCGCATTTTATCGACCCTATGGTCCCGATCGAGGAAACGATGCGCGCCTTTAGCGATCTCGTCAAACAAGGAAAGGTGCGTTACCTCGGGTGTTCAAACTTTAGTGCGTGGAAACTGATGCAAGCCCTGTGGGCATCAGACAAATACCAGCTCGAAAAAATCGCCACTGTTCAACCCGAATACAATTTATTGGCGCCCGTGCGCAGCGATTTTGAGATGGAAATTGCGCAAGTATGCGAACACTACGGCTTAGGAGTGATTCCATACAGTCCATTAGGTGGTGGTTTACTTACCGGCAAATACCGCCGCGAAGCGGGATTGCCCGAGAGCGTTCGAGCAAAGGAAAACGCCGAGCGCCGTTTTAGCGACCAGAACTGGGACATCATCGAAACGGTTGTCGAAATCGCCGGAAAACTAGGCGTAACGCCGGCGCAGGTTGCGATTAACTGGCTACGTTCCAAACCATTTGTGAGCGCGCCGATCATCGGTGCGAACTCTCGCGAGCAGTTGATCGGCGTATTCGACGGACTCGGTTTTGATCTCCCCGCGGACGATATCGCGTGCTTGGATACCGTCAGCGACTTTGTTCGATCTCGACCGTCGTTGCAAACGTAGCAGGGTTACAGCTTTGTCGGCAGCTAACGCCGATATGTACCACCCCGATCCAGTATCCTTGTACTACTCCACGCATCGTTCCGCCTCCTCTTAGGGACGATCGAATCCAAGCCCGACACGTCGCCGGGGGAAATGGGGTAGTTGTCGTGACCGTGATCGCGTCGCCGCTGTGGAGGATAGCGATAATCGGTGGCCGGAGAAATGCGCGTGGATGACGTGCCGAAACAGCGATAACTGGGCCGTTTGATTGCCGAATACTATGTCACACTTTTTTCGGTACCTCCCATTTCACCGGTATACTTCGACCGAACGACCGTTGAATAGCGAGACCAAGCCCTGGAGGAAGTATGTCGATCAAACAAGAAGGTAACTCGCCATGCGGTTGAGACTCGTCCTCCACCGCGTGTTCGCTGCGTTCGGATTAGTCGGCACCGTGCTGATCCTGATTTCCTGCGACTGGGGCGGCGGATCGGGCGGAGGCGCCAACGCACCCGCCCGGCAGCAAATTCGGTTTGATGGGATCGGCGAAATTGGCATTTTTGACGCCTCACTTGAGCTGGATCCGTCGAGCGGAACTGTCTGGATGAGTTATTCCGAGGTTCTTCCGTCTCCGGCGTACCCCGAATCCAATCCGGAGGTCGTTCAGACACGCGTCGCCTCATCGGAGGACGGCGGCCGGACGTGGACGGACAGCGGGATAATAAATCCAGCGCAGGACGTTTCCCTGGGTGCGCCCTTTCCCGCCGAGGACGGGACCTGGCATTACGAGGTCTCCTCTCTCGTCTACGATTCGGGTGCCGCGCTATCGGAACGCTGGAAGCTCGTGGCGCACCACTACCTGGTGTTTGAGAGCGCCCGACTCTTTGAGCACGGCTGGATCGAAATACGCTCGGCGAGTAACGTCGCTGGATTGGCCGGGGCGACGCCGGTCAAGCTCTTTGTGGGCGCGGGTTATGACTCGATTAACGACACGGCCAACGTGACGCCGACCTTCTCACCGCTTGGGGGCGCGCCGGTTCTCGCTCTAAACACATTCGCTGAAACCTCCAGCTGCCTGGTCGCGACGGAACCAGCACTTTTCGCGACCGCCGACGCGCTCTACGCCTCGCTTATGTGCCGTGAAACGGGCCCCGACTACAACGCGATTATCCTGCTGAAGTGCGATAGCCCCTGCGATTTTGGCAGCGCCTCATCGTGGAATCTCGTGGGAACGTTGCTCGATAACGCCGATGCCGCCGCGCTCGGCGGGGACAAACTCTCGGCGCCGGAACTGATTGCGGTCGGAACCGAGGTGTACATCGGCGTGAGTCCGGTGACCGACAACCCGGTCGTAAACGCATACAACGGATGTCGATTTCTTCGATTTACCGATATCGATTCGGCCGCGGTCGACGTGGGCTCGGTGCGTACGGTGAACGGCACGGTGAACTCCTTCAACGGCGCGTGCACCTACGACGAGGCTGCTTCCGTGGGGGCGGGCGTCATTCTCGCCGAAGTCGACGACATACTCGGCGAGAAGGAGTTTCGTCTCTACCGAACGTTTGTAATCTTTTGAGGCCCGGGGGGTCTTATCGTAAACGTGACGCTAACGATTATCGGAGCGCTTTCCGTGCGACGAAGTCATCCATATATCGCGTATTACCCGATGTAGTAGCGCAGACCACGCTTGGCTCCTAAGGCGGCGATCGCAAGGCGATCTTCGAGAGCGTCCAGATGCAAATCGACCTCAACGGAGTCTTGTATCCACGACTCGATCACCTCCTCGAGACCTCGTCTCAACACGTAGGTAAAGGAGAAACCCCGTACCGCGGCGAAAAGCTCGCTGCAGTCAAAGACGCCTGGGTGCGACTTTTCAAAGTAGACGTGCGCAAAATGCTCGGGAGACGCCGCGTAGAGCCAGTCCGACGGCAGATATACGATGTCCGGTTGAGATCCGACGATGTTTCCCATCGTGCGGTAGAGATCGTTCCAGGTTGAAAGCTCCGGTGAGGCGATATGAAAAGTCTTTTGAAGCGCGTCGTCGTTTGCGAGCAGCGCGATCATCGCCGCAGCGATATCGGGCGAAAACGAGAAGCTCCACGGGTTTGTGCCGTCGCCGAACATGACCAACGGTTTTTTGTTCTTGATCCGCTCGACGATTCCTCGGTTCTGCCGCAGCACACCGACGTTTCTGGCGCCCGGTCCGAATGTAAGCGACGGTCGAACTACGGTGATCGACGCGCCGTTCGCGATTTCTCCGTTGAGGTAACGTTCTATCTGTGCCTTCTCGAAACCGTATCGGTAACCGGGCTCGGTCCAAAGCAACTCAGACGACTCACGGCTAGGTACGCATCGCAATGGTCTCTGGTAGGCCGCAACCGAAGAGACGATCATCAGTTGGGCGCAACGTTCGGAAAACAGGCGAACGGTCGTCCTCGCCTGGTCTTCCGTGAAGCAGATCATATCGATTACCGCGTCGTACACACGACCTGATACAAGCAGTTCTAATCGGTCTGTGTCGTTGCGATCGCAGACCAGATTTTCGACCTCCGAAAGGCGACTACGACCTGATTTCCCCCTGTTGATCACGGTGACGTGGTCGCCTCGATTTACGAGTTGCTTGACTATTTCGCGACTTATTAACCCCGTGCCGCCGATAATCAGCACGTTCATGCGATCTCCACGAGCGACTTTGTGATCGACCAAAAGAACCCCTTTTAGTCCATCAAGGCGCCTCCGTTTACGTTTAGGATTTCACCAGTAATAAAGGACGCCGCGTCGGAAACGAGGTAGAGCGCGGCAAAGGCGACTTCTTCGGGGCGAGCGAGGCGCTTTAAGGGTATTGAGTCGATAACCGCCGCTCTCTTCTCGGCCGACCACTCGGCGCTCATCTCTGTTTCGACCGCGTGGGGCGCCACCGCATTGACGGTAATTCCCGTTCCCGCGAGTTGGCGAGCCAACGATCGGGTGAGCGTGTTGACCGCACCCTTGGATGTCCCATATGCCGGCGCCGCCGTGATGTCGCCCATCTTACCGGCGATAGAGGAGATATTCAGGATCGTTCCACGCGTGGAGTTGGTTAGGTAAGGTAGGGCAGCTTTACAGCAGTTGAAGGTACCGTTGACGTTGACATCGATCACCTCACGCCATTGTGCGTGAGTGAGGGTCTCGGTAGTCCCGCGCGCGATGATCCCGGCGTTGTTGACCAGAATGTCGATACCGCCCAAGCGAAGCGCAATATCGGAAAACGTCCGTTCGACCCCGTTTTCGTCGCGCACGTCCACGGCGGCCGCCATCGCCGAGCCGCCGTCTTTCAGGATTCGCGTTACCGTTTCCTCCGGTGGTACTACATCCGTAACCGCAACGACGGCGCCGCGCTTGGCAAATAGCTCCGCGATCGCCCGTCCGATCCCGCGAGCTCCACCGGTCACGACGGCAACTCGTTCCGTGAGTTCCAACTCGGTCTCCCTATCCACCATAAATCAACCTCGGTATGAACAACACGACTTCGGGGAGAAACACGAGGATCAACATCTCGACCAGCACAGCTATCAAAAAGACCTTGAACTCCCTGATGTACTCGCCGGTCGGACAGTCCAGTATCGAACAGACGGTGTACATCGAGATTCCGACGGGTGGGGTGAGCAGACCCATCGTAATGATCGTGCACATGATCAGCCCAAAATGGACCGCGTTTATACCCAATGACTCGACCATGGGAAGCAGGATCGGGGTCAGCAACAGAATCGCAACCGATCCCTCCATGATCATCCCAACGAGGATCAAAAAGAAAATGATGATCAGCAGGGCGATATGAGGATTGGTAGATATCCCGGTGATCAGGGTCGTGAGTTTTTGTGGAATTCTCTCGACGGGTATACCGTAACCAAACGTTCCCGAAAGCGCGATGATAAACATTATCGATCCGATGTCCCCAACTGAGATCTTTACCGTTTCGATAAAGTTTTTCCAGTTTAGCTCCCGATAGACGAACAAGCCGACAACGACCGCGTAGATACACGCGAATGCGCCTACTTCCGAGGGCGTAAACAATCCAAAACGGATACCAACTAACAAGAGAATGGGAAAGATCAACGCCCAGATCGTCTCCCGGAGGGAGGCCATTATCTCGCGCAGCGAAGCCTTTTGATCTCGTTCAGGTTTGTAACCACGAAGCCCAGCCGTAATGCGAACGGTAATCATCAGGATGATCATCATCAAAAGCCCGACTACCAAACCGGCCGCAAAGAGTCGACCTATCGAAACTTCGCCGACGGTCCCGTAGATAATGATGCCGATGCCCGGCGGGATTGTCGCCGTAATCAGCGATGTGAATCCAATGACGCTCGCGGTGTAGCCGCGGGAGTATCCCCGTTCGACCATGTCCGGTCCAAGAATTCGGGCTTCCATCGCCGCGTCCGCCGTCGCCGAACCGGATACGCCGCCCATGAGCGTGCTTAAGACTACTGATACCTGGGCCAAGCCGCCTTTCATATGACCGGTCAGCAGAGTCGACAAGCGGATGAGCCTGCGGGTTATTCCCGTTGAGTTCATCAAGTTACCCGCGAACAAAAACAACGGGATCGCAATTAATGGAACGTTTTGCGTTCGGGAAACCGGCAGCTGGGCCAACATAGTCAGCGGAAGTTCGGGGTATTGAAAGAAAAACAGTGCTCCGGAGATTCCGATCGCGAAAGCGACGGGCATCCCGATCGCAAGCAAAAGTAGGAACGCGAGGAAGACCAGGAGCATCAGCCTTTCTCCTCAGAACGTCCGTCGTCTGTGTCCGGGCCGGTTGTAGGCTCCCTAACCAACGCCAGAAGCTTAGTGATTGCGGTTTGCGTGAGTAAAATTGCGCCGACCGGCAGGCTGAGGGTTACCCACGAGTAACTGACGCTCGGTATCCCTTGAAACGCTCGTTGGCGAGACCTGTAGGAGAGAAGGATCCCGTAGACACCGATCAATACCAAAAAAGCCACGATGAGCGACATCGTGACGATTCGAAGCATTTTTGCAGGTTTTGGGGGAAGGCGCTCTACCAAAACATCTACGTTCACGAGTTTGTCCTCGCGAAATGCGACGTCAGCGGCGAGAAACGTTGCCCAGGCAAACAAGAAGAGGGATATGTCTAAGGACCAGTTGATTGGGCGGTCGAACGAACGCGCGACGGCCGCGAGGAATATAAGTGTGGTCGAGGTGGCGAGACTGAATCCCGCCACCGCCGTTTCAATTTTGATGATCTTGCTCGAAATTCCACGCATGGCGTTTCCCCCTCCGGTGTCACAGCAGTTCCGCACAAGGTGGCACGGGCATGATCCACGTAATCGTTTTTACTTGCCCATCTCGGCGAAGATCTGGTCACGAACGTCGAGGAGACCAAGTGCTTCGTACGCTTGGCTCGAGTTGCGCTTAAACGCATCGATGTCGATTTCATCGTACGGGATGATTTGCATACCCTCGGCTAACAGGTTCTCTTTCGCAGAATCAGCGAGTGAACCCATAATTTCAGCCGACACGGCCAGTCCGGCCCGCTCGCACTCCTCCATCAAGATCGTTTGATACTCGGCGGGAAGGCTGTTGAACCACTCGGCGCTGACAATCTGGAAGTTGATCAGCATGATGTGCTGCGTCTCGTTGAGATAGTCGAGCACTTCATACATCTTGGTGCTGTAGGTAGCCGGGTACACATTTCCCGCGCCGTCGACGACTTGGGTCTGAACACCGGTATAAACTTCACCATAGTTAAGCGCGACCGGAGTCGCTCCAAGCGAGCGAATCGACTCCATCCATATCGGTGCGTTTGGCGAGCGGACTCGCAAACCGTCGACATCGCTGGGGCTGTAGACCGGGACGTTGGTCAGCAGGTTTCGAAACCCCTGAACCCAGCTAAAAGATAGAACCTTGATTCCGTACTCTGCTTCGAGATCACTCAGCCACCCGTCTACCGTCGGTAGCGACCGAAGTGTTTGAACTTCTTCCAAAGAGTCCGCAAAGTAGGGGCCGTTCATCACCGCGATCTCCGACACGTAGTTACCAAGCCTCGCCGAGTCGGTGTTTTGCCCGACGTTGGCACCTTGTCGGATCTGTTCGATGATGTCCTCCTCGACTCCGAGTTGAGAGCTGTGAAAGACTTCGATCGTAAGACCGCCGTTGGTCCGCTCGGCGACCGCTTCCGCCCAGCTTTCGAACGCGGCGTGATATGGATCCCGGTCGGTAAGTACGTGGTTGAACCGGAGTACGTACGTGTCATCATCCTCGCTGGATCCAGATGCGTACACCGATACCGTTACCGCCATGCACAAAACGAGCGCCGTCAGCAAAATAGTCCTTCGTGATACGGTCATGGTTACCTCCTAACTGATATATCACTTAGATATCATCTTAGGTCAAGAATGCTACGAGGTCAACGAAAAGATTTATCGATGTGACCGTAGGACCTGCCTGTTAACTGCGTGTTTAGGTTCTCGCCCGCATAGGAAATCTACAACGCTGTGTGCCGACATAGTCTGCATTCCGATTTTCCCGAGGTCCGTGTCACTACCAACGTGCGGACTAACCGCGATGTTTATGTTGTCGATCGGCAAATCGGGATGACGCCAGACGTCGTCGAGCCCGTAACCGAAAAGTTCGCCCGACACGACCGCGTTGTAGGCGGCACGATTGTCGACGAGCAGTTCGCGCGCACAGTTGATCAATATCGCCGAGCGTCTTGTTCTGGCGAGTTCTGCTTCTCCGATGATCTGATGTCCGGCCGACGCATGTAAGGAGATAAGATCCGATTCTAAGAGAAGCGTGTCGAGCGACACGTAGGTCACATCATTTTGGGCGGCCCAGGCCAGGTCGGGGTACGGATCACAGGCGAGTACTCGAAGGGAAAATCCAGCCATCAGCTCAATTACGCGGTGTCCAATCGCGCCGGTTCCAACCACGCCGAGCGTTTTTCTCGTAATATCTAGTCTCGGAACTCCAATCTTGTTCTTGCCGCACGCCGCGCGGGCCTGTTGGACCGGGCCACGGCCGGCGACGTGTAAGATCGTCGAGACGGCCCATTCCGCTGTTGGGCTTGTATTGGCTCCAGGCGTGTTAGTTACGAGGATTCCCGCGTCGGTCGCCGCATCCATATCGATCGATTCCACACCGACTCCATATCGGGCGATAATCTCCAGGTCTCCGCCGTTACCCAGCGCAACGCGTTCCAGAAATCCTCTCTTATACTGCTCGAGATCTGCAATGACCGCCGAAACTCCGTTGAACTCCTCCACCTGAAGGTTTTCCGATGGATTACGTTCACATCGATACTCGATCAAATCTCCTGTCTCCGCGGCGTATTGCTCTAAAAGCCGTGTGCCTTCGCCGACCCCCGCCAAGCCCACCACCGGCTTGTCCAAGAACGTGCTGGCCAGTACCAAGATCGTTTTTCTATTAATTCTATGCCTCCGAACCGATCGTACTTGATCATTTCTACGACCTAAACTGATATATCAAAGCACAGGCTAACTTGCCGCTTCTGAGGTGCAGGAGGTATAATGTCGTGTTGTGTCCGAAACCGTAACGCCAACACGCGTCCCGTCAATCGTCGTCGATCGTACGAAACCGATCAGCGATCAGGTTTATGCTCATCTGTGTAACCAGCTTGAAATGGGTGAGATCAACTACGGCGATAGACTCAACATCAAGGCTCTTGCGGCGGAGTTTGAGGTCAGTCCGATGCCGATTCGCGACGCGATCAAACGTCTTGAACAAGAAAAGATTGTAGTCGTCAGTCCGAGAAGTCAGTGTTACGTACGTGTTCCGCGGAAACAAGAGATTCTCGACGCGATCGATGCGCGGCGAATGATAGAACGTTTTGCGGTTGAGTCGGTTTACGCTCACGTCCGTCTTGACCAGCTGTCGGAGCTAGACTCGATCGTCCAATCGATGCGTGAAGTAAACGACTGCGACGACAACGACAAACCGTGTCTTAATCAATACGTCGAACTCGATCGCAGATTTCATTATCAACTCTGCGCCTTGACGCATAACGAATATGTGACCGGCTTTCACCGTTCGGTTAATCGCCACCTGAGTATGAGGTTCAGTTACGGGATGGGCGCCTGCCACGGTGTTGCAACAACCCTCGCCGAGCACGAATCCATTCTCGAAAACCTGCGGGCACATTCGCCCGATGCGATATCGGTCTTGGACGCTCACTTACAACGGAGTCGCCGAAATATCGTTCGCGAACCTAATTTCTTGGAGCTGCCGGAGTGACCGGCGATTTCGCCGATGCGAGAGCAGACAGATCTCTGTTTAGTCTCGAGAACGAGACCGCGATCGTAACCGGCGGAGCAGGGGTGCTTCCCTCCTTTGTGGCCAAGGTTCTGTTGGGGCAAGGTGCTCGAGTGGCGTTGTGGGGTCGAGGAACGAATCATCCGGTCGATGTTGCCGCTGATCGACTCGCGAAGGAAACGGGGATTGATCGGCAGGACATCGGCGCGATCACGGTCGACACGGCTGATCCAGATTCCACCGAACGGGCGTACGCCGAAACCGAGGAACGTATCGGTATGCCGACCATCCTGGTAAACGGTGTTGGTGGTGTCGGCGCCAAAGACAGGTTCGTCGACTTTGATCCTGAGGCTTTTAACGAGATCATTTCGATGAACCTGATGGCCGGTTTGGTCGTTCCGCTTCAGGTCTGCGCGCGAAAGTGGATAGATGCGGGCCAAACGGCGTCGGTTATAAACATGGCCTCGATGGCGAGTTATCGGGCTTTGTCGGGGGTGTGGGCATACGATGCCGCTAAAAGTGCGACGAAAAACCTCACCGAAGGCGTGGCCGGAGAACTCGCGGAGTTCGGAATCCGAGTAAACGCGATAGCTCCCGGTTTCTTTCTCGGACATCAGAACCGTCGCCTTCTCGTTGCCGATGATGAGTCGGGTGAATTTACCGCGCGCGGACAAGCCATCATCGACCGAACACCGTTCGGCCGATTCGGTAAGCTCGAGGACATCGAAGGCGCAATCTTGTATTTGGCGAGTACGCGAGCGAGCGGGTTTGTTACCGGAGTCACCATCCCCGTCGACGGCGGCTTTCTTACCCACAATATATAGATCAAAACGTCGCCTCCGCTGCCGACAGTACTCTTCTTTTGCGTCGTCGACGATGATCGGGTGCTCGTTTCGGCGAGTTTGTGAATGAAGATCTGTTCGTTTCAGGGGGTAGGTCGTTATCGATAGGCGTACTCGTAGTCTGCCTCCACCGATTCCTGGAACCCTAACCGCGTACATGGTTGGCGTCGTTCTATTCATCGCTAACGATGTTGTATGGATTGCGATTGCATACAGGGTAAACCTATGGATTGCGGATATTGCGTTCCGTATTACGCTAATCGTCTGTCTCATTCTCTGGATTCGCTTCGCGCGAGTACCGGGTACGTACGTCGCGGTACGTCTGTTCCTCGTTCGCGAATCGACACGACGAAATCGAAAGTCGACACGCCGGATTCTTTTTTGGATCATAGGAGCGGTTTTGTATGGCGTCGCGGTTGATCAGACCGTATGGCCGTATCTCTACTATCGGTTCCCGGAATCCCATCGATTTGTATATCCCGAGCTAAACGGAGTGGTACGTATTATAGACTTGACATTCGGGGCGGGGCTCGTGGCATTAACTGAAGAGTTAGTGTTTCGTTCGCTCGCTCTGGCAGTATGCCTTTCGTTCCGCCGAAAAATCATTCTGCGGCGACGTTTGACGGCGAAAAGCAACGAGAGCACCATGATGGTAAACCATCTGATACTTGCTGGATTTGTATTTGCAGGTTCGATAATTTTTGGCGTCGCTCACTGGGGTGTCGGTTTACACGCCGTTGTCAGCACCTCCATTTGGGGTCTCGTACCGATGATCGCGCTCATTCACACTAAATCCCTATGGCCGGCAGTTATCGCCCACTATATAACAAACGTCGTCGCGTTCGCCGGCATTATTCCCGAGTCGTATTACCAACTGTTTGCTCCGTGACGACGAGACGAGGAACTACACGGACCCGCGACGTGCATGAGCTCAGTTAGCCCAATAGGCGACCGTTGAAGAAAACGCGGAGTTATTCGCCGCGTCAATATCGTCGTTTTCGCCGATATTGACGACGATCCGAACGTAAAACGGACCGAAGTTAGTCCAGCTACCGCCGCCTATCCATGTAAAGAAATCATCGTAGGTGAAGCTATAAGACTGCTGCCCCGCCGGAAAGTCGAAGGTGCTCTGGAACACCGTCTCGGTACTCGCAAAATCCGTCGAATCACTTGTCTGAATCTCGACGGTGATTCCGGTAAACGGTGCGTCCGACTCGATGTCGTACTCCACCGTTTGCAGTATCGCCGCACCATCGACGCTCACAACTAAGTTCGAGACCAGAAGATCGCTCCCCCCGACATCGTCATCATCTGAGGATTGCGAGGGATTCGAACAGCTACTTATTGCGAGCGCGATAAAGCCCAGCATTGCCGTCAAGATCGTTACAGAGTTTGAACGCATCGTTTCGCTCCTTTCTACCGTGTCACCCGAACCGAACGGGTTATAAACTTAACTGCAATGGTAAGGTAGAAACGCCAAAACGCATTGTATAAAACGGCTGTTTCGCGCCGTTTATGGCCCGCCCACAGACATAAGTCGCGTGGGCACTAACACGAACACGAGATCATTAAGCGGACAACACATGGGGCGGGGACTACCATCGGGTGCAGAGAAGCCCGACCATACTTCGGCGGAGCCACCACCCGGTGCTCTCGCGTCTCGATAGGTTCGTTTAAATTCCGGTCTGGTGAGTTTCTATTACTGCTTCCGTTTTATAGCTTGCCTAGGAGGGTCACAAAGTTATCGCGGAGGTGTTTTACGGCAAAAGGCGTGCCGAAAAACCGATACGGATTCGAACCCAAATAGGTCTCGTGGATTCTCGGCTAGTTTGAGGGGGCAGTCGCCGCCAAAACTGACGGGCGAGATCGCGAAATACCGCGACGTCATACAACCTTCGCCGTCGTTTATGACGGTTGGATAAGCGCTCGGTGACGCGTTTTGCGTCGATGACGAGCCTACAGAAGCGTTTTTCGCGTCGTTCCGACGGTTTTCCATAGACCTAAGCTTGGCACGGCGATTGCTGATAACTGGTCAGGACAAACGCTGCGCATTCTTCCACGGGAGAGTACGCAACGATACAAAGACTCCCCGGCAATAGCCGGGGATCGACAAAACGGATATCGGCGCGTATAGGAGCGCGCCAAGCTACGGAGGGAAACGATGGCCGCTTATAGGTCAACCACAAACGATCATGTACGAAGTTTTCTCACCATGCGGCGAGTCGTCGGCATGGTCGGTATCCTGTTACCGTTGGTACTGGTTGCCGGTCATCGACTATCCGGAGGGGGAACCGTCCACTCGATCAGCAGATACTACCACACAGAGATGCGCGATTTGTTTGTCGGCGGTCTATGTGCGATGGCGCTCTTTCTTTTCTGTGCCGGTGGACGACGCCGGAGCGAACGGACCGCTATCCAGATCGCGGCGATGTGTGCCCTCGGCGTGGCGTTCTTCCCGGTCGCGGCTGTGGGAGAAGCTGTAGGTGCGGTAGCGATAGCGCACTATCTGTTTGCGTTTACGCTATTTGTCACTCTCGGCGCGTGTTCGATCTGCTTTTTTGGAAAGAATCGCGATACGTCGAGCGAATCGTCCGCGTCGTTGCGTTGGGTACATATCGCGTGTGGTGTCGTGATCTTTGTAAACGTCGCCCTGATCGTCTGGCATTCTGCGTTTGTCGACTGTGATAAATCCCAGTGTGAGTTTGTTTTCTGGGCCGAAACCGTTGCGCTCACCGCGTTTGGCTGCTCGTGGTTGCTCGAAGGGCGAGACATCGAAGTCGCCGCCACAAAGCCCTGGCGACCGGTAGAGCAAGCCGCGTGAATGGCGTGCGGTAGTTAATCCTTATGGGCCGGCGGTCTCCGCCGGCGGCTTCTTCCAGGTGACCGCAAACCAGACGATATAGATCGTACAGGCGATTTCGACAAATCCAAAAAAGAGGTAGTACAGCGCTGGTGGGCCGTCGACAAACATCGAGCTGGAAACGGCCAATGTATGGATCGTCCCGGCGACGATGTTGGCGATTCGGTTGGCCCGCCACGACAGCACCCGTGCCAGGAGCACCATCACGATCGCGGTTTCCATCAGGATCGCTCCTGCGAAAAGAAAACCGGGGGTTATGTCCATCGATCCAACGGTTCCGGAGAGCAACGCCCGCAAAACCTCGGCGTCCATGTGACCCATAACGTCGGCGTAGAGGTAGTTGAGAACGGCGAAGATCCACAAGGTCGAAAGAACCACGCGCGACCGTTCAAAGCTCTTTTGTTTTCGGGGCATGACGATCCTCTCTGATCGGAGTCAATCGCCCCATTATCGCACGGATGCGAGTCTACACGGCGCCCGGGGGCGCCGCCGTCCTCAGAACTGTTCGAAGTCGTTGTCGTCCAAGTCGGCCAGTACGATTCCGGTCGGCTCCACGTTGGTGACGACGCGATCCGGAACGACCGAGCCGTTGCTGCGCTGACCATTGCCCGTTGCGCCGTTATCGATTGCGCCGTTATCCGTAGCCGTATTAGCCGTAGCCGTATTACGAGCGGCGGGTTTGACTTCGCGTGTCGGGGCTCGTTTAACGATTTTTGGCGCTCCAGTCTCGGTGAGGTTACGTTGGTGTGCTCCGTTTAGTTTGAAGTACTTCATCGCGTCCAGGAGCGCCTCCGCCTGGCCGGCAAGCTCTTCTGTGGTCGAGGCCATCTCTTCCGAAGACGAAGCGTTCACCTGCACGACCTTGTCTAGCTCCCCAAGCGCTTTGTTAATCTGCGTCGCACCAAGCGACTGTTCACGACTCGATGATTCAATCTCGAGAACAAGGTCCGCGGTCTTCTGGATTCCCGGAACAAGGGATTCGATCGTGCTACCCGCAGTTTCGGCAATCTGAACACTTGAATTGGCAAGATCCGTTATCTCACCAGCGGCCTTTTGGCTCCGCTCGGCCAGCTTCCGAACCTCCGCCGCAACCACGGCAAAGCCTTTGCCGGATTCTCCGGCCCGTGCTGCCTCAATTGCCGCGTTAAGTGCCAGAAGGTTGGTTTGCCGGGCGATCTCTTCGACGATGGTGATCTTTTCGGATATCTGACGCATCGAGTCGACCGTGTTTCGAACGGCATCGCCGCCTTCCTGGGCATCCGCTGCAGCCTTTTCAGCGATCGCTTTGGTTTTGATAGCGTTGTCGGCGTTGTTTCTGATGTTGGAGTCCATCTGCTCCATCGCAGAAGAAACTTCCTCGGCCGCCGCGGCTTGCTGGGCCGCCCCTTGCGAGAGTTGGGTCGCCGATGAGCTCAGTTCCCGGGCGCCGGATGACACGTGATCCGCAGATGCTCGAACGCTCGAGACGATTGTGCTGAGTCGGTCCACCATCGTCGAAAGAGCCGAGTTTAACGCGCCGATCTCGTCTTTTCCCTTAGACGTGATTGCCGCGGTAAGGTCGCCCTGCGAAACCGATTCCGAGAGTACGACGGCCCCGACGAGTGGACTGGAAATCGACCGGGCAAAGAGGGCAAAGATGAGGATCGCGACCGCAACTGCGATTACAGCCATAATCACGACGGCGTTTCGTACGTTTCGGACGGGCTCGAGAAACTCTTCGTCCGTTGCGGTCATCGCGACCGACCATCCCGCAATCTCAATCGGCGCGAAGCCCATCGTTTTGTCCAATCCCTGGTACACGTACTGTTGGGTTCCCGACTCAGCCCGAAGCATCCGTTGAGTCGCGACTTCCATTCCGGCCAAATCGCGGAGGTTCACGGTAAGCGCGACCGATTCGTCGGGATGGGCAATGATAAGACCGTCGGCGTCGGCGATAAACGCGTAGCCCGTTTCGCCAAACCGCGCTGTCTCGATGACGGGCGTGAGGAATCCTGGATCGAACACAAACACCGCGGCTCCAACGACCGAACTCTGACGGTCAAAGACCGGTGCGGCGAACGGGACAAAGCTTTCCCCGGTGATCCTGTTGTTTCCGACAGCGCTGATAGTAGTTTCTCCTTGCATGGCGGCCCGAAAGTACTGACGATCATGTACATCGAGTTGTAGATAGCTATCCTCGCTCGCGGCCTGAACGATTCCGTTTTGATCGGCAATAAAGGCCACCTGGATGTCGGCGCCAATACGCTCGTCCGCAACCATGTCGCCGAGAAATCGGTTCGTTCGGTCCCGTGCCTCAGGATTCTCCTGCCATGATTCGATATCGCGTACGTCCGGTAAGGTCGCGACGGTGACGATAGTCTCAGAATCGGACGCCAGGACGTCGCCTATTGCTTTGGCGAGACCATCGGCTTGCATCTCGATCGACGATCTCGACACCGACACCAGCGCGTTACCGGCGCTTATAACAGAATAGCCGCCAACAAGGAGAAGGGGAACGAGCAAAATTAACACGCCGACCACTATCAGTTTAGATCGAAGTTTCACTATCGACCCTCCTTCTATAGGCTACAGGATTTGCTGACTGATATTATCAGATAAAGAACATCGAGGCTCGAATTTAGTTCAAATGGTGAGAACCTTCAATATTAAATGCGCATCTGACGGTGGTGGCGGTCGCGGGCGACCGCTTTACGTAAACCGTTTAACGATCACCGTGCTATTATGCCCACCAAATCCCAGCGAGTTGCTCAGTACGGCGCGGATCGGCATGGAACGACCCGTGTTGGGCACGTAGTCCAAGTCGCAATCCTCGCCCGGTTCTTCAAAATTGATAGTCGGTGGGGCAAACTGGTTGTGGATCGCCAGCGCCGCGACGACCGCCTCTATCCCGCCGGCGGCACCAAACATATGGCCGGTCATCGACTTGGTCGAGGAAACAGCCAGTTTGTCCGCGTGGTCTCCAAACACCGCCCGAATTGCCTTGGTCTCAGTCGGATCGTTTATCGGAGTTGATGTACCGTGCGCATTTACATAGTCGATATCCTCAGGCGCAAGATCTGCGTCGGTGAGCGCCATTTTCATGGCGCTGATCGCTCCACGGCCCTCCGGGTGGGGCGCAGTCAGGTGGTTGGCATCGTTGGTCGAGCCGCCGCCAGCAAGCTCGGCGATGATCGTAGCGCCGCGAGCCTGCGCATGCGACAGACTTTCCAGAACCAATACACCGGCGCCCTCGGCGATTAAGAAACCGTCGCGGTCTTTATCAAACGGACGCGACGCGCGTTCCGGATGCTCGTTGTATTTGCTCGATAGTGCCTGGATCACGTTGAATCCGGAGATGGCGAGCGGTGTAATCGGCGCTTCGGTACCGCCGGCAATCATCACGTCCGCGAGGCCTTCGCGAATGAGGCGCATCGCGTTGCCAATCGCATCCCCACCACTGGCACATGCGGTCGTAATCGCGTGCACCGGTCCATACGCTTGCAGGTTGATTGCGACGTGGGCAGGCGCAATGTTGGAGATCATCTTTGGTATCGTCATCGGAG
The DNA here is from genome assembly GCA_965601745.1 of Alkalispirochaeta sp. Classification (GTDB taxonomy): domain Bacteria; phylum Spirochaetota; class Spirochaetia; order DSM-27196; family Alkalispirochaetaceae. Next base: position 1,164,778 of record OZ271836.1, read on the forward strand.
AGACGCGTGATGGACCTTTCTCGCGGAGCGAGTCGATTGAATCTTCAATCGTTTGAAATCCGCCGATACCGACGCCGAGGACAACGCCAAATCGCTCCGGGTCCACAACGGCGGTAGATTCGAGGAGTCCCGCCTCTTCGAACGCTTCGCGGGCCGCGTACACCGCGAACTGCGAGAACAGATCCATTTTTCGCGCGTCGCGGCGATCGATTCGTTCTCTTGGATCGAAGTCCTTCACCTCTGCGGCATAGCGCGTCACAAACTCGCTCGCGTTAAAACGTGTGATTGGCCCCGCGCCGCCCACTCCATCGTGGAGCGATTTCCAGAACGTTTGGCTATCGTTTCCAATCGGGCTCACAACACCCGTACCCGTGATCACTACTCGTTCCATGTACATCTCCCTTGGTGTTCGTCGTCGATTCTTTCGCGCTACGACGGTAGCGCGCGCTTACCAGCATTGAGAATAGCAGTGCTTAACTGTGGGTCGTCCGCGGTGGCGCGGGCGAGTTGCAGCGTACCAGCCGCCAACGCCAAGGTGCGGGCGGCAACCGCAAACGAATCGGGCGACACGTCGGGATCGATCCAATGGGCGAGTCCTTGTATCGATTTGCTTACCTCGTTCGCCATCGCCCTGCGGAATATGTCACCGGCGTGCGTGGCCTCTGATATCGTCGCCGCGATCGGACACCCGTCTTGGAGCGCGTCGCGATGATTCTCCGTCAAGTAGTCGCGTAGCCACGCCTCGAGCCGGTCGCGCCCGCGCAGGCCACGAAGCGTTTTCGCAACGAATCCTTGGCGTTGCGACATCGCGTGATGTAATGCCGCCGCGATTAGTTCGTTCTTTGATCCAAAGTGGTTGTAGAAGCCACCCACTGTCAGACCTGCGTCCGAGGTGATTTCCTTTAAACTTGGAGTTACCGGCCCGAACCGGCGAAGATGCGCGGCGGCGGCCGCTATAATTGCGTCGCGGGACCTTCGCTTGCGAACGCGTCGTACAGAATCAATTTGCATTATACCCATAATATTACAGATATAATTCAATCGGCAAGCAACAGCTGACGATAGTACTCACGCTTTAGAGAGACGACAAAAATGTTCGGACGCGTTGGACGACCAGGGTGTACGATTCGGCGTCGTACTCTGGCGAATCTTTATCCGAGAACAGGTGCCCTGATCCCGGATACACATATTCGTCGTACGTTTGCCCGACGGCGTTTACGGCGTCGTGGAGCTCTGCGGCCTGTTCGGCTTCTACCCACGGATCGGCTTCGGCGTAGTGGACCTGCACGGGTACGGACGGCCACTCCGGGAATCCCATCATCGCGGGGGGTAGGGCCGCGTGAAAGAGAATAAGCGCCTTTGCGCCCCGACGCGAAGCGGCGAGGTACTCCGCCGATGCCGCACCAAGCGAAAATCCGGCGTATACGCAGTTTTCCGGAAGCGATTCGACGGAAAGCGCGGCTCGCCGCGCCAGCTCCGGAATACCGAGGGCGTCGCGTTTTGCGATCCCCTCACTGAGATCGTCAAATACCTCGCCGTCGAACAGATCGGGCGTGTGCACCTCGTGACCGTCGTCTCGAAGATTGTGCGCAAACTCATAGATCGCGGGTCGCAAACCCAACGCCGAATGAAATACGACAATTGTATGGGACATGTTTTCCTCCTTTTTGTACAGTGTACATTTAATATTGCACGCTGTCCAGTAAAAGATTAGAATGAGGTATATGAGTGGCTATCATTCGCCCCGTCGACCGGGGGAGCGGGCCGGACTAACTACGGATTGGGTCGTCTCCGCCGCCATGACGGCGTATGCTCGAGACGGCATTTCTGCGCTTTCGATTCGATCTGTCGCGGCCGAACTCGGCGTTGCCCCAAACGCTCTGTACAGCCATATCGGGTCTAAAGATGCGCTCTTTGGGGCAATAATCGATCGTATCATCGGCGACGTGGACGTTCCGCCGCCGGACACGGAATGGCGAAGCGCGCTTAAGATGATCATGATGCGTTCCCGAGCGGTCCTTCTCCCGTATCCGGCGCTCATGCCGGCGTTTCTCTCCCGTCCGGCGCGCGGAGCGAATGCTCTCAGGCTCGGCGAGACGATGCTGCAGTTTCTGGAAAACGGCGGGGTCGGCGGGTCGGCGGCGGTCACCGCTCTTCGCGTCCTTCTGGTATACACCATTGGATTCGCCGTACAAGAGTCTCCGCGGGCGACCGATCCTAACGCCAGGAAACGGTACGAGGAATCGGTTCGGGCGTTCTCTTTCGGCGATCAACGACCGTTAAGCAAGGCCGCTGCCGAAGAGCTTGCGCGCCATCCCGGGGACGCTGTCTTTGAGGCCGGACTTGACTGGTTAATCGCTGGTATCGCAGATGATGCGGGCCGGACGGGCAAAGCAACGTAACGTTTACCTTTGGAGCATCATGTATGAAACATACCTGTATCAGCATCAACGGATTCGCCGGCGATCGAACGCCTCACGGGATGAAGGAGTGTCACGCACTATCGCGAACTATTGGAGCTCGATTCGGCATTGACGTCGAATATCACGGCGAACCGTCGCCGGCTTCGGATCTTACCTGGGATCAAGCGCTCGATAAATCGCGCGAGACGTTTGCTCGGTCGGCGTCCCTTATAAAAGACGCGTTCGAACGCGGCGTCGTGCCGTTAATTGTTACGCCCCGCTGCGCGACCGCCCTGGCGACGCTTCCTCAAGTTGTAGTGGCGTACCCGGATTGCGTTATCGCGTACTTTGACGCGCATGGCGACCTGACGACGCCGGAAACAAGTGAGTCTGGTTACCTCGGTGGTATGCCGTTAGCGGCGACTCTTGGACTCTGGGAGAGTGGTTACGGAAATGGTTTACGCCCGGAGCAGCTCGTCCATATCGGGGGACGCGACTTTGATGACTGTGAGATCGATCTTCTACACGAGACCGATATCCATGTGTTTTCGAAAGAGCGCCTTGAGGAAGATCGGCGTTCGCTTCACGACCTTATCGCGGACAAAGCCGTTTTTGTCCACATCGACGTCGACGTGTTTGATCCGACTGAGGTGACAGCCGAGTACGCGGTGGCGGACGGCCTGTTGAGGCAGCACGTAAAATCAGTCCTAAAAGAAATTACCGCCCACGCGACTCTCGTCGGTCTTGAGATCACCGAGTTCTCACCAAAAAACGACGTCGAACGCGAGAACTCCTACTCGGCATTGCTTGAAGCGTTGGAGGGACTCGCTTGGAAATAGCTGCCCTGAAACGCGACGACACCGTAAACCGCCCGGTCCCCCGCGAACCAGTCGTTGTCGCATAGACGTTTTTATATAGCGGTAAGGTCCGATCGGCCGACGTCGCTATTGGGACAAGTTCAGCTTCTCGAAAGCCCATTAGCTACCGGTGCCGCGGGTGAGCCCGCGGCACTACGTGAACGAGACGACGTCTTCCTCCTCAGCACGAGGCCAACGTTTCGGCTACCATAGGATCGTGGGAGAAGAGAAGTACGAGTTCCGGAATCCGTTCTTTCAGCGCCCTTACCTGGGCGAACGAATCGAGAAGCTGAGCATTGTCTCCCGTACCAGGCAGTCGGTTCTGCCGCAAGAGCTCGGGATTGTAGCTTAGATCGGCGGCGAGAAGCAGGGGCGGTCCCATTTCGGGTCGTACCAGCATTGACATCGATCCCGGCGTGTGTCCGGGAGTTGGTAACAGAATCATCGATCCGTCGCCCATCAAGTCATAACTGTTGGCGAAGGGAGAAACGGACGGATCGTCCGACGCAGGAAACGTGATCTTGGTCCAGTCAGCACCCGTAACCCTGATGTAGTTGCTGAAAATCATGTGTCTGTCAGCGTGAGGTTCGAGCATGTTATCCCATTCGGTCAGACTTACAAAAAGGCGAGCGTGCGTCAGATCCTTAACGTTTCCAATATGGTCCGCGTGAAGGTGCGAAAACACAACCGTGTTTACGTCGGAGAGTGAGTAGCCGAGCCGTTCCAGTTGCCTCGTCGGCGTTTCGTCCGGGCTAATACTCATTCTGAACAACTTTTTCATGACTGTTCCGGTAAATCCCTCGGGCCAATACGCCTCGTTGGTGATCACCGCGCGATCCTGGCCGGCGTCAAAGAGGACGAGTCCATTCGCGTGCTCGACGACGAAGAAGTTTATTGGGACCGTGACGAATCGCTTGCCAAAAAAAATCCACCACATCGCGGGTTTGCGCGTTCCATAAACGTGCTCGTGGTGGAGATCCACCGTACCGGTACTGGCGACGCCGACCGATCTGATCGGACCTTCCCCTGCAAAAGTCTTTTTCTTAGGTTCTACAGAGACTTCCGTGATCATGTTGAATCCTCCTATCAGGTTTGATCATGCATCAGTATCTGCAAGTACCGTGCCATAGCCTTTTCCACTTATATGAGGCGTAAACGGCGTTTTGTCGCCATATTTCGCGATCGTGTTGTCGTATCCGGAAAATGATCTCGGTCCCGATGCTCGTGATTTTCGAAAGCGGTCCTAACATAATGAGAATTGAGAACAAACCAATCGTCGTAGTTGTCGTACGCTCGCAGCTCACTCACGTCAAAACTCGGTATGAGCGACAAGAGCGAGAATGAGAGCGTGAGGGTCCGTTTTTTGCGAAGTGCCAGCCGCCGTATCCCGGAAAAGTATACAAGCTCCCCGGATTCGTTTTATCACGGCGACGCCCAACATGGATAAGATTTTAGCTGTCAGAAATCATGTATAAATGAGGAGCGGTTACATGACAGCAGATCAAGCACTACACACATTAGATCCCGAACGATGGTCAACAACCTCCGTGCTCGACCGTTTGGCGCTTATCGAGGCGATCCAGAAAAACCTTAAGACCTACGCAACAGATCTCGGGGTAGCAGACGCCAAAATGAAAAACGACCTGATCGGTGAAGCGATTACGAGCACGGCCGAGGGAATGGCCGGAACGGTTGTGCCCATGGCTAGTACTTTACTTGGGATTCATCGTTTTTACGAATCGTTGGCACGAGGTCACATGCTCGCGCCTAAAAACCAGCGGGCGCTATCTCCCGATCTCCACGAAATTGAGGTGTATCCGATCCATCCCAAAGACAAACTGGCTGCGGGGAAGCTGAGAGGCTACTTGCACGTCCAAGGAGAACCAAAGCAGATAAGTCCGCTCGACAAACCTGCCGGTATAATCGCGATTTCCGGCGCCGGCAACTACAGTTCATCCATTGAAATGGCTATGGCTATTTTTCTGGAAAACAAAGCCGCGATTCATAAACCACACAATTTAAACGTCGCCACGGATCGTATTTGGGAGAGAATCTTTGCGCCGCTGGTCGAGGTACATGCTTTGGCATTTTGTGACGCGGATCAGGGGCGCGCGATACCAAAACTTCCGGATCTACACGCGGTCTACTTCACCGGCTCAACGAGTGTTGGCCATGCAATTCAAGATGCGGCGAGTGCTCCGCTTATCTCTGAATGTGGCGGGAATAATCCCTGTATCGTCATTCCGGGGGATAGGCCTTGGACCGACAAGGAACTTCGACATCAGGCGGTTCAATTAGCGTCCATTGGAAAAATGAATGGCGGCGCAATTTGTGGCCGGCCGCAAACGATAATAACGTCAAAGTCGTGGAATCAGCGCGAGGATTTTCTCGATGCTCTCAGGGATGCGATCGCCGAGGACACGTTTGCCTGCGGTTCTCACTATCCCGGCGTCGAGAAGACAAGAGACGAATTCATAGCTAATCAACCGACGGCGGAGATCATTTCTCCGGAAGGCGGTCGGCATCCAAAAAGCGACTTTGTCTTTATACCCGGAATTGGGTCGGACGACTTTGCCGCGAAAAACGAGGCGTTCTGTCAGGTGATCAGTGAAATGCCGCTCGCCACGTCAGACGATGTCGATGACTTCTTGAGTACAGCAACAGATTTCTGCAACAAAAAACTTTTGGGATCGTTGGCATGCATGATCCTCGTGGACCCGGACACCTACAAAAAACATGGACAACGGATATCACAAGCGATCACGGAATTAAACTATGGCGGTATAGCCGTAAACACGATCCCGCCGAATATCTGGCTCAACGGGTATCTCACCTGGGGCGGCAACGGCGAATCAGAGGAGAACTTTGTCTCGGGAGTCGGGAACTTCGGCAACGCGCTTAACTTTGCTAACGTAGTCAAATCGGTCGTCATCGACGATTTCTCATCCGCGAGCTTTGAGCTCACCAATAGAAAACGATTTGAGCACCTGCTTGAGAACGTCTCGTACTACTCAATCGATCAGAGTTGGAGGCGTTTCACCAAATTGGCCGGCCAACTAACCGTTGATAGTCTCAAGGGCAAAGACTTCTGAGAGACGGTCGTATTACGATTTGCCAGGGCGATCATTCCGATCGGAGTGCTCCTAATGGCGATTTCCCGACGCCTCGGTATGTTACAATCCGTTTGCAAAGACCGTGAGTGGGGCTTTTACGAATGGATATGATGAAAGTTCAGTCAATTGCTGAGATGCACAGAATTAGTGGGCTTCGCCCCCCAAAACATCCTCAGATTGTCGTTCTCGACTGGAAGGACATAATCGCCAAAGAGTTCTACAACAGGGAAGTAAAGGTAACGTTTGATCTTTACATGATCAGCTACAAAGAGGTTCCTTGCGGCACGATCACATACGGGCTTAATACCTATGGCTTCGAAGAAGGAGTCATGGTGTTTACCGCTCCCGGACAAATTGCAACGTATTTCGCCGAGTCTGAACCTTCTGGTTGGGCTTTGTTCTTTCACCCGGACCTCATTCGCAATACATCTTTGGGAACCCGGATATCGGAATACTCGTTTTTTTCCTATGAGGTCCACGAAGCTCTTCATATCTCCGAGGAAGAAAAAAAGATCATAAACGATGTGGTTAATCAAATAGAAAACGAGTACTCGGAGACCGTCGATGCCCATTCAGCCCGAGTCATCGTCTCCTATATCGAGCTCCTCTTGAACTACGCCTCTCGCTTTTACGAACGCCAGTTTGATACGCGTTCGATCCCCAACAACGACGTTATCGCCGCGTTTGAGAAGGAAATCAAAGAGTACTTCGTTTCCGACAAGGCCCGAACCTCGGGCCTCCCGACGGTCACGGATCGAGCCCGTCGGCTAAACATGTCGCCCGATTACCTCAGCGACATGCTCAAGCAGCAAACCGGTATGAGTGCTCAGGAACACATTCACATCGCCCTAATCGACCACGCCAAAAACTTGTTGATGGGCACGAAAAATTCGGTAAAGGAAATCGCCACTTCTCTCGGATTTGATTATCCGCAGTATTTCAACAAGCTATTCAAGGCCAAAACCGGAATGACACCGATCGAGTTTAGAAGATCGTAAACGCACATCGAACGTAAGCTACGTCGAGGCGCGCTCATAATAAATGATCTGTCGTACGGTTTTCGGCTCCGTTTTATCGTCGGATTACGCTAGAATACAGAATCCACGCGTGGGAACGAGGAAGGACAATGGCGGAAACACAATTCGGCAGTTTTGACGATCTACTGGAAAAAACGGAGATCGAATTACGACCGATCGCAACGCGGCTTCGCGAGCTGATCCTCGAGCTTGACCCCGGAGCGGTCGAGGTTGTTCGACTAGGCGATCGTGCCGCTACGTATGGCGTCGGTCCAAAAAAAATGAGCGAAGGGTACGCCTATATTCTCCCATATACGACGTGGGTCAACCTTGGTTTCTATAAAGGCGCTTTACTCGCCGATCCCGGGGAGTTGTTGGAGGGAACAGGAAAGAGCTTGCGACACATCAAGGTTCGTTCTCTCGATGATATCGCTGCCCCGGGCATTCGTGCCCTTATAATCGACGCGATAGCGGAACGAAAATCTGCTTTAGGAAAGTGATCTCGTCTGGCGACACTCTGTGCCGTTGCCGCTCGATTTTCAGAACGCGTCGTAGAACTCTTGAGCAGGAAACGTTTCACCGTTAACCGTGAATGTCCCCGTCGCGACTATCGTAGCCCCCGAGTCATCGTAGATGTAGTCGGCGAGGATCGCCTCAAGCGAACACCTGCAAAGGAATCAATGCGCCGACGCTATTACTCCGCGAACACAACGCGGTTGCGTCCCGTGTTTTTGGCATCGTAAAGCGCCTGGTCGGCGCGCGCCAGGTGTTCCTCTAGCGTGACTGTATCCGAGATCCCGTCGTCGCAAATCGAGCCTCCGACACTGATCGTGGTCGGCCCAATCTTGTCGTCGAGATGCAGCGCTTCGCAGGTCGTTCTAATTCGTTCCATCGTCCGCCGCGCCGATTTGGCGTCCGCGTTTGGTAGTATGGCCGCGAACTCCTCGCCCCCGTAGCGACCGAGGATGTCGTCTTTGCGAAGCTGCCCACGTATCAATGCCGTTACTTCTCGGATTACGCGGTCTCCCGTCGCGTGTCCATGTGTGTCGTTGACACGCTTAAAGTGGTCTATATCGATCATCACGACGGCGTTACTTCGATACGCGCTTACAAACTCATTCCAAACGCGCGGCGCTTCGCGATCAAAGCTCCGGCGCGTGAGAAACCCGGTGAGTTCGTCCGTTTCGAGGTCGTGGACGGTGTTCCAGTACGTCCGATAATTGTAGATCGCGACCGCTAGCACGGATCCAACCGTCATGAGCGGAAATACGTCGATGCCTCTATATCGCTTTTCGGTGTGGTGCCAGAACATCGCTTCGCCGACGTGACCGTCGTCTGTTTTTAACGGAACACCGATGCACGATCGAAACACGGCGTTGATTTCGAAGTCGTCCCATATAATCGGGATCGTCTGGTCGCGCAACTCTTCACATTGGTCTACGCACCCCGGAGGCAGAGCGTCCTTATACTCATCACTTCTTGTGTAACTGATGACGCGTTCCCGTTGATCTGCCTCCAGCGCGTAGATATCACAACGATCAAACGGCACGATCGTTGTCGCTTTCTCGATGATTCGTTTGAGTTGGCGAGTCATGTCGTCGTCGGTGGAAACGGTCGCTCCAACGCGGACGAGCGTCTCCGCAAGTTCGATCTTTTGTGACATCTCCCGAATCTGCCGTTCGAGAAACGCCTCGGCCTCTTTTCGCGCGGAGATAATGCGGTCGATTCCAACGATTTTGGCAATCGATTGATCGGGACGGCGTGCGACGACGACAGCTCGTGTCTCAATCCAATGCCAGATCCCTTCGTTGTCCCGTACTCGGTACTCTACATACAGTTCGTCTTCGAGGCCTTGCTGTACCCGCTCCCAGAGCGCAAAGTAGGTGTTATGGTCGTCGGGGTGAATTCGTTTCTGGTAGGTGTCGTCTCGTAACTCTCGATCCGTGAAACCCAAGCGGCGAAGCGTATGGCTGGTAGATCCGGTACCGTTTTCCAAGTCTGCATAAAAAAATCCGCCGGCAAGCAGTTTCTGGATCACAGCGGGATCGAGAAACACATTCGAGAGCATATGTATAAACGTAGCGAAATCGTCCCGAGGTTCCAAGCATCTCGTAATCTAAGCGAGATTATTGTGGATCTTGCGTACCTCCTCGTTTCGGAAGGGAGCCAGTATGGCCGTGGGTGTTTTACCGGTAAACAGGCGGCATTCACGAATAAAATGCGGTTGATCGTAGAATCCGTGGAGCCGTTGGAGGTAGTCGGCTTCAGGATGTCCGTGCATATCTGAGAGGACTTTTTCCATGCGCTGAATTCGCATGTATAGTTTTGGCCCGACGCCGATCACTCGTTTGAACTTTGATCGAAAATACCGAGGGTTACGGGACATCCGGCTCAACCTCGTTTCTATCGTCGTATACTCCGCGGGAGCATCCATCACCTCCAGTGCTTGAGTGATTTCTTGGTCGCGAAACGGCTGTACCGTCGTAAACAGCTGCTCCAAATAACGGTTGACCAGGTCGATTTTTGCATCGGGATCGTCGATCAGTTCCAGCGATTTTCGGAAGTTCTCTGATTTACCAAGGAGATCAGCGCCGTTGAAGCTCGAGTTAACCAAATGCTGGACTCGATCGCCAAATAGGAGAAACGGAACGTACGGTTGGAGTTCCACCGCCAGAAACCTCGGCCGAGGATTCTCGTCGGCAAAGAATGAGTAGGTAGTCATGATACCGCTTACAGTGACGGGGTAAAATCGAACCCTCCGACCAGTCGAGTGTAGCATTGTGAACAACTGACCGTAGTGAAACTGGATAAAATTCTGCGTGAGCGCTGGTATGACCAACCCTTGGGTATCTATATCGACTTCTTGGATGAAATACGACTTGACGAAGCGTGTCAATTTGTCCGACGGCAGGTACTTCCTCGTAATCAAATTACTCGACTCCAAACATCAGTATAGGGCGACCCTCCGTAAACCGTAAGCGAACACCTTTCCGTTCAAGAAAACCCAACGGAGGTACTCCGCGCCGGATCTTCTTTCGCCCGCCATCCTTTAGCGATAAAAAAGGGATAGACCGCCGTTTTTTACAATACTGACGGGAATCGAAACCTTACCGTTTCACTCGGATAATTAACCGCCCTTACGGGAATGGGCCACAAGAGGGAGTGAAGCGATGCGATTACGGATCAGTGTAATATTGGCAGTCATGGCAGCGGTTGTCCTCGGAGGTTGTGATTGGTTACTCGATTCAGCGAACTCCGGCGGCGGTACAATGTCCGGATTCCAAGTGACGTACTCACCAAACGGAGCCGACGACGGCGCGGTCCCTCTCGATACGTTCAACTATGAAGCCGGCGCGACCGTCACGGTTCTTGGCAACACCGGTGGCCTTATGCGAGTCGGTTACTCTTTTAATGGGTGGAATACCGAAGTGGACGGGAGCGGCACGGCCTACGGCGGAGGCGCAACCTTCGCCATGCCCGCATCAGACCTGACACTCTACGCTGATTGGGAATCGGTACTGGGTGATGCGATAGTGCGCGTGAGTATCGCCGCCAGCGGCGTCGAGGGTAACGGGAATAGCGCGGCCGGCGATCTCAGCGCGGACGGGCGTTTCGTCGTTTTTGCCTCGGCGGCCTCAAACCTCATAACGGACGATACAAATCCACAGACCGACATCTTTGTCTACGATCGGCAGTCGCAGCTGATCGAACGCGTTAGTGAAGCGACGAGCGGCGCTGAAGTCGATAACTTCACCGCGTATCCTGCAATCTCCAACAACGGAGATAACGTTGCGTTTTACTCTCCGGCTACAACGCTTTTGGCCCCGGGCGTGATCACGAACGGTGGTACGCAGGACATTTTTGCAGTTGACCGAAATGCCGATTCTATTGAGCGCGTAAGCGTTGACAACAGTGGGACCGAATCCAACGGTAGTAGTCAGTTTCCAGACATCAGCGGCGACGGACGCTACGTCACGTTCCACTCTTTTGCGAGCAATCTGGTGGCCAACGACAACAATGCATTTGGGGACATCTTCGTTTACGATCTTCAGACAGACACGATCGAGCGGGTGAGCGTCGATGACTCCGGCACCGAGGCTAACGGCACCAGCCGGTACGCGTCGACAAACACCGACGGACGTTACGTCGCGTTTCAATCGGACGCGACCAACTTGGTGGCCGGCGATAACAACGACTGGTCCGACATCTTTGTCTACGACCGGCAGACCGACACGATAGAGCGAGTAAGTGTCACAAATGGCGGTGGCGAGGCCAACGGCGATAGTCTTGAGGCGTCGATCAGCGCCGACGGGCGTTACGTCGCGTTTCAATCGGACGCGACCAATCTGGCGGCCGGAGATGGAAACGTTGCTACCGACGTATTTGTATACGATCGCCAGACCGGCGTCATCGAGCGGGTGAGTGTGGCGAACGCCGGGACGGAGGCGAACGGCAACAGTGAGTTGCCGTCCATCAGCGCCGACGGGCGTTACGTCGCGTTCGAGTCGGACGCCTCCAACTTGGTTTCCGGGGATACAAACGGATTTACCGACGTCTTCGTCTACGACCGCCAGACCGATACGATCGTGCGGGTGAACGTTGCCGCGGATGGGACTCAGGGTAATGGCCCCAGTTCAAGCGCGGCGATCAGCGCCGACGGGAGCCAGCTCGTATTCGAATCAGAAGCGACGAATTTGGTGCCAAACGACACGAACGGACGAATCGACATATTTGCAGTACCGCTTTTTTAGGCCTGTTAGAGCGTTGTCATTTGTTAGAATAAAGCGACAAAACCGCCTATTGCGATACAACGAGGTAACAATATTTCTCGGTTGCGAACCGCCAAAAAACATGATAGCGTATGTAAGATTAATCAAAAAATGGAAACCAGACCGTTTGTCGGGCGAGAAAAGGAGCTTACACTCTTTGAGGATGCGCTCAGGACCGTTCAGAGCGGGCGCGGTCGCGTCATTACCGTATCCGGCGACGCGGGAGTTGGAAAGACCCGGTTTCTCGAAGAGGCGGTCGAACGAGTAACTGACTCCGAGACTCCCGCCGTTTGGTGTCATTTTTATAGCAGCGCATCGGACAGCGTTTTTAGCGCGTGGTCGGAAGTTGCGCGAAAAATTTCGTCATCTATACCGATCGACGATCTCCCGTTGTTAGAGTCATTTCTCTCGTTACATGGAGATCTTGACGTCGAGGATTCTCGCGACGCGGTTTTTGAGGAAATCGTCGAGGCGATCACCCGACGGGCCAAACATACGTCACTTGTACTTGTTTTTGAAGATATCCACGACATAGACGGTCCGTCGCAGCGATTGCTCGACTATGTGAGCAAGAGAATAGCGAACACGCGAGTTGCCATTGTAGCTTCATATCGTCCGCCTGAAGCGACACGAAATCAATACACGACTTCCTATTTGGACGGTATTCGTCGTCTGACCAACTCGCTTGAATTAGGACTCGACGAGTTTAGCTTCGAGGAGTTCCTTGTCGCCGTACGTCCAATTACCGTCGGCGAGGATCGGCCGGACAAGGTCCGTTGGTTGTACTTCCGCACGAACGGTAATCCGTTTTATCTGTGGGCCTATATCGACGATCTACGGGCCAAAGGTCGTGGGCTGGACGTCGACGTTCCGGATGTCCCGGTATCGGTACAGGCGTACATCATGGAGCGGTTGCGGTCTTTAAAGCAGCCGATTCGAGAATTACTTTACGTTGCCGCAGTCGTTGGTCCGCAGTTGGATTTGACGTTGGTGGAAGAGTGTTTAGACGAACAAACGCCCCTATTTGCCGGTGTGGATGGAGCGAAAAATGCGGGTCTTCTGAGAGACTCGCAATGGGGAGGCGTCGTTTTCGCCCACGAACTGGTTCGGGAGACGCTTTTGGCCAAACTCGGCACGGGTCGTGCGGCGGAGATACATCTCGCGGTTGCTCGAGCCCTTGAAGCTCGCAGCGGCGCCGAGCTGCGGGCGGCAGAAATTGCCCACCATTTTCGGGGTGCGATTCCTTTGGTAGGAAGCGATCCATTTGTCCGCCGTTCCGCGGCGGCCGCGCGGGAGTCTATCGCTCGGCTGGCGTACGAAGACGTCGTCGACCACGCAAATGCGGCGCTCCCCCTCACGAACGAGCCGAGACACCGGGCCGAACTTCTTTTCTACCGGGGACGCGCCCGGTCGGCGATGGGTGAGGTCGACGCAGCGATCGCTGATATCAGGGCGGCATTTGATCTCTATGTGGGAATCGGAGACAAAAAAGCCGCGTTGGCCGTGACCGAGTTTCCGATTGTTTCCTATCCCGTAAAGAGCGGAATCGTTGATCTCGCGATCGCGGCCTTGGAAATCGCGGAAAGCGAAGTGGATAAGGCTCGCTTAACGATACCCTTCGCCTTTGCTCGCTATTATGGAGAGTTTAACGGCCCCAAAGCGGTTGAAACCCTGAAAGACGCGATAGACCGACTTACCGATGCGGGCGATTCCAAACACCGATCGCACGGGATGGTAAATCTCGCTCAGATCCTCATTTGGGAGGGTAGGCTCGACGAAAGCTTGGCGCTCTGTGAGGAGTTAACCGAACCCGGCGTTTCAATGGATCCCGTCACGCGGACAGTCGCGCATCACTACGCCTCCTTCAGCCACTCATGGCAGGGCAATCTCGCGGCGACGGAGTTCCACGCGATGACCGAGGCGCGAAGGGCCGAACGAATGGGGCATGCTGATCTTATCGCCGGAGCTCTCATGCAAATCCAACAGCTTCACTACTTTCGCGGCGAGCTGGATGCGGCACAAAAGATCAACGAACGATGCGCCGAACTGTTGATCGGCTCGAGTATAAACCTTGGATTCACCGTGCGTATCGCCGTTCAAGACGATAGATTGAAGGACGTTCAGGAGCTGCCCGAGAAGATGTCGGATTTTCCCGATTTCGCCCACGACTGGTCAAAGACCGGAGTCGCTATGAACCTGTGCGAAAGTGGCATCTACTCCGGCTATCGACCGTTCTTGATTTTTGCACGCGACATCGCGGAACCCCTTCTTGAAGGCACCAAAGCGCCTTTGAACAAGTTTGTTGCGTGGTACGCTCTTGTAGTCAGTTACGCGGGGTTGGGTGAGTTTGAGCGCATTCCGGACGTGCCGCCTGGAGTCATCGTCCCTCGGGCGGGATATTGGCGCACAGCGCCGCTCGTGGCTTTAAAGTCAGGCGATCGTCGAAAAATCGATACGGCCTTTGAGGAGTCCTACGCGAAGCTCCGACAATCTAAATACAACGTATACGCCGCGTGGTTATCGGTAGAAGAGGCCACGATGGCCCGACAAGATGACCCGGTGCGCGCTGCTGCCCTTTTAGATAGAGCGCTCCGAGACGCGGAGACATACCGACTTCCACTATTAACGCGACGCGCCCAGGAACTACGGGAACGTCTGACGCCGAGTGTACCGAGCGAGATCGATGCCCTACTCACAGCGAGAGAACGAGAGGTGCTGAACCTCGTTTCAACCGGTGCTACCAATTCGGAGATCGCCTCTACGCTCAACATCAGCGGTCATACGGCCGCCAACCACGTTCGAAACATTCTTCAAAAGACCGGATTCCACAATCGAACCGAGCTTGCCGGATACGCGCTCCGCGGCAAGTAACTCCAATCCTCGCCAGGTGATGGCGACCGCCCGTCTACTAACCGCCTAATTTGAACGATTCAACCGATTTACAGACGTTCGGGCGAAGTGGACCGCAACGAAACGAGTTTTAATTCTTAGATTCCAAACACTATCGCCGCTCTTGTTGTTAGGCTGCGACGGAGCGATAGCGGGAGCTATGGGATATGACGACGATCGGGGATCAAACAGCGGAAGCGCCTCTGTGCGGATAAACGCCCCGATTACTCTGCTTCTCCGTAAATGTGTCTCATATCGGGAAGTTCTGTCGCATAGTAGTGCACCCAAATGTATAGATGGTTAAACAACGCGACAACAAGCGCAGCGGTGGAGTTCCACCACAAACCGGGAACCCAGAGGAGCATAAACCCGAAGATGTACATGCCGTTGCGCGTATAGCGAAAAATTCCCCGACGCTCCAACTGCCTGGTCCGGTAGTCTTCATCAAAATGATCGATTCCGAACGCCCTACGAAATCCGAAGTACCGTTTTACGGAGTAGAAAAGGTACAACGCCGGTAGCAGTATAAAAACCGCGAGAGCTCTCGAAACGACGATGTTGAGTGGGAACGTACCCCGGTTGGATACCGCTACAAAGAAAACAACAACGACTCGGAATATACCGATGAGTGAAAATCCGACGGCGTACGATGGGAATCCGCGGCTACCTAGTGTGCGAGAAAGAAAGGAAGTATGGAGCTCGGTTCTCCAACAAAACCACACGTACACCTGATGGGCGATTGCGAGTCCGACAGCGAGCCACAACCAGAGAAGTGTAGCGACGTCCCACAACTGCCCGACCCAAACGCCGTCGTATGCGGAAACCGACCACATTCCGGCCAGCAGCAGCAGAAGGAGAAGGGCATGAAGCCACTGCCTCTCCAAGATCAACCGCAGCTTCGACATCGCGCTATCGGACACGCCACGTCTTACATCTGTACAATTTCAGATACCTCTAGAGAACCGTTGATATCTAAAAATGGGCATGATTCCGCGTAGGCGATCGCCCGTTCGATCGATTCGGCCTGAATAATGGTATGGCCCGACGAAGAAACCGAACTGCCCTCCGTAACGGCGCGGTCAGGATGGACTGTGTGGGTGTTTTTGTACGGAACCATTGGGGTAACGACTGCCTCACCCAATGATTTTACCCATTCCTGGTACTGGGCGTAGTGTTTCTGACCTTCTTCCGGGCTCGAGGGTTGATCTCCACCAAGGTAAGTGATGACGTACTGATTCATATCTGCTCCCTTTGCTCCGACCATTCTAACACGCCGCTTGAGTAAACCGAGTAACCGAGTTGCGACATCTCGGGGTAAGCATGTATGATAGGTGACAATGAAGATCATGTATGGAATGCTCACGGCACTTGCGCTACCCGCGATCTATTCGGTTTTTGCGTTTGGTGTCGATGCGCTTGTTCGAATTGTTGCCGGCGTCGCGACGGCTCTCGTTGCTGAGGCTCTGTACCAAAAGCTCACGGGTCAGAAGATCACGATTACCGACGGAAGCGCTGCGGTAACCGGGCTCCTACTCTCCATGGCGGTTTCCACCTCGACACCTGTCTACGCCCTGGCAACATCGGTCGCCTTTGGGATCATCTTTGGAAAGCAGTTGCTCGGCGGATTTGGCAAGAACCTATTTAACCCCGCGATGTTTGGTCGCATTTTTTACCTCTTTGCCTTTCCGGACTCAATTCTCCCGTGGCGACCGCCGTTTGATATGGTGAGCTCGGCGACACCGCTCGAGGTATTACGCGAGACCGGTCAAACCGCCGGGGTGCCGATCATCAATATGTTTTTGGGTCGTATCCCCGGATCGATCGGCGAGATTTCAACGCTCGCGTTGCTTTTGGGTTTTAGCTATCTCGTGTACCGCAAGTTTGTCCGGTGGAGGATTCCGCTTGCCGCTTTCTCGGTGATTTTGATCGCCGCTCTCGTTAGAGGTCAGAATCCGCTCTTTCATTTTTTCGCCGGCAGTCTGATGCTCGGAGGATGCTTTATGGCGACCGATCCTATGTCGTCGCCGAAATACCCAAAGGGACAGTTGATTTTTGGAGCCGGCGTCGGCGCGATTATCATTAGTATGCGCTGGTGGGGTTGGCAGACTCCCGGCGTTTACGAGTTTACCGAGGGTACGACCTTTGCCGTCCTGACGATGAACCTGTTTGTTCCATACCTCAATAACAAACGCTTCAAGCCTAATAAGAAACCAAGTCCGGTGAAAGCAGTTCCAGCGCAAGCATAGGGAGATTTGTTTATGTTTGAAAGTTCCATCTTGCGAATACTATCGGTTCTCCTTGTCATGCTCGTGGTTGGATTTGTGCGGTATGGACTTGGTATCGGCAAACTGCGTAAGTCTGAGAGTCCGGATGAAAAAGCAAAAGCGAAACTTGTCCTGAGCGCAAAGAAGACCGCCGTAATAGCGGCCTTCTTTTACATGGTTGCGATGGTGAGCGTCGTCGGCCTGTTTATCTAACTCAGGGCAGGCGCTTACTGAGATCTGAGATCACGTCGACGTACTCTTGATGGCGCTTCTTCTGCTCCGGTGAAAGCTGGAGCGGGATTCGCTTCTCAAATCCACGACTTCCAATTATCGCTTTTGCCTCGGTATAGAGTCCGGTCGCCGGATCGGGACAGATCGTTGTCGCGACGTGACGCCGTTGACCAACGATTTCGCTTGTCACCTCCGAGACGACCGCCGCGGGACCGTAATGGATCTGGGCGAGGCGTTCTTCCATGACCTCATGCGATGGCGGCGGCGGGAGCACCGATACGTCGTCGATCAGTTCCATGAGCGGGATGCCTCCGACCGCACATTGTTCTGGTACGAGTTCCTCACCAGACATCGTTCGAACGGTCGTTATTCGAATGTCATGATTACTCAGACCGACCAGGCGCGCTATACCCGCGCGATACCACTCGCGGTAGATGAGCAGCGGAAATCCGAACACCTGTTTTGGCTTGAGATCTCCCGCCTTGGCAATGATGGGGGCAAATATCTCCGCGGGCTGCGAGAGAACCCCGACAACCGTCTGCGAGGCAAAGTGGCCGATGCGTTCGCCGATCTCTACCATCCGTGCGATATCGACATCGGTGGGATACTCGATCCGGTCGTCGGTGTGCTTTTTGACACCGGCGGCAATTATCACGGCGTCGCTCAGTTCGATCTCTTTGGGTTCGTCGTAGTCGACCATCTCGATTTTCGACTTCAATGCGATGTTCGATTCCAGAAAATCGAGCGTAGCCGCGCGAGCACGATCACCGTCGACGTCGACAACGCGTATTCGGGCGACGTCCCGACTGCGCGCCAGAAAAAATGCGATGCGGGCCCCCATGTTTCCGGCTCCAAAAATGGTGACTTTTCTCATTTCGCACCTCCGGCAATAAGCTTCGCGGCAGAGGCAGCGACGTCCTGGATAGTCTTTTGCGCTTCCTTATCCAGCGGCGGTGCAAACACTCGATCTGCTCCGAACCGCCCAACGATACACGGCACGCTCATCGCGGTTCCGCTGACCCCGTAGACGTCGGACACCTCCATCGTCACCGAGTGAATGCGCCGGTCGTTACGGACGATCGAGCGAATCAGCTCGACGCTCGCTGTCGCCGGAGCGAACCGGGCATCACTTTGGTCCATGCGATGATCGCGTTCCTCAAGTTCGCGTTTGGCGTGAAGTTCGATTTGCTTGATTTGGTCCTCGTCGGCGATTTGCTCAATGGCGACACCGTTTATTCGCGTGTAATGCCACACGAGCTGGGCGCCGCTGCCGTGCGGGCCGACAACGTGGGTACGAATATAGTCGGGACTGATATCGAGGGCGTCGCCGATCGCATTACGCGCAACAAACGCGTCAACGATCCCGCCGATCCCGAGCACTCGTGATTGCGGTATCATCAGTTGCTTTCGGAGGTAGGCGGTCATCAGATCAACCGGCTCACTGGCAACGATAAAAACGCTCGAACTGCCCGCAAAGGCGACGGCGATCTCCTCGGCGATCGCCTTGTTGGCTGCAAACACGTTGGCTGGATCGGCGCCCGAACTCATGCGCGCTCCGGCGGCGACAAGGATCACGTCACAGTCGGCGAGATCACGCATCTCCGGTACCGATCGGATGCGGCGGTTATATATTCGCCCAAAACTCGTGTCGGAAAGATCCTGTGCAAGATATTCGGCCCGACCTACATCCTGATCGTAGAGGACAATATCACCGAGATCCCGCTCGGCAAGCGCAAAGGCAACGTCTGAACCCAGACGACCAACTCCGATTACCCCAACAGATTGTTCAGTCATACGGTCAAGATACTGCGCCGGACGATAACCTTGCAAGTCGGAGCGGTCCCCGCTGGTCCGGAACGACTCGTCGAGGGCGCACGTCGCGCCACACGCATCGCGGGGCATCTCACGCGCGCGATAATGTCGGTCGATCGCCCCCTGACGCGACCTAAAAAATGTCGTATGTCGAATAGTCGAAGAGCGTTGGCCCGGCTATCCCCGCCAAGTAGTTCAGTGTGAGCGTTGTTCCGTCTTCCGCCACCAAGGTAAAGGAGATGGTATCAGGTTCAACTTCACCCTCGAGATTGAGCGTTCCCGAAACAATTTGGTAGTATGTCGCAAATGTACCGCCGACTACGTCGGTGGAGTCGGCACCAACACCAGCGACGATTTGCTCCTGCGTAGTACTCGAATATACGATAAAGAACGCATCGATGAGGTCGGTGCCGTCGCTCCCGCCGAGGGTATAGGTTCCTAGATCTATCGATCCGTCGGTCGCGTTACCATCGTCTATTCCGAGGTAGAGTAACACTTCGCGGCCGGTTGTCGCGGTACCGTCGTCCAGAAAAAACTCGACTTCGCCATCGCCAACGGTACCGCGGACGTAGATGTCGGTGAGAAACTCGCCGACAGTCGCGCCGGAGTCGTATCCGTGAAACGCGCTCGCCGTTGGATCGTTCCCGTCCGCCTCTGCTTCTACCTGGCCGCGTAGAAAGTCGCCGACAAGGACCCACTCCGAACCGGCGGGTGCGCTCCCGTTGGATAGTGTCTGGGTTGCACCGGTAAGTTCCGCATCCGGACCAAAGGAGACCGTGAACGTCCGGAGCACCTCGTTCCACCCTGCGCTGAGATCGAGCGAGTCAAATACCACCAGGTCGTCGGTCGAGGTGCCGTCGAGCTGGGTATCACGGTCGCTGTAAAGGTACGCAGTCGACTCCAACGAAAGAGTGCTGTCCGGACCCGGTGCGCCCTCGATCGTTCCAAACGCCAGAATATCGGTGAACTCGTATATCACCGCGTCCTCGCGGGCACCGAACAGTTCTACCCAAACGCCGACCGCCGCGGGGTCGCTCGAGCTTACGCCGCTTGGTGGCGGGGCGAGGTCCGTCCCATCGGGTACGGGCAACGTCAGACTAAACGAGTAGTCGGTAGAGACACTTGAATCAAACACTTCAAAAGTGAATCCGCTGTCGACTAAAAAAAACGTCACCGCGTCGCTCGGATTGCTAAACGCGATTTCGGTAAATGTGTTCAAATCGATCTGGGTCGCCACGGTGCCGGAAATCGTGATCGGATCACCGGGAAGATCGCCGCCATCGCCAGACCCTGCTCCGGCTTCGTCACACGATACAACGGCAAATGCCGTTACTGCAGCAAATACAACAAACAAGAAGAACCTTCGAGGATCACGCAGCTTCATTCGTTTCATGCTGACAATATAAGGCAGAAACCCATTCAGACGGAAACGGCGGAGGCTTTTTTGCGGCCCGATGGGATCGGAAACTAAGCGACTGCAAAACTTCTAAAAACGAATATATAAAGAATTTAGAGTTTAAGCCGTTATAGATTTATTTTTCATTAAAATTGACAGTAAAAGCTCGTTAGATAATAATTTATCTATTCACTTCATAGGAGAACAAAAGATGGGACTGAGTCTGAAGTACAAGGTCACCGGGCTTGCCGTTATCGCAGCGGCCTCCGTCATGACGCTTACTGCAATCCTCATCGTATGGCAAAACGGGCAAACATCCGAGGTCATCGAAAGCGAGGTTACGCTCCTTGTGCAGGATAACACCGCCCAAATCGCCGCGAATGTTCTCGACCTCCTCGAGAATGCCAATAGCCTCGCTCAGCAAAAGGTCAACAGCGACCTCGGTGTCGCTGTCCGAATCGCGGCCGATTATGGCCGATTTTCACTCGGTGAAGAACGATACGAGTGGCAGGTGATGAACCAATATACGAATGAAGTTAAAACCGTTGATTTACCGGCGCTCACGGTCGGCGGAATCTGGTTAGGACAAAACATCTCCACAAACGAGGAGACGCTTGTCGTTGATGAAGTTCAGGATCTTGTTGGCGGTATTTCTACCATCTTTCAGCGTATGAACGAGCAAGGTGACATGCTTCGCGTCGCGACCAACGTCGTCCTTGAAGGAGACGAACGCGCGATAAATACATTCTTGCCGGCGTTTAATCCGGACGGCGAGGACAATCCCGTTGTGTCGACAATCCTCCGCGGCGAGACCTACTACGGTCGGGCCCTCGTTGTCGACGATTGGTACCTCACGGCCTACGAACCGATCATCGCCGAGACCGGCGAAATAATTGGGATTCTCTCGGTCGGGGTCGCCGAATCGACGGTGCAGGAATCCCTACGAGCGAGAATTATCGATATCGAGGTTGGCCGTACCGGATACGTTTTTGCACTTGCCGGGAGCGGTCAGCGGCGAGGCGAATATATCATATCGGCGAACGGTCAACGGGACGGGGAAAACATCTGGGAAGCCCGAGACGCTGCCGGAAACCTCTTTGTTCAGGAGTTAATCGAAAGTGCCGTCGCATCAGGCCGGGACTCAATTATCTTTATCGAGTACCCCTGGCAAAACGCCGAAGATCCCGAGCCGCGAGATAAGCTCACCGCGGTCGCGTATTTCCCTCAATGGGATTGGGTAATCGGGGCCGGTTCTTACAAGGATGAACTCTTTGTTGTCCAGGAGCGAGTTGATGCAGCGCTCGATACCTTGGTGCGAAACGTATTAATCGGCGGTCTCACCGTCTTGTTCGTCGTCGGTATTTTTGCTTTTGTCGTTGGGCGGCGCATGACGGTACCGCTTGTTTCGATAACGCGGAAAATGGGTGAGATAGCCGACGGCGATCTTACTGTCGACGTGTCGGTCAGCCAACGAGACGAGGTCGGTAAGCTTGCCGAGGCAGCGCGCACGATGGTAAACCGACTTCAGGATGTCGTTGTCGGCGTCCGCAGTGCCGCCTCAAACGTGAGTGCCGGCGGCCAGGAACTTGCGTCCTCGGCCCAGCAAGTTTCACAAGGGGCCAACGAACAGGCGGCATCCACCGAGGAGCTTTCCGCGTCCGTTGGTGAGATGGATTCCAACGTTAAGCAGAGTGCCGACAACGCGCGGGAGACCGATCTGATCGCCCAGCAAGCGGCCAAGAGCGCCGAGGAGTCCGGCGAGGCTGTCGATAAGGCGGTTGCGGCGATGAACGATATTACGGACAAGATAGCCGTCGTCGAGGAGATAGCCCGGCAGACGAATTTGTTGGCGCTCAACGCCGCGATCGAGGCTGCCAGAGCCGGTGAGGTGGGCAAAGGCTTTGCGGTTGTTGCCTCCGAGGTCCGGAAGCTTGCGGAGAGGAGTCAAATGGCAGCTGCTGAGATCACCGGACTCTCCGGAATGAGCCTCGAGACCGCTCAAAACGCTGGAAACAAGCTGCGGGAACTCGTTCCTAACATCCTCAAAACCGCGGAACTGGTGCAGGAGATAAGCGCCGCCGGCTCGGAGCAGTCGGTCGGAGTGGATCAAATAAACAAAGCGGTCAACCAAATGGATATCGTAACTCAGCAAAATGCTTCGTCGTCTGAAGAGATGTCCGCGACGGCCGAGGAGCTGGCCGGTCAGGCAGAGCAGTTGCTGGCGACGATCGACTTCTTTCACGTGACAAGCGCGGGAGACGGATCGAAATCGCTTTCCGACGCTGATCGCACCATGGGCGATTTAGATGTAGTTGCCCCAATTCTCGGCTCGGAAAACGTCGCCTCCGGAAGGGCACGTCGGTTTGATAGAGGTTCGTACACTGACTACATCGAAGTACCGACGGCTAAGAACTGATTCTCGGTTCGCCGGCCGGTGATAAAAGATCTCGTTACAAAATCGGTATCGTTACGATCGTCGTCGCTCCGGGAAGACGGCGGTTGTAACAGTTTTCGAACTCCGCCGTACCTCGTAGTTGATCGGTTAGGGCGGTAACGAGGCGAATGCCAAGGCCGCGTTCTGAATCCGAACTGAAGTCCATCGGATAACCTGGTCCGTTGTCGCTTACGCGGAGCCATATGCGGCCGTCGTAGTGTTTTACCTGAACGTCAACGACGACGGAACCGTCATCGGATTGGCCGTATTTGCACGAGTTGGTTATAAGCTCTGAGACGATTAGCGAGATCGGAATTGCGTGCTCGAGTCGGAGGGCGGTGTCACCGGCGTCGATTGAGAACGTCGGCGGTACGATTGAAAGCGACGCCCCGGAAGCGAGACGTTCGAGAAACTCCTGCATCTGGACCAGGGCGATGTCGGTTGACTCATAGAGCATTTCGTGGACGACGGCCATCGCGCTAATCCGTGTTTCAAGATCGGAAGAAAACGAGTCGAGATCGACGGTTGACGAACGTTGGAGATGGACGATGCTGAGTATGAGCTGCATGTTGTTCTTAACGCGGTGGTGGATCTCCCGGAGCAGCACCTCTTTCTCGTTAAGCGAACGCGAGAGTCGTTCCGCTTCTTTACGGCGTTCCTCGATTCGGACTTCGAGACTCTCAGCCATCTCGTCGATCACCGATGCGATTTGACCAACCTCGGTACCGGAGGCATTGATGCCCGTGCGTGCCGAAAAATTCCCGTCGCTTATTGCTGTCGCGGTCCTCGCAAGATCCTCGAATCGGTGTCCAAATACCGCCCCTCCAAGAACCAAACCGGTGAACGCCGCCACAGCGATGACACAAATCATAAGAATGATGTTACGCCGGAGGATACCTTGCTCGCGCGCGCGAAGGATCGACAGGGGATATCCGACCACGACGTACATGTACGGTTGCGTGGAATCGTCGAGATACAGGCGCTGATACGAATACAATCGCCGCAAGCCGTCCGAACCGGTTTGCTCGGTCGCTCCGACGTCGCCCCCCGTGGAGATCGCCGACCATGTATCCGGACTTATCGGAACACCGATTGGATTGCTCTCTTTCTCCGGCCGAAAGTAGATACGGATTCCGTTGTGGTCGGTGATTCCCAGAATAGTTTCGGGCGGGAGGTCGAGTCGCTCAAAAAACGACTCGAACGACGTCAGGCGATAAACCGCAGTAAGGACGCCGATCATCTCCCCGACCTGGTTATGTATGGGAATGGCAAACGGAAACGAGGGCCGTCCGTCGGTGCGGGCCATAATAAATTCGCCGGCGGCAAATCGCCCGGTCTCGACGCATTCGCGGATGTGTTTTCTATCCGATAGATCGGTTCCAACGGCGAGACGTGGCGATACGGTCACAAAACCATCGAGATCGGTCACGGACATATTTTCGTACTCGGGATTGCGATCGAGAACTGCCTCCATCACCTCACGCTGACGAGACCTGTCTTCGTCCCGGAACGCGGGCAGCGACGCGACGGTGCGAACCGTGCGGAGAACGGATTGCGATGTCAAGGTTTGGATCGTCGCGATCGCTTCGACCTGTCGCGCGGCGTCCGCACGGGCACTTCGACCGAGCTCGCCCCCGTACTCAATTCCCGTCACGATGATAATCGCGATCGCTGGGACGATGGCGACCAACGAGGTGAAGAGGAGCGCGCGGCGAATAGAGAGAGTCGGCAACCGTATATTCATCGTCTCGGAGTATCCTCGGCCCATTCCTAGTGTAACGCATCTCACGATTCGACACTCGCGATCAACTATTGCCGACCTTCCGTTCCGAATTTTACAGCGTTACGAAAGCGTAGTACGATACCTGTAGGGCTTTTCCTGATCAGCGACAGATCGTAAACAGATTCACTCAGTCTTGAGTCGACGAGTCGAGCGAAAACCGTTCGCAAGGTGACAATGATGGCCGAGTTTGTTCTGGAGATGAAAACAATCGATAAGTCCTTCTTTGGCGTCAAGGTCTTGAAGGATGTCGATTTCTCGCTACGAGCCGGCGAAGTTCATGTCTTACTCGGCCAGAACGGCGCCGGCAAATCGACGTTGATCAAGATTCTCTCCGGGGCCTACCGGGCGGATGACGGCGAGTTCACGATAGACGGTAATCGGATCGACATCGCCAAGCACACGCCACGAGCAGCTGAAGAGCTCGGCGTCGCGACGGTTTACCAGAACTTCCATCTCATCCCGCACCTTACGGTAGCCGAGAATCTTTCGTTTGATTCGTTTACCCGCTCGCGGGGATTGGTACGTTGGCGCCGGGTGCGTGCGCATGCCCGAGATATTCTCGGTTCTCTCGATTTTGACATCGATCCGACCAAGAAAGTCAAAGACATCTCCGTGTCCAGTAAACAGATGCTTGAGATCGCGATCGCGGTCTCTAAAAATGCCCGGATACTCATCATGGACGAACCGACCGCTGCCCTGAGCGCGCGAGAAGCAGAGGCGCTCTTTGTCATAATTCGACGCTTAAAAAAGAGAGGGATCGGCATCGTCTACATCTCCCACAAGCTCGAGGAGATTCGACAAATAGGTGACCGCGTTTCAATCCTTCGCGACGGCCTAAACGTCGCGACGGTCGATCCCCGTTCCACCGATACCGCAGAGATTGTCGCGTTAATGGTCGGAAAAGGTGTCGAGTCAAAACGAGACTATCGCCACGTTCCACCGAGCAACGTCCTCGTCAAAGTCCGCGACGTTCTCAATGCAAACCTCCGGGAGCCGATCTCATTTGATGTTCGGGCGGGCGAGATTCTCGGCGTGACCGGTCTGGTCGGCGCCGGTAAGACGGAACTCGCTCGGGCGATTTATGGCGCGGATCCGGTGGAATCGGGAACGATCGTTTTTAACGGCCACGAGCGCGCCGTCCGCTCTCCGGTCAAAGCTGTCGACATCGGGCTGGGCTATTTGCCGGAGGACCGCGATTCACATGGGCTTTTTCTTAATCTGAGTGTTGGTCGCAACATCGCGCTGGGCAGGACCGTTAAAGCGCGCCGGGCGATCACCGTTTCAAGTGGCGCGGAACGGAAACTCGCCAATGATGTCGTCGACTCCGTCCACGTCAAAACGAGAAGTATTGACGATAAGGTTAAGTACTTAAGCGGCGGTAACAAGCAGAAGGTGATCCTCGGTCGTTGGCTCAACGCGGATTGTACGCTGCTCGTCTTGGATGAACCGACGATCGGTATCGATGTCGGCGCTCGTCAGGAGATCTACGATCTAGTCCAGCGTTTTGTCGAACCGGGAGATCGCTCGGTTTTGTTCGTTTCCAGCGATATGGACGAGGTGCTCCAGGTCTGCGACCGAATCCTGGTGATGTCGGGTCGGCGACTGGTAAAGGAACTCGATCCCGCCAAGACCGACAAGCAGGAAATCATGCACTTCAGCATTGTAGAGCAAGCACGCGCTACGGAGGGCTCATGACCGAGACACCGAATGGGACTAAGAACGCGACCTCAAAAAGCGTAGCGAACGGCGATCTCCGCCGCACGACGTTGCGTTCACTATTGAGCAATCAGGCGGTTTCGCTTCTTCTGATTCTGTTTGGAATCTGGATCGTGTTGGGCATCCTTTCGCCGTACTTCTTCACCCTGTCAAACCTGTTTGAAATCACCTTACAGGCGTCGGTTATCGCAATTATCGCCGCGGGTGAAACCTTTGTGATTGTCTCCGGCGGAATCGATCTGTCGGTCGGTTCCGTGTTTGCGTGCGCCGCTGTAGTCGGCGGCATGGTGCTCGACAGCACCGGAAGCTTGGTCTTGGCGTTGTCTGCAACCGTGCTCTTCGGCGCGCTCCTCGGTTCGTTCAGCGGAACGCTTATTACCCGCCTGCGGGTGCCGCCGTTTATCGCGACGCTCGGCATGATGGGGATCGCCCGGGGATTCGCCTTAATTCTTTCCAACGGTATTCCGATCTACGGGCTTGACGATCGCTATCGCTGGATCGGGCAAGGACGAATCGCCGGTGTTATCCCGGTACCGACGATTGTCGCCTTGGTCGTATTTGTCTTCGGTTATCTGATTTTTAACTACACCCGCTTTGGCCGGTTTGTGTACGCGATGGGGAGCAACCCCGAGGCCGCGCGACTGTCCGGTATCAACATCCGGGCGATGCAGCTGTGGATATTTACCGGTGGTGGGTTTCTCGCCGGTCTGGCGTCGATTATCGAGGCCGCGCGCCTCGGAACCATACAACCGGCGGGCGGACAAGGCTACGAACTTATCGCGATCGGTGCCGTCGTCATCGGCGGTACGAGTCTCCTCGGTGGTGAAGGACACATCTTTGCGACGCTTGTCGGCGCGGTGATCATGACGACGATCAGGAACGGTCTCAACATTCTCGGCGTAAACGCGTTTTGGCAGTTGGTCGTTAACGGCAGCGTGATAATCGCGGCCGTCGCGATAGACCAGTTTCGTCGTCAGAAGTAAAGGGGAGTAACGGCTCAGTTTGAGCCGGAAAAAGTTGGGTGGAGGTGATCCTATGAAAAGGGGAATCGTGGTATTGCTGATCGTGGCGCTCCTGTGTGCCGCGGTCGTCGATGGGGTTTTCGCCGGTGGTCGTCAGGAGGAGAGCAACACGATCGTTTTTATTCCAAAGTCGACGTCGGCGACGTTCTATCTGTTCCTGCTCAAGGGTGCGGAGGACAAAGCAGAGGAACTCGGTTATGAGATCCAGTACGCCGGGCCGTCGACTGAGGCCGACATCAATGCCCAGGTCGACTTTGTCCGTAACGTAACAGCGGGACGACCGGCAGGCATCCTGCTCGCCGCGCTCGATACCGAGGCATTGATCGCGCCGGTCCAGGAGGCGATAGCCGCCGGAGTACCGGTCGTGATGGTGGACTCCGGCATCAGCGGTCGCGATCCATATGGGAGCTTTGTTACCGACCAATATGCCGGTGGACAGATGGCCGGTCATGAAATGGCGCGGATTCTCGGTGAAGAGGGGCTTGTGGCCAACCTCGGGATTCAAGCTGGTTCGATAAGCGCGCAACGCAGTGTTGGATTTGCCGACGCGATCGCCGAGTATCCCAATATGTCGGTGCTTGAAACGCAATGGACAAACGCCGACGCCGCGCTGTCGCTGGATATCGCGTCGGATATCCTGACCGGTAATCCCGACGTACGCGGTTTCTTTTCCGCGGCGGCACCGATAGCGGTTGGAATTGCCCAGGCGGTCAAGGGGAGGGGGATGGAAGATCAAGTCGATATCGTCACTTTTGATCCCTCGCCGGAGACTTTGCCGCTGTTTGACGACGGGACCATCGATGCGATCGTCGCGCAGGATCCATATCAGATGGGATTCCGAGGTGTGGAGGTCGTCCATGAGGTCATATCGGAGACGTTTGCCGAGCAACAATACGTTGAACTTCCTCCAGTTTTAATCACGCCGGCAAACTTCAATCAGCCCGACATTCAGGCACTCGTTCAAACGCCCGAGAGATTCGAGTAAGAATCGATCGGTCCGGGGGCGCACGATAGTGCACTCCCGGATGTCATTAACGCCCCGTTCTCGACGGCAAAACGCCGGCTCGTCACGTGACGAATGTCAAAGGAGCACGAGCGATGAGCAAAAAGATCGCCATCGGAACGATCGGATACGGGTTTATGGCGTGGACACACGCCACCGCATTTACCTCAGCGCCGCGGTTTTTTGATACCGCGTATCAGACCGAACTCCACACGATCTGCGGCCGAACCCGTGATAATGCACAGGATGTCGCCGACAAATGGGGATACAAACGCGTTGAAACCGACTGGCGGAAAGTCGTCGAGAATCCCGAGATCGACGTCGTCGATATCTGCGTGCCAAACCATCTTCACGCCGAGATCGCGATTGCCGCGGCCCAATTAGGCAAAATGGTCATGACCGAGAAGCCGCTCGCGCTGTCGGCCGACGAAGGCGAGAAGATGGTCGGAGCGGTAAACAAAGCCGGCGTGCAAAACATGATCTGGTACAACTACCGACGCGTACCGGCGGTAACGCTCGCTAAAAATACGATCGACACCGGTATCCTCGGTCGGATCTATCATCTACGCGCGCAGTTCCTCCAGGACTGGACGATTTCGACGGACGTTCCCCAGGGTGGGACCGGAACATGGCGACTCGATGCAGCGGTGGCGGGATCAGGCGTAACCGGAGACCTTCTCGCGCATTGCATCGATACGGCGATGTGGTGGAACGGACCGATTACGCGTGTGACGGCGCGCACGGAGACGTTTGTAAAGGAGCGCATGCACGCCGAAACGGGAGAACGGCAGCCGGTTAAAATCGACGATGCCTGCACCTTCCTCTGCGACTTTGAAAACGGATCTCTTGGAAACTTTGAATCGACACGCTACGCGCGCGGACATAAAGCGAAGTATTGCATCGAGATCAACGGCGAACACGCCTCCCTGGCGTGGGACCTCCACGACCTACATCGTTTGAGCTTCTTTGATCACCGTGATGAATCTGTTGTACGCGGCTGGCGATCGATACACGTTACCGACAGTGACCAGCCGTATATGGCGCACTGGTGGCGCGGAGGTCTGGCAATCGGGTACGAAGCGAGCTTTGTCCACCAAGCGGCGGATTTTCTAACGTCCCTCGAGACGGGCGAGACCGTTGGCCCGACGTTCGAGGATGGGCTCCAAACTCAGCGGGTGTGCGACGCGGTTCTAAACAGCGCTAAAGACGGGACGTGGCAGGAAACCGGGGCAACCTCTCTGTCATGATCCGGATAGAAGATTGTGCGTCTCGCGGCAAAGCATATCGAGACGTTGTTTTGATGGAGGTCTGATAGACATCGTCTTCCAATCGTATGGGGGCGTCCAGACTATCAGGTAATCATCTTTGAGTAACTCGATACTCTTGATGTTCCATCGGCGGGACAACGACGTCCATCGTTTTCGCTCATCCGGCGACGAGAGCTTGCGGGTCATACCCGGCGCGTCCAGGACGATGGAGTCATTGCGTTCGGACTGAAGATTGGCTCGGAGCTTGCCCATCAGACAGAGCGTCCATCTGATCTGGACCGACCAGTGTTTGGTAATGGCATTCCTCCTCGTTATCGTAAGCCAATGGACGGCGATGCCTTGCGGCGGTTTCGGCCAGACAACGACCTGTGGGAGCGACTCCTCTTGTGAGCCGATCGGATCGCCCATGATCACAGAATGGTTAATGCTTTGCGCGTTGAGAATAAAGGCGCGTATACCGCTCTCGTCGGCGACGGTCCGTCCGCCTCTCTCCTCGGCAAAGCTTTTGAGGTCGTCAAAGAACATTTGGTTTATTCGTGAGCGCATGATTTTGCCGTAGCCAAACCACGCCAGGATGGTCAACAGTACAAACGAGATTACGAAGAAACTCAGGCCCTCCGTCGCCGTGCGCCAGTCAGGGCGAGCACTGGTCGTAATGAGGAGGCGCCATGCCGTATAGACCGCTCCCCGAAGTAATACGAACAAAAACCGTAGATAGCCCCGAAAAAGCCACGGCAGATCCTCATTGCGGACAAAAGCGTTCTTCCGCTGAACCAGGAACGTAAACGGATACAGGAGGAGTACGATCCACACGCTCGGCGAAGTCCAAAACAGGCGTGTGTCAAAACTCAGGTCCCATCCAAGGATACCGACAAAAATCAGATTGGCCGCAAACAGAAGTGCAATGACGACTTCGGCGATCACTAATAGTACAAAAAGCGCTTTTCCGGCGACGCGATTCATGCGCTTAATGTAGTTGATTTTGGCGGAGTACTACGAGGGCGTCTATCAAAAAGCGTGTAACTAAATCGCCGTACTGATTCTGTCTATCATCGCGAGATCACGATGTATATGCTGTGTTTGCGTATGCCGATCTCTACGGCCGCCTGGACAAGAGTTGCTGTCTGCAATATTAGACGATCATGAAGAAGGAGAGCCCATGACGAGTGACGAAGAAAGTGTCGACGCATACCTAGGGACCGTACCGATCCAACGCCTTGAGGCCCTCCAAAAGTTGCGATCGCTCATAGCGGAAACGCACCCCCATCATTCCGAGAGCATGGAGTATGGCATGCCGTCCTACGGGATACGCGGCGGGATAGAGCTCGCGTTTAACAGCCAGCGCGACTACATCTCACTCTATCTTTTAAAAGAAGGAGTCATCGACCAGTTCCGGGATCTCTTTCCCAAATCCGCAATGGGGAAGGGGTGCATCCGCTATCGTAATCCAGCCACAATCGATTTTGCGTTAATGCGGGAGATGCTCGTGGCCCATGCGTCGTCCGATGCGAGGGCGTGCTGAGCGACCGCCGGCGAACAGCTACATCGAGAAACGCAAGCGGTCGGATGATGTACTCGTATCCTGACCCGACCGGTTATTTTGTAGTTGCAAAACAAAGCATCTGGCCAATCGTCCTAATGGCCCGCTCAGTGACCGCCATTTGCTCTGACTCGTCCATATCTGCAATCCAAGATCCCAGCTGGTTCATTGCGCCTGACAACGCCTCGGTCAGCGCCGCTATGTCGATTGCGCCGAGTAAACCGCTATCCGCGAGTTCTTCTAACGCCGTCCGTAAGGTGGACGTGGTGTGTCTGTCGTCGAGTTCTCGCCAGCCTTCCGTCCCCAGAACCGCCGGTCCATCGAGAAATACGATCCTATGGTAGTCCGGGCGCTGGGAGTGCTCGACAAAGGCACGACATCCGGCGATGAGGGACTCCAGTGGTTCGTCTTGCGCCTCGGCCGCTGCCATGATCCGTTGGCCTTGCTCGGTGAATATGCGCTCAGCGACCTCTCGGAACAGCTCCCGCTTACCACCAAAATGGTGATAAAGCGCGCCGCGGGTTACCGACGCGCGATCGGCGATCTCCGCGGCGCTCACGTTGTCGAAACCATCTGCGGCGAATAGATCCCATGCGGAGCGAACTAACGACTCGCGCGTTCGATCTGCCTCTTCTGCGGTTCGGCGTGGCATAAAGCAATTCTACCATGTCATTTGACATACATACAATCTGAATGTATATTATAAATACATACAGAATGTTTGTATAAGGAGGAAGAAATGAACATTTCGAGTGTGTACCCAGTGATCATGACCGATGAAGTTGCGGCGACCGCTTCGTTCTACAAACGGTATTTTGGGTTCGAGTACAGCTACGAAACCGACTGGTACGTCAGCATGCATTGTGACGGGCCTCGTCGAGGCTGGGAGCTTGCCGTATTGTGTTTCGATCATGAGACCGTCCCGGTTGATTACCAAAGGAAGTGCCAGGGGATGCTGGTTAATGTTGAGGTGGAGGACGCAGCGGAGGTCTACGAACGACTTGTCCTCAGCGGCCCGCTCAAAGCCGTCCGCGAGCTCAAAGACGAGGAGTTTGGCCAACGACATTTTATCGTCGAGGATCCGTCCGGCAACCTCGTGGATGTAATCCAGAATATCGAGCCGAGCGAACGAGAGAAGAGCAACTATACCCTGGGGTAAAGAGCGGCGAGGGTGCTGAGAACGCCTGAGGCGGCGGCGACCTTACTGTCCGAAAAACCATCGGATAGTATGGTCGGGTGGACAGCCTTGAATTACTTGGTCGGATTATCCCAGTGGTTTTTTGTTTCTGACCGGTCACGCGTTTCGACGCGTAGGTTTTCTCACGCCGCGGACGGTAAAACAACTAAAGCGCTTGGTTGCTGATGTGACGCTTCCCGCGCTACTTTTTCGGGCGTTCTCCTCGATGAATCCAGGACGGGACGAGTTGTTTTTGGCCCTGATGATGTTCAGTCTTTGCGTAATCCTGCTCGTCGGCGCCCGACTGGCAATGATTGGCGCCCGACGATCGACGGACGTCCGTTCGTTTATGGTTGGCGGATTCGAAGCCGGGATGCTCGGGTACGCCCTTTTTGTTTCTGTCTTTGGCAGCGATGCCTTACCGGTTTTTGCCGCTGTTGATCTCGGACAAGTCCTGTTTGTCTTTATCGTTTTAATGCCGATCCTCGCCGCTCGCGTCGAAGAGGGCTCGTCCGAATCCCGCGTGTTTGCAGCCGCTTTCGCTCGGATTTGCACCAGTCCAGTGATTTGGTCGATCGTCGTCGGTCTCGTAGTAGGGATTATTACTCGGAACTTCGACCTACCGTCTGGGTTTTTTGTTCCGGTCTCGGCGTTCCTGGAAATCCTCGGGAATCTAACGGTCCCGATTATCGCCATTGCCATCGGCTTTGAACTATCGTTCGACCGAACGTATATTGGGCGAGCTCTGCGTTTTGTTTTAGCTCGAAAGGCGGTCTTGGTCGGCGTTGCGGTAATTATGATCCGCTATCTACCTGCGAACGACGACCTTACGCCATACGCTTTCCTCACAATGCTCCTACTACCGCCTCCGTATGTTGTCACACTGGCGGCGAAAGACGGCGAACAGGCCCTTGTTTCAAGCATACTTTCGGTAAGCACCATTGTTTCGATTGCCGCGTTTGTCGGGTCCATCCTGGTTGTCGGCGCGATCTGAAGAAAGCGTTGACCGGAAAGGTAGTGGCATAGTTAGGCATATCGCGCGTTCGGATTTTGAAGCACCAACTAACCCGCAGTTCCCGTCCGATCACCTTCCGCACCAACAGCCGGAAACGTGACCGCAACTGTGGTGCCGGCCCCCGGCGTTGAGTCAAGTCGAATCTCCCCACCGTGCTCTTTGACGATATCGGCAGTAATGGAAAGGCCGAGTCCCGTGCCACCTTCAGATTCCCGCGTCGTAAAAAACCGTTCAGTGACGCGTTTTAAGTTCTCGGCAGGGATGCCAACACCGGTATCGGTCACCGTTAAGATTGTTTTTGAACCGTCGGGATTTGTGTCCGTTGAAACCGTAACCGTTCCGTCGCGATCCGCGAGGGACTGACACGCGTTTTCGACGAGATTGAGAACGACTTGTTGAAGCCGCGCAAGACGACCTTTTACGTTGGGTAGATTTTCGTTGAATTCGGTTCGATAATTCGTGGTACGTCCCTCAATAAACCTGCGTGCAATGATCGAGACCGAACGGACGACGTCGTTTAGATTTACGTCGGAGGCCGGTTGCTGCGAACCCCGTTTGACGTAGCCTTTGAGGCTTTGGACGACTGAGTCGATTTGCTCAGCGCTTTTATCGATGCCCTGAATCGCCTGGGGCAGGCGATCGCGCATCTGTCCGAGGACGGTGTTTTCACCGATCTCCTGCTCTTCATCAAAGATACATTGATCGACAACCGGCAGCACCCGCTTCAGCGCTTCCTCCACAAAAGCGCTGTTCATTCGTATCGAGTGAGTTGGGCTACTCACCTCGTGAGCCACGCCGGCGACAAGCACTCCAAGCGTCGCCAGCTTGTCCGCTTCGACGAGCTGCTCGCGTTGACGCTGCAGCTGCTCTTCCGACGCTTTTCGATCGCGAATATCACGAATGATCACGACGTCTGCATTCTCGCCCTCCCAGATCGTCCGTGCTCCCGTAACTTCAATTGGAATTCGTTCCCCCGTCGCGCTGAGGATTGCACTCTCGTACGTCGTTTCAACCGTAAGCCCCGCCAGGCGGTTTTTGAGGTTCTGCGTAACCCGCTCAAGTTCCTCAGGCGACGCGAACCGTGTGAGGGGCAAACCAACGAGTTCGTCGAGCGGATAACCGCTGATCTCCGAGAGGCGTCGGTTGCCGTACCGAATAGTGCCGAAATGGTCGAGTATCACAATACCGTCGTTTGCGTTCTCCGCCATCGCCGCGAAATTGGATTCGGCTTGCTGAAGGGAACGGGCGAGTGCATTAAACTGTGTCGCGAGCTCGCCGATCTCATCCATCGATTGAATCGGGACGGGTTGGCCCATCTGACGCCGCTGCATGCGTTGTACACCGCCGAGAACCTCCGAGAGCGGTCGCACCAGGGTTCGCGTAAAAATAAACGGAAACAGAATGAGTAGGGCGACCGTCGATCCTATTACGAGAAACATCAGGTCTAGTTCAACCTCGTGGATAGACTCTCGATAGTCGGCGTAACGAAAACCCACCTCAAGGTCACCGACACCTGATGTGATCGGATAGGCAAAGAAAAAAGTTGTTGGATCGTCTAAGACGCCGTACCAATAGAATCCCTCGGGATCATCAATACCGCTGCGCCCGGAACGACGTCTGTGCTCGGTTAACGTACGGCCCACGAGCTCAACGCGTGAACCGTCATCGTCCCATAAGATCGTTCCGTTCGCGGTCGCAACATAGGCTACGGCCGCGGGAAGGATCGTGAGTTCGTCGCGCGCCACCAACAGAGCGGTCCGGCCAATATCTTCCCGATAGGCCGCCTCGATCCGCCGGTCCGCACGGGCTATCAAGACGTTGTTGCCGATACCAAACGCGACCAGAACCGCGGCAAGCGTAATCCCGACGAGTCGCTGTCTAAAACTCGTCGGCTGACTTGAGTTTCCAACGTAGACCACGTAGATCAGGAGACACACGATAAGCGATCCGCTACTGAAAACAAGACTATAGCTGTCCCGGGTGATGAGTTGTACCTGTGAGAGACTGTACGCTGCGGCGATTACGAGCGTCGCGATGATGAGATACCCAAAATTTCGGCATGATCGTACGGATTGGAGCTCCCCGGCCTCGCGTTTGTGAAAACGCGCTTTGCGAAACAGGACGACGGCCGACCATATGTACCCGAGACCGGTCACGTAGCTAGTGTGAGCGCCGTAAACGTGCGTAAAGTAGTGGGCGCCAAAATCGTACACTACGGGTACTCGTCCCTCGAGGACAAAGTTGGCGACAAATACGGCAAGCGCGATCAGAAAAAAACCGGAGACGACGATTCGTGCTTCTTTGATAAACGTCGCAGTGCGATAGGTGTAGCTGAAGCCGAGCAGAAAGACGACGCCAAATACAATAGAGTTTGACATCTGTCCCGTCCGTAGCGCGACCGTATGTAGCATCGAGTAACGTATGACGTACGACACGAGCAATACGGCGAGTACGCCGATGTAACCGGTGAGAAGCCAGGTGTCGATTCCTTTGTCTCGGATTGCGAGAAGGTAGGTCGTGATGACGACAAGGAGTATCGCAGTAGTGAGGTTCCCCACCGAGTACTCGGAGAGATAAAACCACGGCGTCATTCGTCGGCCTCTTTTCGTTTAATCAGACGTCGACTGAGTGCCTGCGGCGTAATTCCCAATGACGTAGAGGCCGCCGACTGATTTCCGCCGGTTCGATCCAGCGCTTCATCGATAAGCTGATCGATCGCCTCATTGATCGTCGGTAATTGCTGATCGAATCGAATGATGCCTCGCTTCCGCTTCGGCGGTGCGGCCTGTCCGGTCGCTTCAAGAAATGTATCCATCGCGAGTGCTCCACCGGTATGCCGCGCGACCGCGTCGTACACGAGAGACCGGAGTTCTCGGACGTTCCCGGGAAAATCGTAGGACCGTAGGAGCTGCAGTACGTCGCTTGTCGGTTTGATGGGCTCGCGATCCATGTCTATGCATGCTTGATCGAGGAAGTGGGGCAACAAGACGTCCAAGTCGCCGACGCGCTCGCGAAGAGGCGGAACT